>JASFJM010000291.1:0-3017 GCA_050122055.1 Gammaproteobacteria bacterium | reverse complement strand
AGTGGGCAATACCCAGGCGGTTCTGGATGGTGGCCTGGATGTTTTTATTGAGGCCAGCCTCAAGCAGGGCTTATAGCTGCCGCCGGGCAGGCGCCGGGGACAACCGATGCAAGATCATGACGAGAACAGACTGATAGCCGAGCGGCGTCGCAAGCTGACCGAGCTGCGGGAGCGGGGGAGTGCGTTCCCGAATGATTTCCGCAAGAACGCCGAAGCGGCGGATCTGCACGGGACTTACGACGACTGGGACGGCGACAAGCTGGAGCAGGCCGCGGTCCGGGTCGCCGTCGCCGGGCGGATGCTGGCGAAGCGGGTGATGGGCAAAGCCAGCTTCGCCCGTCTGCGCGATGTCAGCGGCGATATCCAGCTTTTCCTGGCCCGGGACGCGCTGCCGGACGGCGTCTACAAGCAGTTCAAGGGCTGGGATCTTGGCGACATCCTCGGCGCCGAGGGGACGTTGTTCAAGACCCGCACCGGCGAGCTCTCGGTGCGCGCCGAACGACTGGTCCTGCTGACCAAGTCGCTGCGTCCGCTGCCCGAGAAGTTTCACGGCCTGACCGATCAGGAGACTCGGTACCGGCAGCGCTATGTGGATCTGATCATGAATCCGGAAACCCGGCGGGTGTTCCGTCTGCGCAGCGAGATGATCAGCTTTATGCGGGAATACCTGGACGCCCGCAAATTCCTGGAAGTGGAGACGCCGATGATGCAGGCGGTGCCCGGCGGCGCCAACGCCCGGCCCTTCGTCACTCACCACAACGCGCTGGACCTGGAGATGTATCTGCGCATCGCGCCGGAGCTGTATCTGAAGCGGCTGGTGGTCGGAGGACTCGAGCGGGTCTACGAGATCAACCGCAACTTCCGCAACGAGGGCCTTTCGACGCGCCACAATCCCGAGTTCACCATGCTCGAGGTCTACTGGGCGTTCGCCGACTGCGATGACATGATGGATCTCACCGAGGACATGGTGCGGACCATGGCCCGTTGCGTGCTCGGCGGCACGGAGCTCAGCTATCAGGGCCAGACCTTCGATCTCGACCCAGGCTTCCCGCGCCTTCCGCTCGAGCAGGCGCTGGCCGAATTCAATCCCGATCTGGACCCGGCCCGGCTTCGTGAGGTCGCTTATCTGAGCGAGGCCCTTAGCAGCCGGGGTCACGATGTGGATGCCAATGCGGGGGCAGGCAGACTGCAGACGGATCTGTTCGACCACACCGTGGAGAGCAAGCTGCAGCAACCGACCTTCATCACCGCTTATCCGGCCGAGGTATCGCCGCTGGCGCGCCTGAACGACGCCGACCCGTTCATCACCGACCGCTTCGAGCTATTTATCGGCGGGCGCGAGATCGCCAACGGCTTCTCCGAACTCAATGACGCCGAGGAACAGGCTGAGCGTTTCCGGGCCCAGGCCGAGCGCAAGACCCAGGGTGACGAGGAGGCGATGTTCTACGACGCCGACTACGTGCGGGCGCTGGAATACGGGCTGCCACCCGCGGGTGGCCTGGGCGTCGGTGTCGATCGGCTGGCGATGCTGTTCACCGATTCGCCGTCGATCCGTGACGTGCTGCTGTTCCCCCATCTTCGCCCCGAGCAGGGCATCGCGGATTCCGCGGATTAAGCCTTCGCAGCCGGCTCCGGCACCGGATAGGGCAGGGCGAGTGGCTGCAATGCAGGTCCGTCTTCCCCGAGTGTGCAGGACCCTGCCCCGGACGGGACGGAGGCCAGCAGCAGGCGCTCTCCATGACCATCGGCCGCCGACCGGACCACCGTACCGACCTGGCGGTCGGCCGCCCATACAGCCTGTCCCGGCGCCGCAGCCGCCGCCGCGCAACGGAACAGCCCCATGCGGCGCTTGATCCGCCCCAGATGATGAGCCCGGGCGATGATCTCCTGGCCGACGTAGCAGCCCTTGGTGAAACTGACGCCGCCCAGCAGGTCCAGGTTGATCATCTGGGCGACGAATCGATCGCGGGTCGCCTCGAATATTTCGGGGATCCCCGCCTCCACCTCGATCCGCTCCCACTCGTCCCGGGAGACTTCCTGCCACTCGTCTCCCGGCGGTGTCGAGCGGTCCAGATCCGGATCGATGGCGATCCACAGGCTCGGAGACGGGCCTGGCAGCGCCAACACCCATCCGCCGGGGGCCGCCGCCGGTGACGATCCGGCGGTCATCAGGCCGCAGATCCGCGTCGGCAAAACGGAGATCCGGACCCTGGCACGCAGGATGAACCGACTCAGGTCCGCGGCGAAGGCGTCGCTGATTTCGGCCGGCAGCACCAGGCGAAAGGACGTGCCGGTCCTGAGCACCCGCGGCATGGCCAGTACCCGACCCTTCCCGGTGCTGAAACTGGACAGCTGACCCTCAGCCGCTTCCCGGGCGTTCAGGTCGCTGCTGAGCTGGCCCTGGAGAAAGGAGGGGGCGTCGTCCCCCGAGACGTCCAGGCAGACATAGTCCGGCAGGTGGGCAAGACTCGGCATGGCAGGGGCGTTCCCGTTTAACCGCTGACGCGTGCATGTGCAGGCGATCCGCATGCTATGCCAGGTCCGAGTCCGTGCGCCAGTCCCCGGGTCCGCGGCAAAAGGGTCGCGGCAAAGGGTCCGCGGTATGGGTGTCGCGGCAAATCTCTAGTGGAGTCTCGATCCCGCGTCTGGCAAAATTGATGCTATGCAACCAGAAGACGACAAGTCAGCTCGCGTGAAAACGGTCTCCAATCCGGCATCCGACGATCCTGATCCGGCCCCGGAGGCCGAAACAGGGCTATCGGAACACCCGAGGCCGAGGGAGATCGGCGGGCGCGACGGTCCCGATCCGACCCGGTACGGTGACTGGGAGAAGAACGGCCGCTGCATCGACTTCTGATGATCCGCGAAACCTGTTTCCCGGCCAGTGACGCCGGGGCGACAGCACCAAATTGAGCCTTCTCGGAGGAATCTGCCCATGGCAGCAGGCAACCGGCCCCTGTCTCCCCATCTTCAGATCTATCGGCCGCAGATCTCTTCGGTGCTGTCGATCATGCACC
>JASFJM010000290.1:0-3067 GCA_050122055.1 Gammaproteobacteria bacterium | reverse complement strand
CCTGCTGAAATCCAGGCCCACCAGCTCTATTCCGGATCCACCCAGCTGCTCATGGTGGCCATTTCGGTCAGGGCGTCGGTCCAGATATAGCCGTCCATCTGGACATTGCTGTCAGTCCATACGTAGCCGTCGGTCCAGATGTAACCGTCGGTCCAGACGTACCCATTGGCGTTGACCGAGCCGTCGGTCCAGAGATAGGAATCGGTCCAGACATAGCCGTCGGTCCAGATGTACCCGTCGGTCCAGATATAGCCACCGGTGCCGACGCCGCCATCGGTCCAGATATAGCCGTCCATGCCCATCAGGTAGTAGCTGCCGTCCGGGTTCTGGTTGGCGCGGCCGCCGAAGTGCTGATAGCCGTCGATGTCGTTGTCGATGTGCAGGCCGCGGTTGGCGCAGTCCACCGTCTGATTCATGACTGCCGAATAGGCGTCCACCAGGCCCGCGCCCTGCTGGAAGATGCTGTAGGCCAGGGTGCCGTCCGGGTTCACCGCCGGCTTCGCCGCCGACATGATCTTGCACTTGAGTTCGTCCACGGAGCGCCAGGCCTCGGCCTGCAGGGCCAGGGCAGCGATACCGGAGACCACCGCCGTCGCCTGGGACGTGCCGGACATCTCGAAGTACATAGCGGAGGCGTAGAACTCAGGGTAGGTGGTCGCCAGGGTCGAATTGCCCTGCACCAGTCCCTTCATGTGTCCGCCGGGGGCCACCACCTCGGGTTTGACGAAGCCCTCGTAGGTGGGACCGGCCGAGGAGAAGGTGGCCAGCTTGTCGTCGGCGCCGTCGGCCGGCGTGTAGTTGTCGGTCATGGCGCCCACTGTCATCACGTAGGGCACGTTGCCGGGCACGCCGATGGTCATGGAGCCGGGGCCCCGGTTGCCGGCGGCCGCGACCACGAAGACCTCGTTCTGCCAGGCCACCATCACCGCCTGGTTGATGGGATCGTCCCAGTAGTGGGAGCGCGGCTCGGCGCTGAACGACAGGTTCAGAATCTTGATGCGAAGCTTCTTACGCTGGCGCACGACCCAGTCGATGGCGCGGATGACGTCAGCATAGGTGCCCTGGCCATTCTCATCGAAGGCCTGGACGGAGATGAGCTGTGCTCCCGGGGCGATACCGTTATAAAGACCCGCGTCAGTCTGCAGGCTGGAGACCGCGACGGAGGCCACGTGGGTGCCGTGACCGGCAGGATCGTCGCCGGAATTGACTTCGGGCTCTTCGCCATTGATCGCGTCGTAGACGGACTTTATCCGGGTCTGGCCGGCCGCGTCGTACTTGATGCCGTTATGCTTCCACAGTCCGGTGTCCAGCACGGCGATGCCGATACCCTCGCCGGTGATACCCATGGCGTGCACGTCGTCGGCATTGACCACCGTCGCATAAAAGGTGTCCATGACGCTGTTGGTCGCTGTACCGCCGCCACCGCCGCCATTGCCGCCGCCATCCTTGATCGGTTTGCCGGCGGTTTGAACCGTGCCGTTGCCGTAAACCTTGCGGACCGTGTCGTGGTCACGGAGCCCGGCCGCCTGGCGAGAGGTCAGCTCGGCCGCCACTGCGTTGATGATGCCCAGTTCATGGGTGACGCTGCCACCCTGCCGGGCTACCAGCGCCTTGACTGTTTCGAGGCTCTTGCCCTGGATGATGTAACTGGTGCGTACGTCTGCCGCCTGATCGGTGGGCATGGTCGCCAGATGGATCACGCCGGCCAGGGCCAGCGCTGCCAAAGCGAGTCCTGCGTAACCAGCGTTTCGATTCTTCTCAACCATGAGCTTGCTCCGGTTCCTGGATTTCGGTTTCAAATCTGATTCTCTGGACCTAATTAGAGCCCACGGGGCCCGTTCCACGGCGTGTCGGAGCCGGCGTTGCACACCGCAACAATGAGACCTGGATCACATAATTCCGCGGTTAAATGGGCCGGAACCGATGCGTTTGATCGCCCCAGGGAGGCTCGCGGATTCAGATCGCAAGCGACCGGTGGGCCCGGACGTTCTGCCACAGCGGGGCGGCGGCCTCAGCCGTCAGGGGGATGCGGTCCAAGGCGCCCCGGGGCCGGGTACAAGGCCGGGACTTCACCCATAAATGGCAGGCCCCCGACCAGCGGGGGCGCCACGCGGTTCCGACGACTCCTCGTCTTCAGTCGTCGTTGAGCAAGCTGCTCTGGGCACCGGCTCCGTGGAGCGGATCCAGGTCTCTCACTGCATCCGTCCAGATGTAGCCGTCGGTCCAGATATAACCATCGGTCCAGATATAGCCGTCCGTCCAGATATAGGCGTCAGTCCAGATGTAGCCGTCCGTCCAGACATAACCGTCGGTCCAGATATAGCCGTCGGTCCAGATGTAGGCGGCCGACCAGGCGTCGTCGCCCCACAGTTGGGTCGTGTCCTGGATCAGGATGCCGGCATCGGCTTCGGAGCGGACCATCTTCGGAGACAGGGCTTCTCCGGCGACGTGGCCGGTCTCGGCAAGCGCCGCCTCCACATCGAGCACGCCGGCGCCGGCGGCTGTGGCATCGCCGTCGATCTTGCGCGCCGAGCGCATCAGCCGGGCCTTGACCGTGGCCGGGGTGAGGGCCGGGTCCCGGGTCAGCATGAGGGCGGCGGCGCCGGATACCACGCCCGCGGCCATGCTGGTCCCGGATATCTCCAGATAGCGGCTGCTGCAGCCTGCGCCGCAGGCCGGTGCCCGCTCCGGCAGATCGGCACGCATCTTCGCCTTGGCCGGCATCGGCGCGACCAGGCGGTTGCCCGGCGCCAGCAGGTCCGGCTTCAGATAATGGTCGATCAGGGTCGGGCCCATGGATGAGAAGGTGGAGACGAAGTCATCGCTGTAGTCGTTGCCGGTGCCCTTGTCCGTCAGCGAGCCGACGGTGATGATCTTTGGCGATATACCGGGGCTCGTTATGGTCATGTTGCCGTCGCGGCCGTAGTTGCCGGCCGAGGCGATCACCACGATGCCGGCATCCCAGACCTGCTCGACGGCCATCACCAGGGGATCGGTGGCGGCACTTTCGGTCACCGCCTTACCCAGGGACATGTTGACGATGCGGATGTTCTCCGTCTGGGCGTGG
>JASFJM010000289.1:0-3069 GCA_050122055.1 Gammaproteobacteria bacterium | reverse complement strand
CAAGCACATCATGGCTGCAAAGGCGGTTCCTGCAGCGCCGAGGCCTGCTCCCGCAATGCCAGCACATGATCTTCCCAGTAACGGTTTTCGCCGAACCAGGGGAAAGCCCGGGGGAACGCCGGGTCTTCCCAGCGCCGGGCCAGCCAGGCGCTGTAGTGGATGATCCGCAACGTCCGCAACGCCTCGATCAGCCACAACTCCCGCGGATCGAAGCGCGAAAACGATTCGTAGCCTTCCAGAATATCGGCGAGTTGTAAACGCTGCTCGTCTTCCTCGCCGGACAGCAGCATCCACAGATCCTGTACCGCCGGGCCCGTGACACAGTCGTCCAGATCCACAAAATGGGCGCCGCTTTCGGTCCACAGGATGTTGCCGGGATGGCAATCCCCGTGGATGCGGAGCTCGTGATAGTCACCGGCCGCATCGAAGCGGGCATGGACGGCCTCCATCAGCGCGGCGGTGAGACTGTCGTAGGCCTCTTCCAGGTGCGGGGGCAGCCAGCCCTGATCCAGCAGCCAGTCCCGTGAATCGTCGCCCAGCCGCTCCGGGTCGATGGCCAGACGATGGCGGAATGCACTCCGCCCGCCCACCATGTGGATCCGGCCCAGGAAACGACCCACCGCTCGCCGGTCTTCCTCGGTCCCCAGCTCCGGCCAGCGGCCGCCGCAGGATTCGAACACCGCGTAGCGGTATCCCTCGTATTCCATCAGCGTGCCGGCGCCGGTATCCAGGGGCGCCACGACCGGGATCTCCGCCTCGGCCAGCTCGAGGGCAAACCCGTGTTCCTCGATGATCGCTTCGTCGCTCCAGCGGCCCGGTCGATAGAACTTCACCACCACCGGCCGCTTGTCCTCGATGCCGACCTGGTAGACGCGGTTCTCGTAGCTGTTCAGAGCCAATTGGCGCCCGTCGCAGCGGAAGCCCGCCGCCTCCACGGCGTCGATGACGAGCTCCGGCGACAGGCCCGCGTAGGGGACCGCCTCGTCATCAAAGGCTTCGGCCTCGAGATTCATTGGCCGACCGTACCACAGGGGCCGGGCCGGCCGGCCCTCGCCCCGCTCTTTCCGGTCGGTGCGCGAACGCCCCCGGCGCTCATGTCAGATCCCCCGCCAGGGACGGCCCGGAGACGGCTCCCCCACGGGTTAATTGCAGCCGCTCAAACTGTCGATCCAGTTGCTGTTCAGCGTCACGCCATCGGCGTCGACCAGGGCGGAACCGATGGGTGGCATGCCGTGGATATCCCGGCGGTTCATCCGCTCCACGACGATCGAGCGGCTCGCGTCACCGGGGTCGATGAGACGGCCACCGGGGATGCCGACAAAGCCATTCTCCGGCGGCAGGTCGCAGGCGTTGGTGTCGGCCAGGGCCGTGTCCACGCGAAAGTCCATGGGCGAGGGCGTCGGCCCGCCCGGCCGATGACACTGGCTGCAGTTCGTGTGCAGATAGGCCCGTGCCCGATCGTCCAGGGGCTGTCCGGGATCGGCGGGATCGGCGATCTTCGGCAGCGCGGCCGGCGGCGCCGGCAGGGGCGCGCTGAACACGCCGATATGCTCCAGGGTCGCCAGCTGGTTGGCGGTCCGGCCGGTGCTGGCGTAAGTCAGATCGCCATTGAGCTGGCCGGTCTCCGGTCCGAGAGCGAAGCCGGCGGCCGCTGTATGGCATTCCATGCACTGGCTCTCGCTGGGATAGATCCAGCTCTGGCCGTTGACGTCGCGCAGTTTGCCACCGCGCACACGGAGCGCCTGGGTCTCGGCATCATTCCACTCGTAGGTGTAGCCGGCCCAGACACCGTCCGGATGACGCATCAGCAGCCGGGTCTCGATGAGCTGACCGCCGAGCCAGAAATCCTTGCGGATCACGCTCCCGGCCGGGAAGTTCCAGTCGTCGTCGGCCTGGATAGTGATGGTGTCGGCATCCGGCAGCGCCAGCCAGCGCGCCTTGGCGGCGCCGTCGGACCAGAACGGCGCATTCACCCCGTAGGGGATCAGACCCGAGGCCGGCTCGGTCGGATCGGCCGGATTGGCGCAGCCGGTGTCGACCAGATTGTCCGGGACCCCGTCGGGGACGGGCCCGCCGGCGGCGTCGATGCGCAGGACTTCGCCACCGTAGTGCAGGAAATAGAGCTCGCCGGCGGCATCCTCGCCGAAAGCCGAGATATTGAAATTGGTGTCCAGCAGTTCCTCGGGCTCCAGCCCACCCTGGCCGTCATCGCGCAGGGCCCACAGGCGGCCGGAACCGAAGTCGCCGAACACATAGCGGCCGTCCAGGGCGGGGACGTCGGGCCCTCGATACACGTAGCCGCCGGTGATGGAATTGCCGAGGCTGTGATCATACTCGGCCACCGGCTCCACCAGCCCGCCGCCGGGACAATTGCCGGGTTCGAAGTCGTGGGCGCCTTCACGACAGTCCCAGCCGTAGTTGCCGCCCAGTTCCACCAGGTCCACCTCTTCCCACTGGTTCTGGCCCACGTCGGCGGCCCACAGGGCGTCGGTGACCGTGTCGAAACTCCAGCGCCAGGGGTTGCGGAAACCCCAGGCATAGATCTCGGGGCAGTCCTGGGCGTTGCCGCCGGGGCCGCAGGGGGGATTACCGGTAAACGGATTGTCCGGCGGGATGGTGTAGCCCGGAGACGGCCAGGCCACGCCCAGCACCCCGACCCGGAGGAACGACCCGAGCAGCCGGGTGGTGTCCTGGGCGCGCTCGTTGGGGTCGCCGCCGCTGCCGCCGTCGCCGAGCCCGAAGTAGAGATACCGATCGGGGCCGAAGGCAATATCGCCGCCGTTATGATTGTCGAAGTCCTGGTTGACCGTCAGGATCGGCTGCTCGGTTGCGGCGACCGGCAGGCTGCTGTCGTCATTGACCACGAAGCGCGAGACCACGGATTCCATCGGACCCCCGGGGTTGCCGGTGTAGGACAGATAGACTTCCTTGACCGCCGGCCAATCGGGATGGAAAGCCATCCCCAGCAGACCGCCCTCGGAGTTGGCGTTGACCTGAGCGCTGATGTCCAGCCACAGCTCGTGATTGGTCACGCCGGGCAGATTATCGAAGACCCGGATGCGGCCCGCC
>JASFJM010000288.1:0-3085 GCA_050122055.1 Gammaproteobacteria bacterium | reverse complement strand
ATCTCCCGGAACAGCCCGGGCTGGTCCAGGGGCTCGAACTCGCCGCCGAACCCCTGCTGGTAACGGTCGACCCCCATCGGGAAGCTCACCACCAGCGTGGCCAGATACTTCGGTTGGGCCTCGTTCATCAGGCGCGCCGAGTTGACCGCATGTTGTTCGCTGTAACGGCGCCCGCCCATGCCGTTGAGGATCATGACCGAGCTGTCCGAGCCGGCCTGGCTGATCTTCTGCAGGGCAGCCAGGGAGGAAGCGTAGGTCTCGCCCTTGGACACGCGCTCCAGGACCAGGTCGTCGCCGGATTCACAGCCCACATAGAACAGGCTCAGTCCCAGGGCGCGCAGTTCGGCCAGTTCGTCCACGGTCTTGTGGAGGAGATTGCGGGGCAGGCAATAGCTCGAGATCCGCTCGACCCCCGGCAGATGTCTGCGGATGCTCTCGAGGATGAGCTTCAGGCGACGGTACGACAAGGTCATGGCGTCCCCGTCGGCCAGGAAGATCCGGCGCACCGGGAGACCGGACGCGGCGACCCGAGCCAGCTCCGAATCGATGTCGTCCTGGGGCTTGAAGCGGAAGCGCTTCTGAGGCTGGGTGTACATCTCGCAGAACGTGCAGCGATTCCAGGAACAGCCGTTGGTGACCTGGAGGATCAGCGACCGGCCCTCGGATGGCGGTCGGAAGACGGGCTCGACGTAGTGCATGGGGGATTATAGGCACGGGTTGGCCGGGCTCGGGGGCCTGGCCAGGATCCGGGTCTGCATTGTAAGCCCGCCCGGGTCCGCCGGCACTAGGAGGCTGGAACCGCGGGCTCGCTGCGGGAATGAGGGAACCGCACCGTGACCCGGGTGCCGGCCCCGGGCGTGCTGTCAATATGGAGCGGCCAGCCGAAGCGATCCGACAGACGCTTGACGATGGTCAGGCCGACCCCGTGACCTCCGCGCCTGCGCTGGGCCCGGTAGAAGGGCTTGAACACCTGCTCCACTTCCTCCGGTGCCATACCCGGCCCTGTGTCTTCGATGACGATGCAGTCGGTGTCGATAGTCACGCCGACCGTGCCGGAATCGGTATAGGAGACGCCATTGCGCAGGAGATTTCCGATCACACTTGCCAGCACTTTCTCAGGCGCTTCGACAGACAAGCTGGATTGCGGCCGGACCTCGATCTCCACCTGACCGGTCTGGGCGACGACCCTGGCCCGCTCGACCTCCCGATCCACGATCTGATTGACCGACACCCATTCCTGGTTCAGCTGTTGCTCCGACTCCCGGGCCAACAGCAGGAACGCTTCGGTCAGCTCCTCCATGTCCGTGGCCGCGTCCTTGATCCTGATCACGGATTCCCGGGCCGGGTCGTCCAGCGCCGAGTCCTTGAGCAGGATATTGGCTCCGATCTTGATCACCGTCAGGGGGCTGCGCAGTTCGTGACTGGCATCCCGGGTGAAATTCCGCTCCCGCTCGACGAAATCGGTCAGGCGCTCGGTCAGGCCTCGTATCGCCGAGGTCAGCACGCGTATCTCTTCATCCGAATCCTTGGGCAGGGCCGCATCGGAGAATGGCCGGGCATCCGGCGCCGAGGGATCGAGCTGTTGCACCTTCTCTGCCAGCGCGACCACCGGCGAGACGGCGCGGCGCGAGACCTGATAGGCGCGGTAGAGAGACAGGTAGATCACGATCAGCACCAGCGCCAGGGGCACCAGCCCGAAGAAGGCGACGAGCTCCTTGACGTTGGCGCTGTCGAATACCAGGTACAGACGTTGGCCCTGGTGCTCGGTCACCAGGGCCAGCACCGGCTTCGGCTTCTCGCGGCGGTGATAGCCGGGCTCCAGATCCCGCATCCAGGCCGGGACCGTAGTGGCCGGCCCTTCCCGGTAGACCGTGAGATTGCGGGTATCCGGCAGCGGGGCGTCGGGATCCCGGACCAGCCGTTCCCGGTAATACTCGGCTTCGCTTTCCAGGGCCTGCTTGATCAGCACGTCTTCCATCAGCACGCCGACCGCGAACACGCTCACGATCGCCGCGATGCTGATGTAGACCGCCTGCAGCAGCAGGTCGCGGACCAGGCGCCGCCCGAGACCGCGATTAGGACTCATCGATTTCCGCCAGGCGATATCCCAGGCCGGGGACGGTCTGCAGGAGCGGCCGCGGGAACGGCTTGTCGATGGCCTTGCGCAGGGTGTACAGGTGGCTGCGCAGGGCATCGCTGTCCGGAGCAATGTCACCCCACACCGCCCGCTCAAGATCGCGACGGTTCACCACCTTCGGCGAGGCTCGCATCAAGGCGAGCAGTAACTTGAGCCCGATCGGCGTCACGTTGAGCAGCCGATCAGCGCGCCGGACTTCCAGGGTGCCCGTGTCCACGCTCAGGTCCGCGACCCGCAATGACTCGGAGACCATCTGGCCGCCGGCCCGCCGGAGCATGGCCCGCAACCGCGCATCCAGCTCCTCGATCTCGAACGGCTTGACCAGGTAGTCGTCGGCGCCCGCATCGAGGCCGGCGACCTTGTCCTCCAGCGTGTCACGCGCGGTCAGCATCAGCAGGGGCGTGTCCCTGCCGGCGTCCTGGCGAAGCTTGCGGCAGACCTCCAGCCCGTCCATGCCGGGTAGCATCAGATCCAGGATGATGGCATCGAACTCGTTGCTCACTGCCAGGTGCAGACCGGTTACGCCATCCGTGGCGTAGTCCACCACATAGTCGTTACTCTCGAGATAGCTTCCCACCATCTCGGCGATATCGTGATGATCCTCGATCAGCAGGACTGTCGGCATCGGCGGTTCTTCTCCTGTGAGCACCTCCGCTGACCCTCGCTCCCCGGGAGCGTCAGAGAAGGCGGACGATCGTGCCCACCAACAGTATGCCCAGCAATGCGCCGACGATCATCATTTCCGGTGTCAGTTCCTCGTCTTTGCGGTCCATCTCAGGCTCCTTGCCGCACCAGGCCGCCGGCCTCGACGGCCCGAGAGATCAGAATTCGTAGCTGAGGCCGATGAAACCGGTCAGCGGCGCGTAGTCCAGATCGTCGAGTCGTGTGCCCCGTCCGTTATCCAGATCCGCCTCGCCGAAGTAGAGCCAGCGGAGCTCCGCATCCCAG
>JASFJM010000287.1:0-3097 GCA_050122055.1 Gammaproteobacteria bacterium | reverse complement strand
CGCCTTTGCGATCGTCGTATTCCAATTCAGGCCGACGCTGAAATCAGTCGCCAGGGCCATGGCGGCGATCGTGGGCTACGCCACCGTCATCGCGCCCCTGAACTGGCTCCTTGGCACGAACTTCCTGTACCTCCGCCACAAACCCTACGGCGCCTCTCTGATCGACTACCTGGGGCCTTGGCCGTGGTACATCGCCTCGCTAGCCCTGATCGCGATCGTGTCCTTCGTAGTTTGGTGGCTGCCGTTCGGCGTGCTCGAGCGGCGCTCCAGGCGAGACTAGGCAGGTCACCCGAGAGGGCGGGCGGATCACGCCCTGGACAGGTTCAGCTTTCCCCTCCTGGCTGGAAGCAGGCGTTCATCAGCAACAGTCCGGCCCTCGTCGTGCTGAAAAGTTCGCCCTCCGAGCTGCGTCGCTTCGCTCGCCCCTCAAGGGGGCCGCTCGCTCACTTCGTTCCCTGCGCGTTGTCTCGGCCGACGATGTCGGCCTCGGCTCGAACTGGTCGCCCTGACGGGCGACTGAGTTCGAATCCCAAGCCACATCAACAAACAGAAAAGGCCCACACGAGGTGGGCCTTTTCTGTTTATTGGCGCGCCCGGAGAGATTCGAACTCCCGACCGCCTGGTTCGTAGCCAGGTACTCTATCCAGCTGAGCTACGGGCGCGTTTTAACTTAAAGCTGTCTGTTAAGGATGGCGGAGAGGGAGGGATTCGAACCCTCGAAGGGCTTTTAACCCTTACTCCCTTAGCAGGGGAGCGCTTTCGACCACTCAGCCACCTCTCCGTTTGAATCCGTCTCTGTCATTGTGGGCGGTCGGGATTACTCGTCGCCTTCGGCTCCTCGCCCTGCGGGCCGCCTCCGCTGCGCTGCGGCGTTCCCTCCGCCGGCTGCGCCGGCTCCGGGTCGAACCCTCGAAGGGCTTTTAACCCTTACTCCCTTAGCAGGGGAGCGCTTTGCGTCGGGATTCTCCCTCCGTCCTTCGGACCGGTGCCGCTCCGCGGCCCCGTCCATTCGCGCCTCCGGCGCTCATGTCGACCACTCAGCCACCTCTCCGTGCGTTCGTCTTTCTTGCTGACTTGCCGCCAATGCCGGTGAATCCAGAGGCCGCTGCATCGGGGTGTCGAGCTGGCGACTCGCCAGAAGGGGGCGAATGATACCGGTGGATTCAGGGTAGGTAAAGTGAGGTCCGGGCAGCTCAGCCGGCCCCGGTTTCGGGCTCGGAATCGTCTTCGCCGGTCTCTTTCTGGATGCGCTCGTAGATCTCCTGGCGGTGCACGGAGACCGATTTCGGCGCGCTGATGCCGATCCTGACCTGGTTGCCCTTGACGCCCAGCACGGTAACGGTGACTTCGTCACCGATGACCACCGCCTCGCCGACGCGTCTGGTTAGTATGAGCATGGTTCGTAAATCCCTGAATCCTTGCGATTTATTGTAGGCCATGTGTGCAATAAACACACTCCGACCCACTCCCTGGCCCTTCATTGGGCCGTTTTGTCCACTTTCGCTCAGTGCCCCTTCCATCCTGCGGGCTGGTCAAGCTCGAAGGCCCGATGGAGGCTGCGAACCGCGGTATCGATATCTTTATCGGCCAACAATACGGAAATCTTGATCTCGGAAGTTGAGACCATGCGCACATTTATGCCTTCTGCTGCCAGGGTATCGAACAGATGGCTGGCGATCCCGGCGTGGCTGCGCATGCCCACGCCGACCACCGATAGCTTCGCCACCGCATCGTTGCCGCGCACGTCTTCTGCCCCCAGCGCCCTGGCGGCCTGGCGGGCCAGGTCCATGGCCTGGGCGTAGTCCGACCGGTCCACGCTGAAACTGAAATCCACGCAACCGTCACGGGGGGCGTTCATGACGATCATGTCCACCTGGATGCGGGCATCGGACACCGGCCGCAGGATGGCGGCCGCGGCACCGGGCTGATCCCGGACACCGGTCACGGTGATCTCTGCCTCGTCGCGGCTGAAGGCGATTCCGGATACGACGGGTGCTTCCACGCCGGGCTCCTCGAAACTGATCAGGGTGCCTTCACCGACGCCGCTCATGTGCAGCACCCGCAGGGGCACGTTGTACTTGCCGGCGAACTTGACGGCGCGGATCTGCAGCACCCGCGAGCCCTGGCTGGCAAGCTCGATAATTTCCTCGAAGGTGATGCGCGACAAGCGCCTCGCCTCCGGCACGACCCGCGGATCCGTAGTATAGATGCCGTCCACATCGGTCAGGATCTGGCATTCATCGGCACCCAGCGCCGCGGCCAGCGCCACCGCCGTGGTGTCCGAGCCACCGCGGCCGAAGGTGGTGATCTCCCCTTCGGCATCCACGCCCTGGAATCCCGCCACCACCGGGATCCCGCCGGCGGCGATATAAGCGCTGAGACGGGACGTCTCCACCTCGCGGATATGCGCCTTGCAGAACACGCTATCGGTCAGGATCCGCACCTGGCTGCCCAGGAACGAGCGGGCCCCGCAGCCGGCTTCCCGCAACGCCATGGCGAACAGGGCCACGCTCACCTGTTCCCCCGACGAAAGCAGCATGTCCATCTCCCGCCGGGACGGCTGCCCACCGATCGCCCGGGTCAGGCCGACCAGGCGGTCGGTCTCGCCGCCCATGGCGGAAACCACCACCACCGGTTGATGGCCATCGGTCCGGCACTTTGCCACGACTGCCGCGGCGCGACAGATGTGTTCCGGGGTGGCGACCGATGTGCCGCCGAATTTTTGTATGACCAGGCCCATGCGCCGGGTCGCCGCGGAGGCCTACGCGACCCGTTCGGCGACGTACTGGCTGACCCGCGCCAGCGCGGCGTCCATGCCGTCGGGTTCGGTGCCGCCGGCCTGTGCCATGTCCGGGCGTCCGCCGCCCTTGCCGCCTACGAGCTGAGCCACGTCGTTGACCAGGTCGCCGGCCTTGATCAGCCCGGTGGCATCCTTGCTGACACCGGCCACCAGACGCACCTTGCCGTCTTCCACCGCACCCAGCACCACCACCGCGCGACCGAGTTTCTGTTTGAGACTGTCCACGGCATCGCGCAGGGCCCTGGCGTCGGCGCCGTCGACCCGGGCGGCGAGGACCTGTATATCCCCCACCGGGAC
>JASFJM010000286.1:0-3111 GCA_050122055.1 Gammaproteobacteria bacterium | reverse complement strand
CACTCGGAGCAGTGCATCGAATATGGCACCCAACTGGTGGGCGGGGTGACACCGGGACGTGGCGGCAGCACCCACCTGGACCGTCCGGTGTTCAACACCGTCGCCGACGCCGTGGCCGAGACCGGCGCCGACGTGAGCATGATCTACGTCCCCGCGCCGTTCGCCGCCGACGCCATCCTCGAAGCCGCCGACGCCGGTATCGGTCTGGTGGTCTGCATCACCGAGGGCATCCCGGTGATGGACATGGTCCGGGTCAAGGCGGCCCTGAAGGAACGGGATTGCCGCCTGATCGGCCCGAACTGCCCCGGCATCATCACGCCGGGCGAGTGCAAGATCGGCATCATGCCCGGGTTCATCCATCAGCCCGGCAGGATCGGTGTCGTTTCCCGCTCCGGGACGCTGACCTACGAAGCCGTCTACCAGACCACCCGCAACGGTCTCGGCCAGTCCACCTGCGTCGGTATCGGCGGCGATCCGGTCCGCGGCATGAACTTCATCGACTGTCTCGAGTTGTTCGAGCAGGACCCAGGGACCGAGGGCGTGATCATGGTGGGCGAGATCGGCGGCACCGATGAGGAGGCCGCCGCAGAGTTCATCGCCGCCAACGTCAGCAAGCCGGTGGTCGCCTACATCGCCGGCGTGACCGCGCCTCCCGGCAAGCGCATGGGCCATGCAGGCGCGATCATCTCCGGCGGCAAGGGTACTGCCGAGGAGAAGTTCGCCGCTCTGGAGAAAGCCGGCGTGGCGACGGTCAGATCGCCGGCCGAATTGGGCAGCGCGATGCTCAAATGCTTCGACAGCTGAGCCGGGCACCGGCTCCGGCCGCCGGCCCATGACCCTCAGGGTCGCCATCGCCCAGATCAACCCCGTCGTCGGCGACGTGGCGGGCAACGTCGACCGGATACTGGATCAGGCCGTGATCGCCCGCGACGAGCTTGGCGCGGACCTGCTGATCTGTCCGGAACTCGCGCTGTGCGGCTATCCGCCGGAGGACCTCCTGTTCCATGGCAACATGCGCCGCAGCGTCGGCCACGCCCTGGAGCAGATCTGCAGCCGGGTGTCCGGAATCTCGGTGCTCGCGGGCTATCCCGAGTATGAAGACGAGCGCATCTACAACAGCGCCGCTCTGATCGCCGACGGTGGGCTCATCGCCAACTATCGCAAGCAGCTGTTGCCCAATTACGGGGTGTTCGACGAACGGCGTTACTTCACTCCGGGTGACCGGGCATGTGTGGCAGAGGTGGCGGGGGTGCGCTGCGGCATCATGATCTGCGAGGACATCTGGCACGAGGCTCCGGCAGAAGCCTGCCGGGCGGCAGGCGCCCAGGTCCTGCTCGTGATCAATGGCTCCCCCTATGACACGACCAGCCAGCAGCGGCGCGAGGAGGTCCTCCGGCTGCGGTCGGCGGGGGCGGGTCTGCCGGTTGTCTACTGCAATATGGTCGGCGGTCAGGATGAGCTGGTCTTCGATGGCGGCTCGGTGGTGGTGGATGCCGGTGGCCAGGTCGTGCAACGGGCCCCGGCCTTCGAGGAGTCCACATTCCTGGTCCACCTGGACGCGGACGGATCAGGTGTGACACCGCGTGGCGGTACGATCGCGGAGCTGCCGGAGAAAGAGCCCAGCGTCTACCAGGCGCTGGTGCTGGGGGTGCGGGACTACGTCGACAAACACCACTTCCCCGGCGTGGTGCTGGGCCTTTCCGGCGGGATCGATTCTGCTCTGACCCTCGCCATCGCCGTCGATGCGCTCGGCGCCGAGCGGGTGCGCACCGTGATGATGCCTTCCCGCTATACCGCCGACATCAGCCTGGAGGACGCACAGGCTATGGCGGACGGGCTGGGTGTGCGCCATGACGTGATCTCCATCGAGCCAATTTTCCGTTCTGCCAACGAGGCGTTGGCCGGGATATTTGCGGGCCGCGAAGAGGATGTCACCGAGGAGAACATCCAGTCGCGCTGCCGCGGCATGATCCTGATGGCGATCTCGAACAAGCTCGGGTTGATGCTGCTGACGACCGGCAACAAGAGCGAGATGGCTGTCGGCTATGCCACCCTCTATGGCGACATGGCCGGGGGCTTCGCACCGATCAAGGATTGCAGCAAGTCGATGGTCTTCCGGCTGGCGGACTACCGCAACAGCCTCGGTCCGGTGATCCCGGCGCGGATCATCGAGCGGCCGCCGTCGGCGGAACTGCGCCACGATCAGAAAGATACCGATGCACTGCCGCCCTATGAGGTCATGGACCCGATCCTGTCCGCATTCATCGAGGAAGACTGTTCGGTCGACGAAATCGTCGGTCGTGGATTCGACCGCGCCACGGTCGGCAGGATCCTGGGTATGGTGAAGCAGAACGAATACAAGCGGCGACAGGCGCCGCCGGGTATCCGTGTCAGCCGCCGGGCCTTCGGCCGGGACTGGCGCTATCCCATCACTTCAGGTTTCGACGCAGAATAAAGCGCTCGATCAGGGTGCCTTCGGGATTGGATCCCCGCTCGCCGTAGGCCACCGCCCGATCCGGGTAATTCTCCTGCAGGACCGCCATGGAGCTGGCCGCCAGATCGTCGAGTCCGAGCTGACGATAAGCGCTCACCTGTATCTGCAGGGCCTCGATCACAGACTCCGATTGGGGATAGGTTTCCAGCACGTATCTGGCCCGGTTGGCGGACGCCACGAAGGCACCCCGGCGCAGGTAGTAACCGGCGACGTGGATCTCGTAGCGCGCCAGCTGGTTGCGCAGATACACCATCCGCTGACGCGAGTCCTCGGCGTAGGCGCTGTCCGGGAACTGGTTGGCCACTACCGAGAAGCTGCGATAGGACGCCTCGAGATTGTCCTGTGGGCGCTGGCTCTGGTCGACCCTGAACAGTTTCTCGATCGGGCCACGGGAGCGCTCGAAATTGACCAGGCCCTTGACATAGTGAGCGTAGTCGATGCGCGGATGGGTGGGATTCTCCAGCAGGAACTGATCCGCCGACTCCAGGGCAGATTCGGCTTCGCCGGCCCGGTAATAGGCGTACATCAGATCCAGCTGCGCCTGCTTCGCATACTCGCTGAAGGGATAGACGGCCGTCAGGTATTCGAAGCCGCTGACCGAATAATCGTAATTACCC
>JASFJM010000285.1:0-3124 GCA_050122055.1 Gammaproteobacteria bacterium | reverse complement strand
CTTTCTTCTTCTGCTACGTATTCTCCGAGCCCAGGCAGATGCTGGGGCGTGCGTTCGGGCTCGCCATGTTTGTCGTCATCGCTTCGATCTCAAACGAGCAGACCTACAGTTTTCTCTCAGTCGCCAACACCAGCCTGATGTTCGTGCTGATATTTTTTGTCCTGGTGCTGACGGTCCACTTCCCCATCTCCTGGCGCCCCGAGCGGGTATTCCATCGCCTGCTCCACCGATATTTCCGTAGCTGCCGGTATCTGGTAACCGCGCTGGGCAGGGATGCGGGCCGGCCGTTGACCCACCGGGAGCGGTGGCTGGAGGCCTTCCACCTGAGGGAAGCGTCCACCATACCCGCCAAGCTGGCGGGCTGGGCGCCGCACCTCGATCCCGCCGCGCTGGCCAGTCCCGGGGGAGACACGGTCCAGGGGATGATCTCGGGGCTGCAGGAACTCTCTGCCCGGATCCGGATGATGCGGGAGGCGACTGATCAGACCCCGGCGGACCTTCTGCTGGAACACCTGGGCGACGATGTCTCCACCTGGCAGAGAGGGATGGCGGAGGCCTTCGGGCGTCTGTCCGTGGATCCGGCGGCGGGAGATGGGAAGGGCTTCCGCGACTTGCTGGACCAATATCTGATGCGGCTCGACACCCGCATCCGGGAGGCGCTGGATATAGCCGGAAGCAGTCAGCCGGACCAGCGAGATGCGGAGCATTTCTATCGGCTGCTGGGTTCGTATCGGGCTGTCTCCGAGGCGCTGGTGGCTTACGCCGAGCGAACCGGTAGCATAGACTGGGTCCGTTTGCGGGAAGGGAGATTCTAGATTTGATGGGTCGGCCGGGATAATGGGGCTCGTGCCCCACGAATTCGCCATCGGCGGCGTCTACCTGCCGCCGATGCTGATCGCGGCGGTGTTCGGGACTATCGCGACTCTGGTCACGGCCCGGCTGCTCAACCGCTATCGGTTGTCCCGCTACTTCTCCTATCCGCCGCTGGTATTTGTCTGCCTTCTGGTGATCTACACCGTCTTTACCGGCACATTCATCATCGGAGCCTAGCGCGTGAACATCCCGAGAAAATACCTGGCCACCGGCGCCGTCGTGCTGCTCGCGGTGCTCGTCGTGTTGCTGAAGTACTGGGACTACGTCGCCAACCCGTGGACCCGGGATGGCCAGGTGCGCGCTGACGTCATCCAGGTCACGCCGCGGGTGACGGGACCGATCGTCGAATTGCCGATCCGCGATAACCAGTTCGTCAGCAGCGGCGATCTGCTGTTCCGCATCGATCCACGCACCTTCCAGGCGGACCTGGACAAGGCCCGGGCGCAGCTGGACGAGACCGGCGACACGGTCCGGGCGCTGGAGAAACAGGTCGACGCCGCCAGGGCAGCGGTGGAGGTGGCGCGGGGCAACATCGAGCAGGCGGAGAGTCAGATCGCCGCCGACGAGTCGACCATCGCCAGGAACAAGGCGGAATACGAACGACAGCAAGAATTGCTGCCCAAAAAAGCCACGTCGCAACGCTCGGTGGAGCGGGCCCAGGCCAATTACGAGGTGTCTCTGCAGCAGCGGCGCGCCGCTCAGGCGCAGCGGCTTCAGGCACGGGCCAACCTGGCCGAGTCCGAGGCGACACTGGCGGAGGCCGAGGCGAAGCTGGGCGCCATCGGCGACGATAACCCCCAGGTCCGGAGTGCCCTGGCCGCACTCCGGCAGGCCGAACTCAACCTCGAATTCACCGAGGTGCGGGCGCCGGCAGACGGTTACGTGACCAATCTCGCCCTGCGTCTCGGCAGTCAGGCAGTGATCAACCAGCCGGCGCTGGCTTTGGTCGACATATCGAGCCTGCGAGTCGAGGGATTCTTCCGCGAGAACCGGATCGCCAAGGTGCAACCGGGAGACAAGGCGGTGATCACGCTGATGACCTATCCCGATACGCCGCTGGAAGGTTATGTGGACAGTCTGGGCTGGGGTATCGCCCAGCAGGACGGCAGCACCGGCTTCGATCTGTTGCCCAACGTCAGCCCCACCTTCGAGTGGATACGGCTGGCCCAGCGCATCCCCGTGCGCATCCATCTGACAAAGGTGCCGGAGGAGGTCGAGCTGAGGGTCGGTACCACCTGCTCGGTGCTGGTGATGAGCGGCACCGCCGGGGATGACCGGGAACACAAGGCCGTGGCCGCGCCGGCGGCACTCCAGTAAGCGCCGTCCGATGACCCCATCGCTACGCCATCTGGCCCTTCTGACCGCGGCGTTTCTGATCGGTCCCGGCTGCGCGATGGTGGGGCCGGATTACGAACAGCCCGAACCGCCGCTGGAGACAGACTGGCTGGCCTACGAGGATCCGCGTCTCGAGACCACCGCGCCGGTAACACCGGAGTGGTGGACGACGGCGCTAAGAGACCCGGTGCTGGACAGCCTGGTAGAGATCGCCATTGCCGACAACCTGACTCTGCGCTCCGCCGGGCTGCGCGTGATCCAGTCCCGGCAGCAGCTCGCTATCGCGGTCGGCAACCAATACCCGCAACAACAGGACCTGAGCGGGTCGGCGGGGATCGAGCGTGCCAATCGCCAGACCGATGACGTCTACGATTTCGGTTTCAACATCAGCTGGGAGGCGGATGTCTGGGGTCGGTTCCGGCGCCAGGTCGAAACCGCTTCGGCGCTGCTCGACGCGAGCCTGGCGAGTTATGACGGTGTCATGGTCTCCCTCATAGCCCAGGTGGCACAGACCTATATTTCGATCCGGACCACCGAGGAGCGTCTGAGGGTGGCGCGGTACAACGTGGAGTTGCAGGAGGAGAGCGTCCGTATCACCCAGGCCAAGTTCGACGCCGGCGCCACCAGCGCCCTGGATGTGGAGCAGGCCCAGACGCTGCTCTACAACACGCGGGCAGCCGTGTACTCGTTCGAGACCTCGTTGCAGCAGTTTCAAAACGGACTCGCGGTGTTGTTGGGTCGGCCACCCCAGGATCTGAGAGGTCTTCTCGGCGCGCCACGGCCGGTGCCGAGTGTCGAGGCAGACATCGCGGTCGGCATGCCCCAGGACCTGATCCGGCAGCGGCCCGATATCCGCGTCGCCGAACGCCAGCTCGCCGCACAAAGCGCACAGATTGGTTTTGCGATCACCGATCTT
>JASFJM010000284.1:0-3136 GCA_050122055.1 Gammaproteobacteria bacterium | reverse complement strand
GGCGGAGCGCCAGCTGTCCGAACGGGGTTACGCCGATCCGGACCGCGCCTACGCCTCCATCCGCAGCCTGGCCGACGCCGGATTCGTGCGGCGGCTGGATGCGGCCGGCCGCAGGCGCCTGGACGCCCTGATGCCCGCAATCATCCGCCGCGCCGCGGGCCACGCGGACCCCGAACAGGTGCTGGATCGGCTGCTGGGCGTGCTGTATGCGATCGGCCTTCGTTCCGCCTACTTCGCGCTCCTGAACGAGAATCCCGGTGCCCTGGATCATCTGGCCGAACTCTGCGCCCAAAGCGAGTTCCTGGTGCGCCAGGTAGAGAGACACCCGCTGCTGCTGGACGAACTCATCGATCCGCGCGTGTTCGACAGCCTGCCCGACCGGGACCAGCTGCTGGCCGACCTGCGCCAGCGGCTGGCTGCGCTCAGCGAGGATGAATTCGAGGGGCAGCTGGAGGTGCTGCGGCAGTTCCAGCGCAGCGCCGTGTTTCTGGTGGCGGTAGCGGACCTCAGCGGCAGGCTGCCGGTGATGAAGGTGAGCGACGGGCTGACCCACATCGCCGAGTCGGTGCTGGAGGTCGCCATCGAGATCGCCTGGCGGCAGACCGAGGATCGTTATGGCGTGCCGCGTTGCGGTCGCGGGGCGCAGCGCCGGGACTGCGGGTTCGCCATCATCGGTTACGGCAAGCTCGGCGGCCTTGAATTGGGTTTCGGGTCGGATCTCGATCTCGTATTCGTGCATGACTCGGACGGGGAGGATCAGACGACGGAAGGCGCCGAGTCGGTGGACAATGGTCTGTTCTTCGGCCGTCTGACCCGTCGGCTGGTGCATGTGCTGACGACCCAGACTGCATCCGGGCTGCTGTACGAGATCGATACCCGGCTGCGTCCCAGCGGCAAAGGCGGGCTGCTGGTGACCAGCCTGACGGCTTTCGAGCGCTATCAGAGGACGGAAGCCTGGACCTGGGAGCACCAGGCCCTGCTGAGGGCGCGTGCGGTGGCGGGAGACCCGCGCGTGCGGCAGGGTTTCGAGCTGATCCGCCGGCGCATCCTAAGTGACAGCATCCGCCGCGATTCCCTGCGTGAGGACGTGGCCCGGATGCGGACACGGATGCTCGCTGAACACGCGAGCAAGGAGTCCGGCATGTTCGACATCAAGGCCGATCGCGGGGGCATCGGAGATATCGAATTTCTGGTCCAGTACTGGGTCCTGAGCCGCTGTCATGAATTGCCGGCGCTGGTGGAATACCCGGATAACGTCCGCCAGCTCGAGGCGCTGGTGGAGACGGGCGTGCTCGACCGGGAGCTGGCGGAACGGCTGCGCGCCACCTACCTGAGTTTCCGGACGCGCCTGCATCAGCTGTTCCTGGACGGCCAGACGGGCCGCGTGCCGGCGGCCGAATTCGCCGATCAGCAGGCCTTCGTCAGCGGGCTGTGGCACTCCACCATGGAGTCCTGACCCGACCCGTGCGGCTGCTATAATCACGCTTCCTTCCTGATGCCAGAGCACAGCCGACGCCGCCATGCAGGACACCGTGCAGCCCAACGCGGAAAATCGATACGAAGTGAGCGCCGCCGACCTGCCGCTCTCCTGCCCGATGCCGGGCATGAGTCTGTGGAATTCTCACCCGAAGGTGTATCTGCCGGTCGAGGCCACCGGCGAAGCGAAATGTCCCTACTGCGGCGCGCTCTACGTGATGACGGGGACGGAACCCGCGCCGCCGCCAGGCTGACTCCGTTCGGCTTCGGGTCCAACGCCCCATGAGCCCCGGACCGGGCCATGTTTCCGTTCCCGTGCCGCCCTGGCGTGTCTGCCACATCAACCTGGCAAGGGGATTCCGCGGCGGTGAGCGCCAGACCGAGCTGCTGATCCGGGAACTGTCTAAACGCGGCGTCGCCCAGCGTCTGGTGGCCAGGACCGGAGAGCCGCTGATCTCGCATCTGGCGGGTGTGCCGGGGCTGGAGCGGGCCGCGAGCCGGGGCACGCTGGCGGCGGTGCAAAAAATCGGCCGGCCTGATCTGATCCATATCCACGAAGGCCGCAGTCTCCGCAGCGGCTGGCTCAACAGCCTGTTGACCCGGACCCCGTATCTCATCACCCGCCGTGTCCTGAGCGTGCCCCGCCGACACGGGATCAACCGTCGCATGTATGGCCGGGCCGCCGCGGTCGTGGCCCTGAGCGATGCCGTGGGTCAGGCCCTGCGCGAGCTGGATCCAGTCATCGAATGCCGGGTCATCCCCAGCGCCGCCAGCGATCTGCGTCCGTCCCCGGATTCGGGTCTGCGTCAACGCTGGGGCGGCGGATTCGTGATCGGCCACATCGGTGCCCTGGATGATGCGGACAAGGGCCAGCGCCAGATCATCGAGGTGGCCGGGCGGCTTCGGGACTTCCGGCCCGAGCTGCGCTTCGTGCTGGTGGGTAGCGGTCCCGACGAAGCGATGTTGAGGCAGATGGCCGAGGGGGTCCCCGGCGTCGTCTTCGCGGGGCATTCGGAGCAGGTGGCCGACTGCCTGGCGGCCTTCGATCTGTTCCTGTTCCCGTCGCGCCGCGAGGGGCTGGGTTCTATACTGCTGGACGCCATGGCGGCCGGTTTACCGGTGGTGGCGACGCGCGTCGGGGGGATCCCGGAGCTGATCGAGGCCGGACGCAACGGCCGTCTGGTCGAAGCCGGTGATATAGATGGCCTGGTCAGGGCGGTCGCCGAACTGGCGCGGGATCCGGATACCCGGGCGCGGATGGGCGAGGCCAACCGGCAGCGGGCCCGGGACTTCTCCGCCGGGATCATGGCCGAACGCTATCTGGGACTCTATCGGGAATTGACGGGCGGCCCGCAGCTGGAGACAGGATGATTATCGTTACCGGCGGTGCCGGCTTCATCGGCAGCAACCTGGTCCGGGCGCTCAATCAGCGCGGCGAGACCGAGATCCTGGTGGTGGACGAACTCAGCGATGGCATCAGGTTTCTCAACCTGGTCGATTGCGAAATCTGTGATTTCCAGGACAAGGACGCGTTCCGGCTGGAGCTGAACCGCCAGGGTCTGCCCCGGGGAGTCCGCGCGGTGCTGCATCAGGGCGCATGTACCGATACCACCGAATGGGACGGCCGCCTGATGCTGGATCAGAATTTCACCGTCTCCAG
>JASFJM010000283.1:0-3151 GCA_050122055.1 Gammaproteobacteria bacterium | reverse complement strand
ATCTGGATCTCCCGGGTTCTGTGACGGATATCCGTCAATATTAGTGGTTTTCCGAGCGTTCGCGCGACGAGCGGGCCATCTCCTGGCGCCGGCCAGGCATATACCCGCCTGAAGCCGGGTCCGGGGGAGGCGGGCAGAAAGATGGGTCGAGGCGGGATAAAGAGAAGCCGGACCGGATTTCTCCGGCCCGGCTTCGGATGGGCGTCTGACTGAGAGCGGATTTACCGGTGGCGGTCCGGCCGCGTCGTCAGAAGACGTGATCCCAGGAGCATCAGCAGGAACCACAGCCCGGCGGAGCCGCTGCCGCCATCACCGTCGTCGCCGGCCGTGGCATTGGCCACCAGCGGATTGGTCCCCAGCACCTTGACTTCGCGGCCGTCACTCTCGCCGTCATCGTCGGTGTCGGCGTCCAGCGGATCGGTGCCGGCCGCCCGCTCTTCGCCGTCGTCGAGATCGTCGTTGTCGCTGTCCGAGTCCTTCGGATCGGTGCCGTCTTCGATCTCCTCGCCGTCGTCCACGTCGTCGTCGTCGCTGTCGTGGTCCGCGGGATCGGTGCCGTGGTTATTGACTTCGTCGCCGTCCTTCAGGCCATCGTTGTCGCTGTCGTCGTTACGCGGATCACAGCCATAGCCGTTCTCCTCGTCGTCATCGAGACCGTCGTTGTCGTCGTCGTCATCCTCGTCGTCCCGGATGCCGTCGTTGTCGTCGTCGTCATCGTCGTCGTCGTTGATGCCGTCGTCGTCGTTGTCGTCATCGAAGCCGGCGAGATAGTCGCTGATGGCGACGATATCCGAGTCGGGCAGACAAGTGAGGAACTGCATCTCGCTCTCTTCCTCGATCGCCTCGGCGGTCTCTTCCGCCTCGTCCCCGTGCACGTCCTCGTCGTACGGACCGCCGGAGCCGTCGGCGCCATGGCAGCCGGCACAGCCAGCCATATAGCGCTGCTCACCGGAGGCGTCCTGGGCATTCAGGTACCCGGCCAATGCGTCGATGTCGTCATTGCCGAGCACGTCCTGCAGGAACTGCATCCCCGGCGCGCCGTCCGGATAGAGGTCTGTGCCGTAGATCGATCCGTAGATCGTGCAGCTGCGCGCGCCGGCCACCCGGCGTATTCCGGGCAAGGCCTCGTCATAGGGCGGCTGATCCCAGGGATCACCATGGCAGCCGGCGCAGTTGACCTGGTAGAGGGCCTCGCCGTCACTGCCGCCCGGGACGGGATCGCTGACCGTGACTTCCGCGGTGTCGCTGTCGGATAACTGACCATCGTCAGTGACCGTGAGCGTCACCGTGTAGCTGCCGGCCGTGGCATAGCTGTGGCTGGCTGCGACGCCGGAGCCGCTGTTGCCGTCGCCGAAGTCCCACTCGTAGGCGGTGATGGTGTTATCGCCGTTCGGATCGGTCGAGCCCGCGCCGCTGAAAGCGATCGGCGCTCCCGTGTCGCCGCTGTACGGACCCCCGGCATCGGCGACGGGCGGTGAGTTGACCGCAGGATCGGCGATGCTTGCGGTGACCGTCGCCGGCGGGCTGTCGAGCAGGCCGTCGTTGACCACCAGCGTGACCGTATAGTCTGCCGCTGCGGCGTAGGTGTGGCTGGGCGATTCCAGATCACTGGTCCCGCCGTCACCGAAATCCCAGGCGAAGCTGATGGCATCGCCATTGGGATCCGACGAACCGGAGCCGTCGAACTGAACCGGGACGCCGGTCTCTCCGGTGTAGGGACCACCCGGAGCGGCCACTGGCGGCAGGTTGACCACCGGATTGTCGATGGTCACGGCCGTCGTGGACGCCGGGCTGCTGTCGCCCTGATTGTCCGTCACCACCAGCGAGGCCGTGTAATTTCCGGCAGCGCCGTAAGTGTGCAGCGGGCTGATGCCGGAGCCGCTGTTGCCGTCACCGAAGTCCCAGTCGTAGCTGGCGATATTGCCGTCCGGATCGAATGAAGCGGATCCGTCGAACTGGAGGGCGCTGCCGGCTTCGGCCGCGTAGGGACCCCCGGCATTGGCCACCGGAGGCTCGTTGGCCGCCGCGATGTTGGCGGAAGTGGTGGCCGCCGGGCTGGGGTCGGTGCCGTCGTTGACCACCAGCGAAACGGTGTATGTGGCGGCGGCGGCATAGGTATGGATCGGCGTTACGCCGGTGCCCGTGTTGCCGTCACCGAAGTCCCAGTCATAGCTGACCAGTGCGTCACCATCCGGATCGGACGAACCGGATCCATCGAACTGGACCGGGGCCCCGGCCGTGCCAGCGTAGGGACCACCGGGGTCAGCCAACGGCGCCTGGTTGCCGACTGGCGGATCCAGATCCCCACTGACGTTCCCCGGAGCAGGGGAGCCGAAATTGGCGCAAGCCGGGTTGGTGTCGTCACACCATCCCGGCTGCGCGCCCGCTTCGACTTCCTGCTGGTTGGTCCCGCCGACGCCGTCCGAGTCCTGGTTGGCGACGCCGGAAACGTTACATTGGTTGGAGCTCCCGAGCGCGGCGCCATAGGCGTTCACGCCGGGGATGCTGCTGGTATGGCAGGTCTGGCAGCCCGCCGCGTTGTAGGTCGCCGGAAAGGCGTTATAGAAAGTCTGAAAAGTCGAAGCGCAACCACCGGTCGCCCACGCCGGCTGCGTCCATGCCAGCAGGATCAGGCTAAATGGCGCTACCGCCCGGATGTGTCGGAGAAAACATGTCATCTCAATGCCCCTGGATCTCGAAGGAGATCGTCTTTTGCTTACCGTCGTCGGACTCCCCTGCGAACCGGACCCGAGGGACCGGCCTCCTCCCCCCTGCTGGAGACCATTAACTTTTTTGCATGTGTGACAAACTAACCCAGATATGCTGAATGTCAACCATACTTTGGTCTAGCACGGCGCGGGGGACCCTAAGTCCTGCAAAAGCCAGACAATTCGAGGGCCGCGGATTGTTGCGCTGCATACAGGTCTGGCCGCCATCCGCGCCGATCCCGGAGTTTGGGCGCGGATTCCGGGGAATACGGCCTCCGGGTGCTGGATTCCGCCGACGTGGCGGCGCCGGGGGTATCCAGGCTGGCTTTGGCCGCAGTGCTCTGCTGCGTATTTTTTGCTGTCAGCGGCGGGATAGCGCTCGCCGCGGATTACGCCATCGGCGACGGGCAACGGATCTCTATGGTCGTCGGGTCGGCCTACGT
>JASFJM010000282.1:0-3170 GCA_050122055.1 Gammaproteobacteria bacterium | reverse complement strand
ACATGGTCCACGGCAAGGACATACGCCACCTGAGCTATGAAGAGGGTGCCGCCTGAATTTCGATCTGGCGACCCCGCGGAAGCCCATGCCGGAACTCAACCGCAGAACAGTCAACCTGGCTGGCGCCGCCGTCTGCGCCGGCATGATGGGATTCGCCCTGTTCGCCCAGCATGGCCTGGGGCTGGAGCCCTGTCCCCTGTGCGTGCTCCAGCGTGTCGCGACCATCAGCCTCGGTCTGGTCTTCCTGCTCGCCGCGGTGGCCGACCCGGGACGACTCGGCGCCCGGATCATGGGGATCCTCATCCTGCTCGTGGCCAGTCTCGGTGCCACGGTCTCGGCGCGCCAGGTGTGGCTGCAGAATCTGCCGGCTGACCAGGTGCCCGCCTGCGGCCCGGGGCTCGACTACATCATGGAAGTGTTCCCCCTCGGCGAGGCCCTGGCCATGGTGTTCGAGGGCTCCGGGGAGTGTGCGGAAGTGATGTGGCGCTTCCTGGGTCTGAGCATGCCCGGATGGGTCCTGGTCTGTCTGCTCGGCCTCGGCCTCGGCGGGCTGATTCTCAACTGGCGGGCGCCGCGCGCCGCCTCAGCCGCCTAGCAGGTACTCCAGCACCCGACGGTACACGGTCTTCAACCGATCCAGATCGGCCACCGGGGTGCGCTCGTCCACCTGGTGGATGGTGGCGTTGAGCAGACCGAACTCCACCACCTGGGCCCCGGTCGGCGCGATAAAGCGGCCGTCCGAGGTGCCGCCGCCGGTGGACATCTCCGGATTGACGTCCAGTTCGTCGCGCACCGCCCGCCGGACCGCGTCGGTCAGCGCGCCCTCGGGGGTCAGGAAGGGCCGGCCCACGTCCCGCCACAGGATGTCGTAGTCCAGGCCGTGCCGGTCCAGGACCGTCTCCACCTGCTCCTGGATGCCTTCCATCGTCTGCTCGGTGCAGTAGCGGAAGTTGAATCGCAGCCGCGCTTCCCCCGGGATGACATTCATGGCACCGGTGCCGGCGTTGAGGTTGGTGGCCTGGAAGGTGGTGGGCGGGAAGGCGTCGTTGCCCCGGTCCCATTCGGTGGCGCATAGCTCGGTCAGGGCCGGTGCCAGATCGTGGAGGGGATTCCGGGCCAGGTGGGCATAGGCCACATGGCCCTGTTTGCCGTGGACCGTCAGCTCGGCGCTCAGGGAGCCGCGCCGACCTACCCGCGCCACGTCGCCCAGACAGGCATGGCTGGAGGGTTCACCGATCAGGCAATAGTCGATATGTTCGCCCCGCGCCTGGAGTCGCTCGACCACGGCCCGGGTCCCGTCCACGGCAATGCCTTCCTCGTCGCTGGTAATCAGGAAGGCCAGCGAGCCGGGCGGGTCCGGGTGCTCGGCCAGGTACTCCTCGCAGGCCACGATCATGGCCGCCAGCGCGGATTTCATATCGGCGGAACCCCGCCCATAGAGCCAGCCATCGGCGACGGTGGCGGCGAAGGGGGGATGGGTCCAGGCGGATTCCGGCCCGGTCGGGACCACGTCCGTGTGCCCCGCCAGACACAACAGGGGGCCGCTGTCGCCGCGGCGCGCCCAGAGATTGTCCACGTCGCCGATCCGCATGGGCTCGAGGACGAATCCCAGCGCCGCGAGGCGTTCGCCCAGCAGGGCCTGGCAACCGCCGTCATCGGGGGTCACCGAGGGCCGCCCGATCAGGTCCCGGGCCAGCTCCAGGGTGTGGCTCACGCAGTCTGACCCGTTAGCTCGCGTCCGTATTCCTCGGCATCGAACCCGACCAGCAGGTCGCGGCCGGAACAGATCACAGGTCGCTTGATCAGGGTGGGGTATTCCAGCATCAGGGCCACCGCCTGGGCAGGCTCCTGGATATCCTTGTCCACGTCGGGGATCCGGCGCCAGGTGGCGCTGCGCCGGTTGAGCAGCTTCTCCCAGCCCGCCCTGGCCACCCAGGCCTGAAGGGCCCTCTCCGGTACCCCCTCCCGACGGAGATCATGGTAGCGGTAGACCAGCCCCGAGGCGTCCAGCCAGTGGCGTGCCTTGCGGCAGCTGTCGCAGGATGCGATCCCGAAAACCGTGATGGCCATGAGCAGCGGTCCCCCCCGAACCTTGCAGTGCAATAACCGGGCTCCATGGTAGCAAATCCGATGACTCGTCCACGCCTTGATTTTCCCCCAGCTTCTGACACATTTCGGTAACAAAGGCCGCGTATAAAGTGCGCATGGGTGGAGGCATCAAGGGCCGGTAAGAGCATGCGGCCTTTGGAGAACCACCATTTTTCAATAAGTTACGGAGATATGACGTGATCAAACGAATCCTTACAGTGGCGGGCGTCGCAGCCATGGTGGCCTCCGGTTCGGCCGGTGCCCAGACCGCTCGCGACTATATCTTTGTCGTCGGCTCATCGACGGTCTATCCCTTCGCCACGGTGGTGGCGGAAAACTTCGGCCGCAGCACCTCGTTCAAAACGCCGAAGATCGAGTCCACCGGTTCCGGCGGCGGGCTCAAGCTGTTCTGCGCCGGCGTGGGCGTGGAGCATCCCGATATCACCAACGCCTCGCGGCGCATCAAGTCCACGGAAGTCGAGCTGTGCAACAGCAACGGCGTCAAGGACATCGTCGAGGTGAAGGTCGGCTACGACGGCATCGTGCTGGCCAATGACAAGTCCGCGCCGACGTTCAGCGTCTCGCGCAAGGACATCTTCATGGCTCTCGCCAAGAAGGTGCCGGATCCGAAGAACCCGACCGCCACCGGCGTCGACAGCATGGTCGACAACCCGTACACGACCTGGAAGCAGGTAAATTCCAGCCTCCCGGACGTCAAGATCGAGGTCCTCGGCCCGCCGCCGACTTCCGGCACCCGTGATGCCTTCGCCGAGCTGGCGATGGAAGGCGGCTGCAAGAAGGTCGACTGGATCGCCGCCCTCAAGAAAGAGGACAAGAAGGCCTACAAGGCGGTCTGCCACACGGTGCGCGAGGATGGCGCCTACATCGAGGCCGGCGAGAACGACAATCTGATCGTGCAGAAGCTCCAGGCCAATCCCAACGCCCTGGGCGTGTTCGGCTTCAGCTTCCTCGACCAGAATTCCGACAAGATCAAGGGTAACCCGGTCGACGGCGTCGCCCCGGCGTTCGACGATATCGCCGACGGCAGCTACCCGGTCTCCCGTCCCCTGTACTTCTACGTC
>JASFJM010000281.1:0-3172 GCA_050122055.1 Gammaproteobacteria bacterium | reverse complement strand
TTACTACGCCATCGGTCGTGGAGATTCGCCGCCTGCCGCCTGAAACGTGAACTCTCCCTTGGCACGGCGCCACGTTCTCAACTAGACTGGCGAAATACTCGCAGTCATCTCAGGAAGGCGCGCTAAGTGATTGTCCCAGTTATCCTTTCCGGCGGATCCGGCTCTCGTCTCTGGCCGCTGTCCCGGGAGTTGTACCCGAAGCAGTTGCTGCCGCTGGTGGGCGAGCGGACCATGATCCAGGACACCCTGCTGCGTCTTCAGGGTCTGTCCGGGATCGCGCCGCCGGTCATCGTCTGCAACCAGGAGCACCGTTTCCTGGTGGCTGAGCAGCTACGCCGCATCGACGTGGAACCGGCGGCCATCCTGCTGGAGCCCGAGGGCCGCAATACCGCCCCGGCGGTGGCGGTCGCCGCCGCCCGCATCCTGGAGCAGGGCGAGCAGGGCGAAGATCCGGTCCTGCTGGTGCTGCCCGCCGATCATGTGATCCGCGACAGGAAGGCATTCCATGCCGCCGTCGAGGCGGGCGCAAAACTCGCCGGCCAGGGCGCTCTGGTGACTTTCGGCATCGTCCCGGACCGGCCCGAGACCGGATACGGTTATATCCGGGCGGAAGAGAAAGACGGTCCGTCGGCCGTGGCTGAATTCGTGGAGAAACCGGACGCCGAAGCCGCCGCCGGATACTGCGCCTCCGGCGACTATTTCTGGAACAGCGGCATGTTCATGTTCCGGGCCTCGCGCTATGTGGATGAGCTGCGGAAGTTCGACGCCGATATGGTGTCCGCCTGCGTCGCCGCTGTCGCCCAGGCCAGGGCGGATCTGGATTTCATCCGTCTCGGCGAGGAGGCTTTTGCCGGGTGCGCGGCCGATTCCATCGACTACGCCGTGATGGAAAAGACCGACGCCGCCATGGTGGTGCCACTGGATGCCGGCTGGAGCGACGTGGGCTCCTGGAGTTCGCTGCACCAGGTCTCGGACAAGGATGAGAGCGGCAACGTCAAGGTGGGCGATGTGCTGGTGGAGGACACGAGCAATTGTTACCTCTACGCCTCCGATCGACTGCTGGCCACGGTGGGTCTCGATGACTGTATCGTGGTGGAGACCAAGGACGCGGTACTGGTCGCATCCAAGGATCGCGGTCAGGACGTCAAGAAGCTGGTCGAGGCCCTGAAGCGCAATGGCCGCGGCGAGACGGCTCTGCACCGGGAGGTGTTCAGGCCCTGGGGCAGCTACGACGGTATCGATCAGGGTGACCGCTTCCAGGTCAAACGCATTACGGTCAAGCCTGGCGCCGTCCTGTCCCTGCAGATGCATCACCATCGGGCCGAGCACTGGATCGTGGTCCAGGGCACGGCCCTGGTCACCCGTGGCGAGGAGGAATTCCTGCTCGGCGAGAACGAATCCACCTACATCCCCATGGGCACGACCCATCGTCTCGAAAACCCGGGCAAGATGCCCCTGCACCTGATCGAGGTCCAGTCCGGGGCTTATCTGGGCGAAGATGATATTGTGCGGTTTGAGGATACCTATGGCCGCGCCGGGGCGGAGTCGGAGACCTCGAACAAGAAAGACTAAGCGGGCCGATCCGGCGCGACGCCCGCGCAGCCGAGACCCCGGGGGGGAGCGAGTCGTGTACCGGCAACTGAGTTGCTTCAAGGCCTATGACGTCCGCGGGCGGATCCCCGACCAGCTGGATCAGGATGTGGCCCGGCGCATCGGCCGCGCGTTCGCCGCGGCGCTCAATCCAGGCAAAGTGGTCGTCGGACGGGACATCCGTCTCAGCAGCCCGGCCATGGCCAATGCACTGTCTGCCGGGCTGACCGACGGCGGTGCCGACGTCCTGGATATCGGTCTGTGTGGCACCGAGGAGGTCTATTTCGCCACCGCTCATCTGGAAGCGGACGGCGGCATCATGGTCACCGCCAGCCACAACCCCGCCGACTTCAACGGCATGAAGTTCGTGCGCGAGGGCAGCCGCCCGATCAGCGGCGATTCCGGCCTCGACGACATACGCCAACTGGCTGAGCAGGGGGATTTCCCGCCGGCGGATCGACCCGGCCGCATGCGACACCTGAACCCGTCCGCCGCCTATGTGGAGCATCTGCTCGGCTATGTGGATGTCGACGCGCTGAAGCCACTGAAGATCGTGGTCAACGCCGGCAACGGCGGCGCCGGCATCGCTATCGACCGGATGGAGCGTCATCTGCCGTTCCAATTCGTCAAGCTCCATCACGAACCCGACGGCAATTTCCCCCACGGCATCCCCAATCCGCTGCTGCCCGAGAACCGCGGTGCCACGTCGGAGGCGGTGGTGACCAGCGGTGCAGATCTCGGCGTGGCCTGGGACGGCGACTTCGACCGCTGTTTCCTGTTCGACGAGCAGGGCCGGTTTATCGAAGGCTATTACATCGTGGGCCTGCTGGCCGAGGCGTTTCTGGCGAAAAATCCGGGCTCGAAGATCGTCCACGATCCGCGCCTGACCTGGAACACTATCGATATCGTTACGCGCCTCGGCGGGATCCCGGTACAAAGCAAGACCGGTCATGCCTTCATCAAGGAGCGCATGCGTCTGGAAGACGCGGTCTACGGTGGTGAGATGAGCGCCCATCATTACTTCCGGGATTTCGCCTATTGCGACTCCGGCATGATCCCCTGGCTGCTGGTGGCGGAGCTGATCTCACGTTCGGACCGCACCTTGTCGGCCATGCTCGCGGAACGCATGGCGGCCTTCCCGGCCAGCGGTGAGATCAATCGGGAGATCGCCGACCCGGACCGGGCCCTGGAGAAGATCCGCGAGCACTACGAACCCGAGGCGAAGACGGTGGAATTCGTGGACGGATTGTCGATGGAATTCGAGGACTGGCGCTTCAATCTGCGCTGCTCCAATACCGAGCCGCTGGTGCGGTTGAACGTGGAGAGCCGGGCCGATCCGGCCCTGATGGGCGAACGGACCGCAGAGATCCTGGCCCTGCTGGAACCGGGCCAGGATCTGGATCAGCCCGGACCCGCTTGAGCCCGGCGCCGCCCACAGGCACCATACGCCCCCGGCCATGAGCGACTCCATCACCACCCTCGGGATCTCCGCCTATTACCACGACAGCGCCGCCGCGCTGGTCCGTGACGGGCAGATCGTGGCTGCGGCCCAGGAGGAGCGCTTCACGCGCCGCAAACACGA
>JASFJM010000280.1:0-3176 GCA_050122055.1 Gammaproteobacteria bacterium | reverse complement strand
CCTCGCCATGGTCTTTACGGGCGTACGGCATTTCCGGCACTGATGCCTGTCTGCGACGGGCCGTTCACAAAGAGGCGCAACCCATGAAGATTCTGATCATCGGCAGCGGCGGCCGTGAACATGCCCTGGCCTGGCAGTGCACGCGCTCCGCAGCCGCCGGGCAGGTGTTCGTGGCCCCCGGCAACGCCGGCACCGCCGGCGAACCCGGGATGGAAAATGTCGACATCGCGGCGGACGACATCGACGGCCTGCTCGAGTTTGCCACCGATCGGCAGATCGAACTGACCATCGTCGGCCCCGAAGCGCCGTTGGTGGCGGGTATCGTCGACCGCTTCCGCGAGCGGGGCCTCAAGTGTTTCGGACCAGACGCCGCCGGGGCCCGGCTCGAGGGCTCCAAGACCTACACCAAGGAATTCCTGCAACGCCACGGCATCCCCACGGCGGCCTATGCCAGCTTTACCGAACTGAAGCCGGCCCTGGAATACATCCGGACCCGGGGCGCGCCTCTGGTGGTCAAAGCGGATGGACTGGCCGCTGGCAAGGGCGTCATCATCGCCCACAGCGTGCCGGAGGCCGAAGCCGCGGCCACCGCCATGCTCGACCAGGGAGCCTTTGGCGAGGCCGGCGCCAGCATCGTGGTCGAGCAGTTCCTGCAGGGTGAAGAGGCCAGCTTCATCGCCATGGTCGCCGGCGACGTTATCCTGCCCCTGGCCACGTCGCAGGATCACAAGGCCCGGGACGACGGTGACCGCGGCCCCAATACGGGCGGCATGGGTGCCTACTCCCCTGCCCCGGTTGTCACGCCGGCCCTGCACGAGCGGATCATGCGGGAAGTCATGGAGCCGACCGTGAGCGGCCTCGCGGCCGAGGGCGCACCGTATACGGGGTTCCTCTATGCGGGTCTGATGATCGACGCCGACGGCACCCCCTACGTGCTGGAATTCAACTGCCGCTTCGGCGATCCGGAAACCCAGCCGATCATGATGCGGATGGAGTCGAATCTGCCGAAGCTGTGCCTGGCCGCTCTGGAGGGCCGGCTGGGCGGATGCCAGGTCGATTGGGATCCCCGCGCCGCGCTCGGCGTGGTGCTGGCTGCCGGCGGCTATCCGGACGGCTATGCAAAAGGCGCCCCGATCCGGGGCCTCGACCAGGTCAGCGGCGACGATGTGAAGGTCTTCCATGCCGGCACGGCGCTGGATGAGCAGGGCCGCGTGGTCACCAACGGCGGCCGGGTGCTGTGCGCGGTGGCCCTGGGCGACACCGTGGCGACGGCTCAGCGACGGGCTTACCAGGTGGTCGACACGATCCAGTGGGACGGCATGTTCTGCCGCCGGGACATCGGCTATCGCGCCATAGAACGAGACGCCTGACCTCCCCACGGCGACCGGGCCGTCGTTCCCCGGCCGGCCCCGGACACACAGACGGCGCCCCAGGGCGCCGTCCGCGATACTGCCCGGACTCGGGCGGTCAGCGCTTCATGGAATCGAAGAACTGATCGTTGGTCTTGGTGTCCTGCAGCTTGTTCAGCAGGAACTCGATGGCAGCCAGCTCGTCCATGGGATGCAGCAGCTTGCGCAGGATCCACATCTTCTGCAGCTCGTCCGGGCGGGTCAGCAATTCTTCCTTGCGGGTGCCCGAGCGGTTGATATTGATCGCCGGGAAGATCCGCTTCTCGGCGATCCGCCGGTCCAGGTGCACTTCCGAGTTGCCGGTGCCCTTGAACTCCTCGAAGATCACGTCGTCCATACGCGAGCCGGTATCCACCAGCGCGGTGGCGATGATGGTCAGGCTGCCGCCTTCCTCGATGTTGCGGGCCGCACCGAAGAATCGTTTTGGCCGCTGCAGGGCATTGGCGTCGACACCACCGGTCAGCACCTTGCCCGAAGACGGCACCACGGTGTTATAGGCCCTGGCCAGACGGGTGATGGAATCCAGCAGGATCACCACGTCCCGTTTGTGTTCCACCAGGCGTTTCGCCTTCTCGATCACCATCTCCGCCACCTGGACGTGGCGACTGGCCGGCTCGTCGAAGGTGCTGGAGACCACCTCACCGCGCACGGTGCGGGCCATCTCCGTCACTTCCTCCGGCCGTTCGTCGATCAGCAGCACCATCAGATCGCACTCCGGATGGTTGGTAGCGATCGACGAGGCGATGTTCTGCAGCAGCATGGTCTTGCCGGCCTTGGGCGGCGAGACCAGCAGGCCGCGCTGCCCCTTGCCCAAGGGCGCGACCAGATCGATGATACGGGCGGTCAGATCCTCGGTACTGCCGGTGCCGCACTCGAGCTTCAGACGCTCGGTGGGGAACAGCGGCGTCAGGTTCTCGAACAGGACCTTGTTGCGCGCGTTCTCGGGCGCGTCCAGGTTGATCTTGCCGACCTTGAGCAGGGCGAAATAGCGTTCCCCGTCCTTGGGCGGACGGATCAGACCCGATACGGAATCGCCGGTACGCAGGTTGAAACGGCGGATCTGGCTGGGCGATACATAGATATCGTCCGGCCCCGCCAGATAGGAACTGTCGGCCGAGCGCAGGAAGCCGAAGCCGTCCTGCAGGATCTCGAGCACGCCTTCTCCGTAGATATCTTCCCCGTTGCGGGCATGCGCCTTGAGCATGGAGAAGATGATGTCCTGCTTGCGCGAGCGGGCCAGGTTCTCCAGCCCCATGGCCGTACCCAGCTCCACCAGCTCCGCCACCGGCTTCTGCTTGAGCTCGGTGAGGTGCATGGCCTTTTCGCTCCGAGCCAGATCCTCTTCGGAGATGACCTCGAATTCCTGTAGATCAGGGAATTCCTCGGAATGTTGTTTACGCCGCCGCGGCTTCTTGCCGCCGGAACCGCGCCCCTGATTCTTGTTGCTTCCGCGTCCGCGGGGAGGATTATTACCCAAGTAGCCTCTCACAGATTCTCGTCCAGAAATGCAGAAAGCTGCCCCTTCGACACCGCGCCCACTTTCTGGGCCTCCACGGCGCCGTCCTTGAACAGCATGAGGGTCGGGATCCCGCGGATACCGAATTTCGGCGGTGTCAGCGGGTTCTCGTCAATGTTGATCTTGGCGACGCGCACCTTGCCCTGGTACTCGTCAGCGATCTCGTCGAGGATCGGCGCGATCATCTTGCACGGGCCGCACCACTCTGCCCAGAAATCAAGCAGCACAGGCAGGTCCGAATCCAGCACATC
>JASFJM010000279.1:0-3206 GCA_050122055.1 Gammaproteobacteria bacterium | reverse complement strand
AGCTTGAAATCGCCGTATCCCATGCCTTCCTTGCCGGTCAGCAGGCGGAACAAGTGATAGACCAGCCACAGGGAGAGGTAACCTGCCGCCGCCCCGATGATCGCGCTGCGCATATCTGCAAACGCGGGCCGCCCCTCCCAGCTCAGTCCGGCGAGGCTCACCAACAGTCCGAGCCACAACAGCGGCAGGGTGATGATGTCGGGCAGCAGCTTGTGATCCAGATCGATCACGGTCAGAGCCACCAGCGACCAGGTGACGACCAGGGCAAGGCTGCAGACCCAGCCCGGTCCGAAACGCCAGGCGACGACGGCCGAAGCCACCGCGGTCAGGATCTCGACCAGGGGATAGCGCGCCGAGATCTGTGCCTTGCAGGCGGAGCATCGCCCTTTCAGCACCAGGTAGCTCAGCACCGGGATGTTCTCGAGAGTGCCGATGAGGTGCCCGCAGTGGGGGCAGGCGGACCGGGGTACGACCAGGTTGTAGGTCTCCGACGGCTCGGCCGGCTGATCCAGCAGCTCGGCGCACTGGGCGCGCCAGTCACGTTGCAACATCAGCGGCAGCCGATGGATCACGACGTTCAGGAAGCTGCCGACCAGCAGCCCGAGGACGAATATCAGGGAGACGAAGACGGGCGGCTGCGCGCCGAGGAATGCAAGGCTGTCCATGCTCTTCCTTCCCGCAGAAGCGGCTCAGCGGTCCGCCGACGGCCGCGTGCCGTCCGGCCGCTGACCGCGAGCCGGCACCCGGCTTGCCTAGATGACGGACCCCATCTTGAAGATGGGCAGATACATGGCCACGACCAGGCCACCCACCAGCACGCCGAGGATGGACATGATCATCGGCTCCAGCAGGCTGCTCAGGGAATCCACGGCCGCATCCACCTCGGCCTCGTAGAAATCGGCGACCTTGGCCGACATCTCGTCCAGGGAACCGGATTCCTCGCCGACCGCCACCATCTGGATCACCATGTTCGGGAACAAATCGGTGGCATCCATGGCCCGCTGCAGGCGCTGGCCGGTGGCCACTTCTTCCCTGACCGCCAGCACGCCCTCCTGATAGACGATATTGCCGGTGGCGCCGGCCACGGATTCCAGCGCCTCGACCAGCGGCACGCCGGCCGCGAACATGGTCGAAAGGGTCCGGGAAAAACGGGCGATGGCCGCCTTGCGCAGGATATCGCCGATGATCGGCAGCCTCAGGGTGATCCGGTCGATCAGGCGGTGGAAGTCGCGGGATCGCTTGCGGAAATAGACGAAAGCCCAGACGCCGGCGACCGCGACCGCCAGGATCATCCAGCCCTTGGTGCGGACGAACAGCGACAGATCCACCACCGTGCGGGTGAACGTGGGCAGGTCGGCACCGAAGCCCGAGAACAGACTCTCGAATTGCGGGATCACGTAGATCAGCAGGATGGTGGTGACGATGATCGCCACGCCCACCACGGCGGCCGGATAAGTGAGCGCCTTCTTGATCTTCTTTTTGATCGCCTCGGTCTTTTCCTTGTAGGTGGCGACCTTGTCCAGCAGGGTCTCCAGGGCACCGGCCTGCTCGCCGGCGTTGACCAGGTTGACGAACAGATCGTCGAACTGCATCGGATGCTTGGCCAGGGCCTCGGCCAGAGTCGCGCCGCCCTCGATATCCTGCTTGATGGCCATGATCAGCTTCTGCATGCTCGGGTTTTCGTGCCCCGCGCCGACGATATCGAAGGCCTGTACCAGCGGTATGCCGGCCGCCATCATGGTCGCCAGCTGGCGGCTGAAGATGGCGATATCTTCGGTGGTGATCTTCTTCTGTGACGCGAACAGCTGGCTCTGCTTGCGGATACTGGTCGGGACCAGGCCCTGGCGGCGCAGGCTCGCGCGCACCGCCGCTTCGTTGGCGGCCATGGACTTGCCCTTGACCTGGGTGCCGCGGACGTCCTTGGCCACCCAGTTGAACGGATATTGCTTGGCTGCGGTTTCTGCCATGTGTTGTTCGCCTTTGCTGTGCCTTTAATCCCGCGTCACGGACAGACCGATCAGAGCCCTCTGGCCCGTTGCGGTCAGTCGATCGTGACCCGGTTGATCTCTTCCAGGCTGGTCATGCCATTGACCACTTTCTGCAGGCCGGAGCGGCGGAGATCCCAGATCCCGTCCCCCGCGGCTGTTTCCGCGATCTGCATGGCGTTGCCGCCTTCCATGATGATGCGGCCGATATCCTCGGTCACCGGCATCACCTGATAGATGCCCACGCGGCCCTTGTAACCGTCGGTGCACTGGTTGCAGCCCACCGGCGCGTAAACCCGGATGCCGGCGTCGATCTGCTCCTGGGAGAATCCCTCCTTGAGCAGGGCCTCGGCGGGCACGTCCTTGGTCTGTTTGCAGTTACTGCACAGGCGGCGCGCCAGACGCTGGGCGATGATCAGGCTGACCGAAGAAGCGATGGCGTAGGGCTTGACGCCCATGTCCACCATGCGGGTCAGGGTCTTGGGCGCGTCGTTCGTGTGCACGGTGGACAGCACCAGGTGACCGGTCTGCGCCGCCTTGATCGCGATCTCGGCGGTCTCCAGGTCACGGATCTCGCCGACCATGATCACGTCCGGATCCTGACGCAGGAAGGCCTTCAGCGCGGAGGCGAAGGTCAGTCCCACTTTCGGATTGACGTTGACCTGGTTGACGCCGGGCATGTTGATTTCCGCCGGATCCTCGGCGGTGGAGATATTCCGGTCTTCCGTATTGAGGATGTTGAGCCCCGTGTACAGTGACACGGTCTTGCCGCTACCGGTCGGGCCTGTTACCAGGATCATGCCGTAGGGTTTCGACAGGGCCTCCACATAAGCGTCTTTCTGGAAATCCTCGTAGCCGAGGGCGTCGATCCCCATCTTCGCGCTGCTCGGATCGAGGATACGGAGCACGATCTTTTCGCCGTACAGGGTCGGGCAGGTACTGACACGGAAATCGATAGCCCGGTTCTTGGACAGCTTCATCTTGATGCGGCCGTCCTGGGGTACGCGGCGTTCGGCGATGTCCAGACGCGACATCACCTTGAGGCGGGCAGCGACCTTGCCGGACAGCGCCACCGGCGGCCGGGCGATCTCCTTGAGCACGCCGTCCATCCGCGTGCGCACGCGGAACGATTTTTCGTAGGGCTCGAAGTGGATATCGGACGCGCCCTTCTTGATCGCGTCCAGCAGCACCTTGTTGACGAAGCGCACCACCGGTGCGTCC
>JASFJM010000278.1:0-3212 GCA_050122055.1 Gammaproteobacteria bacterium | reverse complement strand
AGGTTACCGCCGGGACCCTTGATCTCATATTTGTACAGAGTCCCATGCCCGAGGCCCGGGATGAACAGGCGCCAGATCCCATCCTGGCTGCTCTGCATCGGATGGCAGCGGCCGTCCCAGCCATTGAAGTCTCCGACCACGCTCACCGCTCTGGCCGAGGGTGCGTACAAGGAGAACAATGTACCTGCCGCCCGCTCACCGCCCTCGCCTTCCAGTTCCACAAGCTTTGCGCCAAGACTGTTGTGCAGGCGGATCGGGTCGGGCGTCTGATCGGCGAATACGCCGCTGCGGAAAGCGTAGGTGTCCGAGGTCTCATGGGTGTGACCATGCCGGCAGATCCGCAATCGGTAAGGGAACGGCTTGCGGCGGCGCGGCAAGGGGAGCACGAACAGATCCGATTCCGAAAACCGCTCCATGCGGCCCACGCTCTTCTTTCCCCGGGTGTCGAGGACCTCGATCCACTCGGTGTCAGGCTGCCATACGCGCAGCACCAGCCCGGCACCGCTGCCGGCTGAATGCAAACCCAGTGCCGTGAAGGGGACAGCGCAGAGTGCCCCGGATAATTCCTCGAGGATCCGAACGTCTTCTTCTGTCATTTGTCGTTCTCCTCTGCCCGACCTGTCTCAGCCGATAGGCGGGAGCTCCCATATGTGCCTGGCGTAATCGCTGATCGAGCGGTCGCTGGAAAACCTCCCCACACGAGCCGTGTTGCGCAGCGCCATGCGCGTCCAGCGGGGCTGATCACGGAACAGTTCATCGACCCGGTCCTGGGCTTCCAGATAGGCCTCGTAATCGGCCAGCACCAGGAAATATTCGCCGTCGTCGATCAGGCGGTTGACCAGGGGTTTGAAGCGTCGCAGATCCGTCGGAGAGAACTCTCCCTCCGAGACCTGGTGCAGGATATGGCTCAGTTCCGCATTGTTGCGGGAGATCTCGATGGGGTAATAACCCTCGGCCCTGCGAGCTGCGACCTCCTGCGCGGTGAGACCGAAGATGAAGATGTTGTCGTCCCCCACTTCCTCTTTGATCTCGACGTTCGCGCCGTCCAGGGTGCCGATGGTCAGCGCCCCGTTGAGGGCGAATTTCATGTTGCCGGTGCCGGACGCCTCCATCCCCGCCGTGGAGATCTGCTCCGAGAGGTCCGCCGCCGGGATGATGATCTCGGCCCTGGACACATTGTAATTGGGTACGAACACGACCTTGAGCAGGTCGCCGATCCTCGGGTCGTTGTTGATGGTGTCGGCCACGTTGTTGATCAGCTGGATGATCCACTTGGCGACGGTATAGCCGGGCGCCGCCTTGCCGGCGAACACGACCGTCCGCGGCACCCAGTCGCCGTCGGGCTTTTCACGGATACGGTAGTAACGGGTCAGCACATGCAACAGGTTGAGCATCTGCCGCTTGTACTCGTGGATACGCTTGATCTGGACGTCGAACATGGAGTCCGGGTTGATGGTCAGCCCCATGTCCCGTTTGACGAACGCCGCCAGGCGCTCCTTGTTGGCCTTCTTGACCGCGGCGAACTGCCCGAGAAAGTCGCCGTCGTCCATAAACGCCTCGATCCCGCGCAGCTGCTCCAGGTCGTTCTCCCAGTCCCGGCCGATACGGTCCGTGACCAGGCCGGCCAGAGCGGGATTGGCCACCTTGAGCCAGCGGCGCGGCGTCACGCCATTGGTCACGTTGACGAACTTACCCGGATAGTACTCGTCGAAATCCCTGAAGATGGTCTCGCGGACCAGCCGGGAATGGAGTTCGGCGACGCCGTTGACCTTGCTGCTGCCGATAGTCGCCAGCCACGCCATCCGCGCGCGTCGCCCGTCGTGGCCGGCCTCGTCGATAATGGACATCCGCCGGCGTCGCTCGTTGTCCCCGGGATACCGCTCGTTGACCTCATCGAGGAAATGCCGGTTTATCCGATAGATGATGTCCAGATGGCGCGGCACGACCCGCTCGAGCATGGACACCGGCCAGGTCTCCAGGGCCTCGGGCAGCAGGGTGTGGTTCGTGTAGTTGAAGGTGCGCCGGGTGATGTCCCAGGCCGCCTCCCAGCCCATGCCGTGTTCGTCGCAGAGCAGGCGCATCAGTTCCGGGATCGCCAGGGCCGGATGGGTGTCGTTGAGCTGGATGGCGATCTGGTCGGGGATCTGTTCGAGCGTATAGCCCGACGCCTGATGCTCGTGGAGGATATCCTGCAGGCTGGCGCTGACGAAGAAGTACTCCTGCTTGATCCGGAGCAGCTTGCCCGCCTCGCTGGAGTCGTCCGGGTAGAGGACATAGCTGATCGCCTCGGCCAGGTTCTTCGCTTCCAGGGCGCCGGTGAAGTCCCCGTGGTTGAAGCGGCGCAGATCGATCTCTTCACCGTTGCGAGCTCCCCACAGACGCAGATGATTGACGGTCTGGTTATTGTTGCCCGGGATCGGCGTGTCATAGGCCACGGCCTCGACGATCTCCGCGTCGCGCCATTCCTCACGGATCTCGCCGGCATCGTCCCGGTACGCCACCCAGTGTCCGCCCATGGGGATCGGGTAGCGGATGTCCTCGCGCTTGATCTCCCACAGGTTGCGGAACTTGAGCCAGTTGTTGGGATGTTCGATCTGGGCGCCGTCGGGGCCGATCTCCTGACGGAACAGTCCGTAGTCGTACCGGATGCCATAACCGAAACCGGCCAGATCCAGGGTGGCCATGGAATCGAGATAGCAAGCCGCCAGCCTCCCGAGACCACCGTTGCCGAGTCCGGCATCGCCTTCCAGACCGGCCACGTCCTCGAGCGAGTCGCCGACCTCCATGATCAGATCCCGCAGGTGCTGATCCAGATCCAGGTTGACTGCGGCGTTGGTCATGCCGCGTCCCATCAGAAATTCCAGCGAGAGGTAATAGACCTTGCGGCTGCCGTGATTACGGATGCGTTTCTGGGTGTCGTGCCAGCGCGACACCAACCGGTCCCGCAACACCAGGCACAGGGCGCTGTACCAGTCGTAGCGGCTCGCCGTCCCCGGGTCCTTGCCGAGGGAATACGCCAGCTTGGTGGCGATGGAGCGCTTGAAACCCTCCTTGTCGGTCTGCAGTTCGGCCAGCTGAAACGGGGTGAAGCCGAATTGGGCGGGATCGACGGCCATGAGCTCTCCTCTCGGTTTTATTGTGCGGCGGCACGGCTGCGCGCCCGGAGGCGGCGACCTGAAGAGCCGAGGATAGCAAAAGGGACGGCGCCCGAG
>JASFJM010000277.1:0-3215 GCA_050122055.1 Gammaproteobacteria bacterium | reverse complement strand
CGTGGGCGGCCAGGGCCGAGAACTCGAGGAAGGGACTGCCTTCGTCCAGCAGCGCCTCGATCCGTTCCCGGGGCAGCAGCTTGCCCCGCTCGACGTGTTTCTTGCGGGCCCGTTCGCTACCGCCCAGGGCCGTGCGTCCGAGTTGCTCCTTCAGGTCCCCGACCAGCGCCACCATGTGTTTCGCGTTGGCCGTGTACTCAACGCTGCGCGGGTCGAGTTTGGTGCGGATCCGTGGCATGACTACAGTCTAGTCCGTCTACGCCGGTCAGAGCGCTTCCACGCCGATCGCCGTGGCCTCGCCGCCGCCGATACACAGGGAGGCGATACCGGTCTTGAGACTGCGGTTTCTGAGCGCATGGACCAGGGTCACGATCAGGCGTGCGCCGCTGGCGCCGATGGGATGGCCGAGAGCGCAGGCGCCGCCGTTGACGTTGACCCTGGCGTTGTCCAGCTTGAGATCCGCGATCGCCGCCATGGCCACCACGGCGAAGGCTTCGTTGATCTCGTAGAGGTCGGTGCTGTCCGCCGTCCAGCCCAGTTTTGTCTGCAGCGCCTCGACTGCGTAGACCGGCGCGGTGGTGAACCACTCCGGCGCGTGGGCGAATCCGCTGTGGCCGGCGATCCGGGCCAGCGGCGCGATACCCCGCTTCTGCGCCTCGGACTCGCGCATCAGGATCAAGGCTGCGGCACCGTCGGAGATCGAAGACGAACTGGCCGCCGTGACCGTGCCGCCGTCCCGGCGGAAGGCCGGGCGCATCTGGGGGATCTTCTCCAGGTTGCAGCGACCGGGCTCCTCGTCGGTGTCCACCAGGGTCTCCGCCCGCCGGGATTTGACCAGCACCGGCGCGATCTCGTTGGCGAAGGCACCGTCCGAGATGGCGTTGAGGGCCCGCTGCACCGACTCGATGGAGAAGGCATCCTGGGCCTCGCGGGTGAACTGGTACTTGTCGGCGGTGAGTTCGGCGAAATGTCCCATCATGTTGCTGTCGTAGGGATTCTGCAGGCCGTCGAAGAACATATGATCCAGCACCTGCTGGTGGCCCATGCGGTAGCCCTCCCGGGCTTTGGGCATCAGATATGGCGCCAGGCTCATGGACTCCATGCCCCCGGCCAGCACGATGTCCGCCGAACCGGCGCGGATCAGGTCGTGGGCCATCATCACCGCCTTCATCCCCGAGCCGCAGACCTTGTTGATGGTGGTGCAGCCGGCGGCGGTGGTCAGGCCGGCGCCGAGGGCGGCCTGTCGCGCCGGCGCCTGGCCGATACCGGCCGGCAGCACGCAGCCCAGGATCACTTCGTCGATCTCCTGGGCCCTGAGGCCGGCGTCGCCGATCGCGGCGGCGGCAGCGGTGGCGCCGAGATCGGGCGCGGGGACCGTGGACAAGGCGCCCTGGAACGAACCGATCGGGGTACGGCGGGCGGCGACGATGACGATGGCTTCTTCGCTCATGGCGCGATCTCCTTGGCGTGTCGGATCAGGCGTCGGTGTCGCTGGCGCGCATCAACTCGCGGCCGATCAGCATGCGGCGGATCTCGCTCGTGCCGGCGCCGATCTCGTAGAGCTTGGCGTCGCGCAACAGACGCCCGGTGGGATATTCGTTGATATAACCGTTGCCGCCCAGGCTCTGGATCGCCTCCAGCGCCAGATTGACCGCGGATTGGGAGGCCAGCAGCAGACAGGCGGCGGCGTCCTGACGGGTGGGCTGACCCCGGTCGAACTGTTGGGCCACCCGGTAGGTGAAGGCCCGGGAGGATTGCAGGGCGGTGTACATGTCGGCCAGCTTGGCCTGCATGATGCCGAATTCGCCGATCGGGCGGCCGAATTGCTTGCGCTCGTGGACATAGGGCAGGGCCACGTCCATACAGGCCTGCATGATGCCGATCGGTCCGGCCGAAAGCACCACGCGCTCGGAGTCCAGTCCTCGCATCAGGATGTAGACGCCTTCGTTCACCTCACCGAGCACGTTCGACTCGGGTATCTGGCAGTCCTCGAAGACCAGCTCGCATGTCTGTGAGCCGCGCATGCCGAGTTTATCCAGCTTCTGCGCCGTGCTGTAGCCGGCCATGTCCCGCTCCACCACGAAGGCGGTCATGCACTTCGATCCGGCTCCGGCGTCGGCGGTGCGCATATAGACCAGCACGACGGACGCTTCCGGGCCGTTGGTGATCCACATCTTCGACCCGTTGGCCACCCACACATCGCCGTTCTTCCGGGCCCGGCAGCTCATGGAGCCCACGACGTCGGAGCCGGCGCCGGGCTCGGACATGGCCAGCGCCCCGACCCACTCGCCGCTGCAGAGTTTCGGCAGCCAGCGCTGGCGCTGCTCTTCGGTGGCGTTCAGATAGATGTTGTTGACGCAGAGGTTGGAATGGGCGCCGTAGGACAGACCCACCGAGGCGGAAGCCCGGGAGATCTCCTCCATCGCCACCACGTGAGCCAGATAGCTCATGCCGGAGCCGCCGTATTCCTCCGGCACGGTGATGCCGAGCAGACCCATCTCGCCCAGCTTGGGCCACAGGTCCTGGGGGAAGGCATTGTCCTGATCGATCTGGTCTGCCCGGGGCGCGATCTCCGACTCGGCGAAGCGGCGCACGGCCTCGCGCAGCATGTCCAGATCTTCGTTGATGTCGGTATTGAAAACGGTCACCGGGACTCCTTCGGCAAGGGAACGTTAAACGATTCGGGGCCGCATCCGCGGCCCCGCCGGTCAGCTATTGGTGGCCGTGGTGTGCGGCCTGCGTCCGGACAGCCGGTCCTTGAATCGCTTGGAGTAGAAGCGCCGGACCCTGCCGATGGCCTCGATGCGCTCCTCCGCCAGCCGGTCGGCGGCTTTCCAGCTGGGGATGCCGTCGCGATCCGCGATGCTGAAGATCTTGCCGATAATATTGTAGATGGTGCTGACCGTCCGATAGGCCCGGTCACGATCGTAGCCCTGCAGCTCGATGGCCACGTTCATCAGCCCGCCGGCGTTGATGGCGTAGTCCGGGGCATAAAGGATGCTGCGTTCTTCCAGCACCGTGCCCCATTCTTCCGATTCCAGCTGGTTGTTGGCGCTGCCGGCGACGATGCCGCATTTCAGCCGCGGCACCGTGTCCTCGTTGATCACGCCGCCGAGGGCGCAGGGCGCGAACACGTTGGCGTCCACATCGTAGATCTGCTCCATGGGCACCGACTCGGCGCCCAGCTCGTCCACCGCGCGCTCGACCCTGGATTC
>JASFJM010000276.1:0-3231 GCA_050122055.1 Gammaproteobacteria bacterium | reverse complement strand
AGCGATCAGCCGCGCGTCGGCATCACCTTCAATCTCGATCTGGCCGATCCGGCGCGCCAGCCACACCGCCCGGCACGCACGGAATATTGATCCTCGCCACCGGGTCATCCGGGGCTTGCCTTGATCATGCCCCATCAATGGAATCTAAAACAGACAGATAGGGGCGATTTCTCCATTAGGCCTGAAGTCGGGGGCAGGTCTCGCGACCTGAATCCCGGGGGCGTCAGCCAGCCAGGATCGGGGGCCGTCCCGGCCGCCGGCCAGCGACAAAAAATGCGAACCATGTCCTGGAAGCACTGGGCCCGGATGACCATACTCGGAGACCAACGCAGAGGGGAGTTCGCCGAATGCTCACGTTTGTATTCGTGATCGTGGTCAGCATCGCCATCATCGGCTCGATGTGGATGTTCCGTAATCTCCAGGCCCAGGGCGATTCGGCCGAGTCGAGCCTGTTTCCGGTCCGGGACAAACAGACTACGGGAGCCAGGGACACCCGGGAATCGGACTTCCACGCCGTCTCCATCCGGCCCTGCCGCGATGCCTGCTCCGCCGCCAAGGCGCTAAGAGGGCAACGTTTCCTTTCACATAATCCGCCCTTCCTGCCGCTCTCGGATTGTGACCAGACCATGTGCAATTGCCGCTACCAGCACCATTCGGACCGCCGAAGTCGGGATGACCGGCGCGACGGGCTCGGCCTCAGCTATCAATTCAGCATGGACCCGGAAGGCATGGAACGGCGCAGCGCCAACGACGACCGCCGCGCCAGCTAGTCACGCACCGGTGACGGAGCGGGGCCCCGGCCTGTCGCCGGACTCAAAATTCAAGCCTGTCTTATTCGCCTCTTAAGCTCCGTCCGGGCTATAATGCTACGTTCGGTCAGCCTTGGCTGACGCCCACGGAACGACGGCACCAAAATGGCAGAATCGATGGCAGGATCTTTGGCGGATCGCCCCATTTCAGAGGGGGATTCCGGCGCGACGGACACGATCTTCGAGTCCATGGAAGTCGAACAGGAGGCCAGCGCCGTCCTGGGTCAGCTCGAAGAACTGAATCTGCGCTTCCGGGCCTCCTTCGCGGTCGAAAGCGAACTGGTGCCGCAACCTCAGCTGGACCAGCATCGGCAACTCCTGGACGAAGCCAAACAGATGCTCGAAGAGGTCCTCGATCAGGCCGGTGATTCCGCCCAGCGTGCCTCGGTCCTCGGCGGTATCACCGCCGGTCTCGCGATCGGCACCGCGGTCCACCAGAATCGGGATTTGATGCGGCAGCATTACCAGGCCCTGCGCGAATCGATCGACACCGGCGCGGCGCCCACCGGGAAATCCCGGCGCCAGCTGTGGCTGGCGAAGATCCTGGGAGATATGCTCGAGGAAGGGCCCGAGGCCGTCGAGGGCACGGGGCTGAAGAGCAAGGTGTGGCGCCGCTATCAGCGCAAGTTCGGCAAGAACGCAGAGACGTTCCGACGCGACTGGCGGTCCCTGTGGCGGAGGAACCGCGACAAGACCGCCGCCTGACTCTCTTGCGACGATCCGCATGCCGGGCGAGGTCTCCCGTCCATCCGGGATCCCGGATGCGTCCAGGCGGTCCAGATTCCCGTCTAGGACCGTCGCTCGGAGGCCTGATCCAGGTCAGTTGGGAGCGGCCGCCCGGCGTGTATACTGCCGCCGGCTCCCGGCCCGGCAAGGCTCTGATCGGGGCCACAGGAACGCGCCTCCGGGGGCATACCTCGATCCCTGAATAGCCAGGATATTTGACGACATTCGATGAGCGACGATCCGGCAGAAACCGGCAATGAAACGCTGCTCGAAGCCAGCGACCTGGAACTCTGGCGCGGCGAACGCCGCCTGTTCAGCCAGTTGTCGTTCACTCTGGCGGCAGGCGAGCTGCTCCATATCACCGGCGCCAACGGCTGCGGCAAGACGAGCCTGTTGCGGGTGCTCTGTGGTCTGACCCTGCCGGAGACCGGAGAGGTCAGCTGGCGCGGCCGCCGGGTCATGCGCAGCCGGGCCGACTACCACGCCGAAATGTCCTATATCGGCCACCGGGAAAGCCTGAAGGGCGAACTCTCGGCCCGGGAGAATCTCAGCTTCGACCTGCGTCTGCGTCACGATCTGAGCCGCGAGGACATAGACGAGGCGCTGGACCGGGTCGGGCTGACGGCCGCCAGCGACGTGATGGCCCGGGGTCTATCGGCGGGGCAGAAGCGGCGCGTGTCGCTGGCCCGGGCGCTGGCCAGCCGCGCACGACTCTGGGTGCTGGACGAGCCCTATACGAATCTGGACGTGGCCGGCCGGGATTTCGTCGACCAGATGATGACCGAGCACCTGGCCGCCGACGGGCTGGTGCTGCTGGTGGCGCACCAGAGCCATGGCGTCATCAGCGGCCGTATCCGCCAGCTGGAGCTGGGCTGATGGATGTCCCCGGTCTCGGCCAGGCATTCGCCCTGCAGGTGGCCAGGGACATGCGGCTGGCCTTCCGCCACGTAGGACAGCTCGCTAATCCCCTGATGTTCTTTATCATGGTGACCACCCTGTTCCCGCTGGCGCTGAATCCGTCGCCGCAGCTGCTGGAGGCCATCGCCCCCGGCGTCGTCTGGGTCGCGGCCTTGCTGGCCTCGCTGCTCGCTTCGGAGAGTCTGTTCCGTCAGGACGTGGACGACGGCACCATGGAGCAGCTGGCCCTGTCTCCGCAGCCTCTGGCACTGATGCTGCTGGCCAAGACGGCGGCCCACTGGCTGATGACCGGTCTGCCCCTGGTCGTGATCTCGCCCATCGTCGCCTACGGCCTGTTCCTGCCGCCGGACGCGGTGCCGGTGACCATGGGAGCGCTGGCCCTGGCGACGCCGATCCTGAGCCTGGTAGGGGGCATGATGGCCGCATTGACGGTGGGCCTGCGCCGGGGTGGGGGCCTGCTGTCGCTGCTGATCCTGCCGATCGCCATGCCGGTGCTGATTTTCGGCGCCCGGGCCACGGATCTGGCCATGACGGGGCTGGAGTCGGTCGGCGCGATCTACCTGCTGGCGGCACTCTTGCTGCTGGCAGTGAGTCTTTCTCCGTTCGCCATGGCGGCGGCCATGCGTATCAGTCTCGATTGAGTCTAATTCAAGATTTTTGTCTAATAGGGCAGGTATGTGGAAATTTATTCATAAATTCGGGTCACCGCCCCATTTCTACCGGCTCTCGGTACTGCTGACGCCCTGGTTCGGATGGGCGGCGGCGATCCTCATCACGG
>JASFJM010000275.1:0-3239 GCA_050122055.1 Gammaproteobacteria bacterium | reverse complement strand
CACCGATTACCGACTGCGCGGCCCGGTACGCTCTGAGGCGCTAACCAGAATCAGTCCACCTTTGCTAAGCAAAACCAGTCCACCCGAGGCGGCCAGTTCGAGCGTTTGCTGCGATCAAGGAAAGAGCGAGTCGGGGACCTTGTAGGTCCAGCCTCGAAAGCGTCTGCAGGGTGGCGCCTCGATCAGTTCGACCCAGGATTTGACGTCGAAGATGAGCGCATAAGGACAGGCCGGATCGTCGGGCGAGTACAAGATCTCCGGCGCCAGTAAGAATCCTCCGCACCAGTAGCCGTTGCAGGCGACGACGAGCCGATCGCAAGGATCCTGGCCCAAGCCGCGTGGCAAACGGCGGCAGTTCCAGACCTCTTCAATTACTCCGGGATGGTCACGGCGCTCGCGTTTGTGCGCGAGCACGGCGGTCGACCAATAGACACCGATATTCATGGCGGATCCGGCGTCGCGCGCGTTTTTTTGGGGTTAATTTTTCGAGTGTTCCAATCGCAGGTTCACCCGTCAAGGGGGTTTTGTCGTGTCCGGAGGAAAAGTATGGAGCTCGAGATTCAGCAGTTGGACCTGCGGTATCAGGATCTGCGTCGGCGTGATCCCAAGCGCGAGCGGCAGTTGCTGGCCTCGCTGGCTGAATCGGGCCAGCAGTTGCCGATCGTCGTGGTGCTGGCCGAGGCGCCGATCGTGATCGACGGGTACAAGCGGGTACGAGCGCTGCGGCGCTTGGCGCGCGACACGGTCGAGGCGATGGCGTGGGACGTCGGCGAGGCCGAGGCGCTGTTGCTGGAACGCCTGATGCGCACCGGTGGTGAGGATGCGCTGGAGCAGGCCTGGTTGTTGATGGAGCTGCACCAGCGCTTCGGCTTGGCCGGCGAGGAGTTGGCACGGCGCTTCGCTCGCAGTCCGAGCTGGGTCAGCCGGCGGCTGGCGCTGGTGCGTGAGCTGCCCGAGGCGATCCAGCAGCAGGTCCGCAACGGGGCGATCGGTGCGCATGCCGCCATGAAGTGTCTGGTGCCCATGGCGCGCGCCAACCCGGCGGCGGCGATCCGCCTGTCGGCGGCGCTAACCGGGCTCAAACCCAGCAGTCGCCAGGTCGAGCAATTGTACCGTGCCTGGCAGGTCGGTGATGCGCGCGCACGCACGCTGATCGAAGACACGCCGCAGGTGTATTGGCGGGCCTGCGAGGCGGTCAGCGAGGACGCCGAGGCCGCGGCCGACCCGCAGGACAAGGTGCGGCGCGATCTGGCCGCGCTCAGCGGGATTGCCCGGCGCGTGCGCCGGGTGCTGGTACAGGGCCTGTGGCCGACCCTGGCCGAGGACGCACGCACCGGGCTGGCCGGCGGCTTTGACGTCGCGCGCGCGGACTGCCAGGCGCTGTTCGCCCGCTTCGCCCAGGAGACCGGCGATGCTCGATGAAGCCACCCGCAGCGCCATCCTGCGCCTGCGCGACCAGGGGCACGGCAGCCGTACCATTGCCCGCTCCCTGGGCGTCAGCCGCGAGGCGGTACGCGCGGTCATCCGCAGTGGCACAACGACGGTGCCAAGCCTCGAGCGGGACGAGCGGCCGGCCGCCTTTCACGACACCATCGTCGAGTTGCATACCCGCTACCGCGGCCATCTCGGCCGGGTCCACGCCGAGCTGCTTGCCCAGCAGGCCGACTTTTCCTACTCGGCCCTGACCGCCTATTGCCGCCGCCACGGCATCGGCTATACGCCCAAAGCGCCGGCCGGCCGCTATCACTTCGGGCCGGGCGAGGAGATGCAGCACGATACCTCCCCGCATCGCGCGCGCATCGGCGGGGTCACCACCCGGGTGCAGACCGCCTCGCTGGTGCTGTGCTACTCGCGGTTGCTCTTCTTCACTCACTTTCCGCGCTTCACCCGCTTCGAGTGCAAGGCCTTCCTGGCGATGGCACTGGACTACTTCGGCGGTGCCGCGGCGCGCTGCATGGTCGACAATTCCAGCGTCATCGTCGCCAGCGGGCGCGGTGCCAGCATGGTGCCGGCACCGGAGATGGCCGCCTTTGGCGAGCGCTACGGTTTTGTCTTCGCCGCCCATGAGATCGGCGACGCCAATCGCTCGGCCCGGGTCGAGGCCCCGTTTGCCCGCATCGAACGGGCCTTCCTGACCGGCGCCGAGTTCGCCGACTGGGACGACCTGAATCAGCGTGCCCGCCAGACCTGCGACGACTGGAACGAACGGCTCTCCAACAAGCTGCGCACCTCCCGGCGGGCCCTATGGGCGCAGGAGCGTACCGCCCTTGCGCCGCTGCCGCTGCACGTGCCCGAGGTCTACCGACTGCACAGCCGCACGGTCGATGCCGAGGGCTATGTCCATCTCAACCGTATCCGCTATTCGGTCCCCTGGCGCTTGATCGGCCGGCGTCTGGAACTGCGCGAGACCCTCGACCGTGTCGATGTCTACCACGGCCCACGTCGCGTCGCCCACCACCGCCATCTCGCCGGGCCGCCGGATACCCGCGTCACCGAGCCCGCCCATCGTCCGCCGCGTGGCCGGCGCAAGGCACAGACACCGTCTCCAGAGGAGATCGACATCCTGAACCGGGTGCCGGCACTGGCCGCCTATCTGCCGGCATTCAAACGCCACCATCGCCGTACCGGGGCAGCCCTGCGGCGTCTGCAACGCCTGCTGCACACCTATCCCAGTGACGCGACAGCCACCGCGCTTGCGCGAGCCGCCGACTACGGCCTGTTCGATCTCGACCGGATCGAGGCGATGGTCCTCAAGACCGTCGCCGGTGATTTCTTCCAACTCCCTGGAGACGCGCATGACTGAGGAACTCGAACAACTGCTGCACAACCTGCGCCTGTACACCGTCGCCGAACGTTTCGACGCCCACCTCACCCAAGCCGAGGCCGACGGCCTGCCGGTGGCCAAGCTCCTCGCTACGCTGCTGCGCGACGAGTGGCATGCGCGCCAGGAGCAGGCGCTCAAGCGACGCCTGCAGCGCGCCCGCCTGCCCGAGATCTGGACGATCGAGTCCTTCCCCTTCAAACAACAGACCGGCGTCGACCGCCGTCGCATCCGCACCCTGGCCGAGCTCGACTTCGTCCCCAAGGCCGAAAACATCGTCTTCATCGGCCCGACCGGCGTGGGTAAGACCGGACTGGCCTCGGGCCTGCTGCTCAAAGCCTTACAAAACGGTTATCGCGGCCTGTTCGTCCGCGCCCAGGATCTGTTCGACGAGATGTATGCCTCACTGGCCGATCGC
>JASFJM010000274.1:0-3266 GCA_050122055.1 Gammaproteobacteria bacterium | reverse complement strand
GGGTCAAGGCCGATCGCGATCCGGGTTATGGCGCGACCTGCAAGATGCTGGGCGAGAGTGCGGCCTGCCTGGCCCTCGAAAAAGACAAGCTGGACGTGGCCGGCGGTTTCTGGACGCCTGCCGCGGCCATGGGCAGCCGTCTGATCGCACGTCTGGAAAATAACGCCGGTATGAGTTTCGAAATCGAGCCGGATCGGTCCGGCTCCGGCTGAACGACCCGTCCCTTCGGGACACCCTCGGCACCGGCCCGAAACCGCTTCGAGGTACGCCAGCGACAATGCCCTCATGGACGCCCGGATCTGAGCAGACCACGCCGGAGACGGTTCCGGCATCCGCGCCGGAACGGCAGATCCCCGCGCTGCGCTGGGGCCGGGTTGCGTTGATTGCCGTCCTGCTCTGCGGGATCGCCCTGTCCGTCTGGGAAGTCCGGATGCGCGGATTGGGGCTGCTGCCCGGGGACCTGGGAGACGGCAGCGGATTCTGGGCGGCCGAGCGTCGCCGGGTCGATCAGGCCGGACCGGATTCGGCCGTCATCCTGGGCTCGTCCCGGATCCTGTTCGATACGGATCTCGACGCATTCCAGAGCATCACAGGGCGGGTGCCCGTGCAGCTTGCTCTGCCCGGAACCGGCCCGCGGGAATTCCTCCGGGATCTGGCCGGGGAGACCCGCTTTGACGGTCTGGTTGTCGTCGGGGTGACGCCCACCGCGTTCTTCCGCCCGGGCCCCGGTCTGATGGGTGCGGCCCTGGATTACGCCCGGACCGAGACGCCTGCCCAGAAGATGGGTCACCGCCTGTTCGTGAGCCTGGCCGGGGTCTTCGGCTTCCTGGACGCCGACTACACCCTGATCAAGCTGATACGGAACAACCGCTTCGTGGAGCGCGACGGGGTCGAGGGCCCCTATGGAAACGTCTGGAAAATCTCGACCCACGGACCCGCAAGGCAGACCTGGCTCTGGTCACGGATCGAGTCGGACGGATATCTGAGAGAACACGCCCGGCTGGCCTGGGGCGGTTTTGACGGCGACGTCGTTGCCGACGGCGATATTCGCTCCATGATCAGCGTCACGCGGCGGGCCGTGGACCGCATCCGCTCGCGCGGCGGCCAGGTGATATTCATCCGTCCGCCTTCCACGGGACCCCTGCGTGAGAGTGAGAACCGGCGTATTCCGAGGTCCTGGGGCTGGGACCGGCTGCTGCGGGAGACCGGGGCTTTCGGTATCCACTTCGAGGATCACCCGGAGATGCAGGATCTCGATCTGCCGGAATGGTCCCACCTGTCCCGGGCGTCGGCGACCCAATTCACAAGGGCCTATGCCACGGTTCTGGCTGAGCAGGTGCCAATACCCGAGCGCCCGGAGCAGCACTCGAGGCAGGATTGACCTGGCGCCACATCCACGCTTTCACCGGATTTTCCGAAAGAAGAGTCCGCGCCTGGGCGGAACGGGCCGGCCCTGCCGCCCTCGGTCAGGGCATCTGGATCCCGCCGCCGGGCATGCCTCCGCCCGGGACACCGCCACCCGGCACGCCGCCGCCCGATCCCGGGACGATCAGCGATGAGGCAGCTTCCCGGCGCATCTCTTCGATGCGCTTCATAGTGTCCTCCAGCGCGGTCTCCGCCGCCGCGCCAAAGCCTTCGATGGCCTTCTCCAGGGAATCGGCGGCGATCTCGAAGTTCAAAGGCAGCGCCCCGCCGGGCGTCAGGAGCTGTGCCTGACCGAGGAAGCGGATCGGGCGGGACGGATCTGCCTCGCCGCTGGACGTGACCGGAGTGAGCCGCTGGATCGTCCCGACCCGGCGGTCCGTGTAGACCTCCTCCAGATAGAGATCATCCCCGTTCATCCTGATTTCCATGGTCTGCTGCTCGCTCATGTCTTGCGGATCCCCGACGTTTTTTGGCACAAGTGCGCTAGGTTACCAATTTATACCCGACGAAATCTGCCCCGGCATGGCTACCGCGTCATCCGCCGGACTCCCCGGTGGCCGGATGAGGGTGATCGGCACAGCCCCGGATGTCGACCTGGATGGTGGAATGGTCGATCCGGTAACGGGCCTTCAGCGCCGCCTTGATCTCCCGCAGGATCCGTTCCTGATGGCCATCTCCCTCGGTGATCTCCGCATGCATGGTCAGCAGCAGGCGCTGGGGCGTGAGGCTCCAGACGTGGATGTGATGGAGACCCTCGAGTCCGTGGATGCTGCCGATCAGGTCGGCCTGGAGATCCTCCACGTCGAGCCAGTCCGGGGAGCCCTCCAGCAGGATATGGGCCGAGCGCTTTACCAGGTCCCAGGCGCTGCGCAGGATCAGGCCGGCGACGATGATGGAGAGCATCGGATCGATGGGCGTCCAGCCGGTAAAGATAATCACCACCGCGGCGATGATGGCCACCAGGGAGCCCAGCAGGTCCCCGAGTACATGCAGCGCGGCGCCGCGGAGATTGAGATTCTCCTGGTCGCCTGAATGGAGGATCAGGAAGGCGATGACATTCACCGCCAGCCCGAGCACCGCAATCACCAGCATGGTCTCACCCACCACGGGGACCGGGTTCAGCATCCGTCGCCCCGCCTCGACCAGGATCCAGCCGACGATCAGGAGCAGGGTCAGGCCGTTGACGAAGGCGGCCAGTATCTGGAAGCGGTGATAACCGAAGCTCCGGCGCTGGTCGGCCGGCCGCTCGCTCACCAGGAAGGCCGCCCAGGCCAGGGCCAGCGACATGCTGTCGGTCAGCATGTGGCCGGCGTCGGCCAGCAGCGCCAGCGAACCCGACAACAGCCCGCCGACCACCTCGACGACCATAAAGCTCGCCGTCAGGATCATGGCGAACAGGATCCGCCGCGAGGCCGCCGCCTCGCCTTGTCTGGCCGTCCGGGTCTGGGTCATTGGTTCAGCTGCCGCAATAGGCGATCAAAGCCATCCGGCCCCGTCGGTCCCCGGGGCCACGACCCCATTATTGTACCGTGGCCCGGTTGCGGGTCGGGATCAATAAAAAAGGCCCCTGCGAGAGGGGCCTTCGTGTTCGCGCCAGGTCCCGGGGATCAGATCCGCGGGCCGGCAGCGATCAGGTCTTAGTAACGCGGACCACGCGCCGGACGCTCGGCCCGGGGCTTGGCCTGGTTGACCTTCATGTTACGGCCGTTCAGCGCCGTGTCATTGAGGGCCTTGATGGCCGCATCGGCCTCGGAGTTGTCCGCCATCTCGACGAAGCCAAATCCCTTGGACTGGCCCGAGAACTTGTCAGTGATGACATTGACACTGGTGACAGACCCGAA
>JASFJM010000273.1:0-3274 GCA_050122055.1 Gammaproteobacteria bacterium | reverse complement strand
GGGCGCAGCAGTCTAATCGGCTTGCGGCGATCTTACACAGAGTTGACTGTCTATGCGCATCTGTTATTTAATATGTGCATCTTTATTCTTACCTGAATCAGCCATGCCCACCGACCTCCGACAACAACTCGCCCGCAGGGAAGCGATCATCGAAATCCTCGGCGAGTCCCGGATCACCCGCCAGGATGACCTGGTCAGGGCGCTGGCCAGCCGCGGACTGGACGCGACCCAGTCCAGCATCAGCCGGGATTTGAAAGAACTGGGGGTGGCCAAGGTGGGCGAGCGCTACGTGGCCCCCCAGAACGTCCGCGTCCCGGGCGACCCGCCGTTCGAGCTGCTGGCAGGCTTTGTCAGGGAGATCGCCCCGGCCGGCCCCAACCTGACCGTCGTGCGGACCGCCACCGGCGCCGCCCAGAGCGTCGCCGTGGCCCTGGACGAAGCCGGCTGGTCGGAGATCGTCGGCACCATATCCGGAGACGACACGATCTTCGTCGCCACCGCCACCCAGCGCCAGCAACAGATGCTGCTGGCGCGCCTTCACCGACTCTTTCCGGGAGCGCACACGCCATGAGCACCGACAATCCGATCCTGCTCGCCTTCTCCGGCGGCCTGGATACTTCTTTTTGCGTCCCCTGGCTCCGGGACACCTACGGCAGGCCCGTGGTGACAGTGACCGTGGATACGGGCGGCCTGAGTCCTGCCGATGCCGAATCCCTGTCCGCACGTTCCGAAGCACTCGGTGCCGTGCGTCACGTCCACGTCGATGCCCGCAGCAGCTTTTTCGATCAGGTGTTGCGCTTTCTCATCTTTGGCAATGTCCGTCGCGGACACTTCTATCCCCTGTGCGTCGGTGCCGAGCGCGTCATCCAGGCTCAGACCATGGCCCGGATTGCCAGTGAACTCGGCTCGGACACCGTCGCCCACGGTTGCACCGCCGCCGGCAACGACCAGGTCCGGTTCGAGGTCGCCCTGCGTACGCTGAATCCCGAGCTCCAGATCCTCGCACCGGTCCGGGACAACACCTGGGCTCGCGAGGATCAGCTCTCCTATCTCGAAAAACACGAGCTGCCGATGCCGCCGGGCGGCGGAGCCTATTCCATCAACCGCGGATTGTGGGGCGTCACCATCGGCGGCCGGGAGACGCTTGGCTCGTCGGAATCGATCCCGGAGTCTGCCTGGGTACTGAGCCAGGGCGCATTCGATGCGCCGCCGGCGCCCGAGCGCCACGTGCTGGGCTTCGAAGCCGGTGTCCCCGCCTCGCTGGACGGCAAGGCCCTGGATGGTGTCGCGCTGCTGGAAGCGCTGGAGACGATGGGTGCGCCATTCGGCATCGGTCGCGGTATCCATCTCGGCGACACGGTGCTGGGGACCAAGGGCCGGGTAGCGTTCGAGGCCCCGGCCGCGGAGATCGTGCTCACCGCTCACCGGGAGCTGGAGAAGCTGACCCTGACCGGATGGCAACAGCGGCTCAAGGACCAGGTCGCCGCCAGTTACGGCGAACTGGTGCACGTGGGCCAGCATCTGGACCCCGCCTGCCGCGACGCCGAAGCGCTGCTGGAATCGTCCCAGGCCCGCGTGAGCGGCGAGGTCAATCTGCTGCTCAGACCCGGCCAGGTCTTTGTAGAGGGTGCGACCTCATCCCACTCGCTGATGGCCGCCAGCCGGGGAGCCTATGGCGAGGCGGCCGCCGAGTGGACCGCCGGCGACGCGGTCGGTTATTCGAAGCTGTTGTCCCTGCCGGGCATGCTCTACACCCGGGCCGCCTGAGCGGGAGTCCCGACCATGAAATCACTGGTAGTGGACAAGGTGGCTTCGGTCGCCGCGAGCTGCAAGCTGGGGCGGGAGGTCCGCATCTCCGGCGAGATCCCCTGCGAAGAGGGCGTCGTGGTGGCCGTGCGGGTGCTGACCAACAAGGCTGGCTACAACCAGCTGGAACTCACCTCGGGCCGCATGGCCCAGGTCAAGGCCGGCGACGTGGTGGTCGGGGCGCTGGGACATCGCCATGCCCTGTTCGGCTATTCCGGCCACCTTCCGACCGAACTGGCGCCCGGCGATTCCATCAACATCCTCAATCTGGGCGGCGTGCTGGGCATCTGTGATTCGGTCAATCCGGACCGGGGTCAACCGTTCGAATGCGAAGTGCTGGGCAGCGTGCTGCATTTCCCCTATCTGGGCGAGCGCATCGGCCATCCGGCCCGGGTCGGAGACCGGACATTTCAGACCCAGCCCGAACTGGACACCCGCGGCGTGCCGGTCGTCGCCCTGGCGGGCACCTGCATGGACTCCGGCAAGACCGCGGCCGCCTGCGCCATCATCAGCCGGTTCACCCACTCCGGACTGCGCGTGGCCGCCTTCAAGGCGACCGGCGTCTCGCTGCGCCGGGATGTGCTGGCGATGGAGGACGCCGGCGCCCACGAGACCGCCATCTTCACCGACTTCGGCATCGTCACCACCACTCCGGCTACGGGCCCTGCGCTGACCCGGTCGCTGATGACGGAACTGGCGGCCGAGGCTCCCGACGTGATCGTGTTCGAGCTGGGAGACGGTCTGCTTGGTGCCTATGGCGTACAGGCTATCCTCCTCGACCCGGAGATCCGCGCCGCCCTGAGCGCCGTCGTGCTCTGCGCCAACGACCCGGTGGCGGCCTGGGGCGGCGTCACCCTGCTGCGCGATCGCTTCGGCATCGAGCCCGCTGCGGTCACCGGCCGCGCCACCGACAACACGGTGGGCTCGGACATGATCCGCGAACAGCTCAAGGTGCCGGCCTTCAATGCCCTGACCGAAGAGATGGACCTCGCCGGGGTGTTGATGGGTTCGCTGTTCCCGGGAAGAACATGATGGCGAGTCCTGACCCGACAGATACGCTCCCGGTGGCGGTCCTCGGCGGCACCGGCTACGTGGCGGGGGAACTGCTGCGCCTGATCGCCGGCCATCCCCGCATGAGCCTGGCCGCCGTCGCGTCGTCCAGCCGCAGCACCCAACCGGTGGCAGCGACCTTCCCCAACCTGGCCGGGTGTCTGGGTCCGGCGGTCTTCGTGCCGCCGGAAGATGTTTTCGACGCCGCGGCCGCTGGCCGCCTGGCCGGGATCTTCAGCGCCACGCCCCATGGCGCCGCCGCGCCCCTGATCGCAGGACTGCTGGACGCGTCGGGCACCGGCGCGCCGAAGGTCGTGGATGCCTCGGCAGACTTCCGCTTCGCCGATGTGGACCGATACGCCCGGGTCTATGGTCATCCCCATGGCGCGCCGGAACTCCAGGAGCAATTCTGCTGCGC
>JASFJM010000272.1:0-3301 GCA_050122055.1 Gammaproteobacteria bacterium | reverse complement strand
CCCACCCGCTCGAGCAGCCAGCCACCCACCGCCGCGGCGCTCGCCGGGGGCAGCCGCCGCAGCAGCCAGAAGGCGGCGCCGATCAGCCCGTTCTCGATCCCCCATAAGAAACGCCGCAGCCCGGGGCGGCGCTGCATCAGGCGCTTCGCTTTGTCTCCGAACAATGACTGTGCCAAGGGGATCCCCGCGGGCCAGTGACATGGTGCCCGTCTTCCCTGCCGGCACAGGTGCGCCGGACATGCGAGCGTCGAAACGAGCTGGCCAGGGAGGGAATGTTCGCCCATGGGCCGGCACCGGGCAAGAATCGGCCTGCCGATCGGCGGAGCCGGTGCCCCAGCCCCTGTTTGCCGGGCCCACACCCCTTGTTATGCTGCCGGCCTCTTTGCTCAAACTCCGTGGCCATGGAGGAACGCGTCCCATGCATGATCGAAAATCCCCGGCGGCGTCCGGTCTCCGGGCCCTGGCGGCTTTCGTGGTCCTGCTGGCTGCCGGGCCGCTGGCGGCCGACACCCGGGCGCTGGTGGGCGGCACCCTGATCGACGGTTTTGGCGGCCCGCCGGTCCGCAACAGCGTGATCCTGATCGAGGGCGAGCGTATCGCCGCTGTGGGTCAGGTGGACACCCTGCCGGTGCCGGAGGGTGCCGAAGTGATCTCCACCGAGGGCATGAGCGTGCTGCCGGGTCTGTGGGACATGCACGTGCACCTGATGATCAACGGCCATACCGATTACGAGCACTGGGACAAGACCTATCCGGAACAATTCGAGACCGTGATCATGCCGGCCTCGGCCCATCAATTGCTGATGGCAGGGGTCACCAGCGCCCGGGATCTGGGTGCGCCGCTGGAAGCCAGCATCGCGGTGCGCGACGCCATCAACAGGGGAGAGATACCGGGTCCGACGCTGTATGTATCAGGGCCGTTTATCCAGAAAGCGCCCTACCCCGGCACCGAGGCCTTCAGATGGGGCGTCAACGGTCCCCGGGATGCCCGCGCCAAGATCAGGCGTCTGTCCGAAGCCGGCGTCGACGTGATCAAGCTGATCGATCAGGATCAGATGACCATGGAGGAACTGGAGGCCATCGTCGACGAAGCCCACGAGCGGGGCCTGCCGGTGGTCGCCCACTCCCACCGGCCGGAGGAGATCCGCCGCGGGCTGGCAGCCGGCGTCGACAACTTCGAACACACCGGGCTGTCGACGGCGCCGGAATATCCTCCTGATGTCATGACCATGATCGAGGAGCGAACGGCGCAGATGAACCTGGGGCCGCTGTACTGGACGCCCACCATCGAAGGTCTCTACAACTACGAATACCTGCGCGACAATCCGGAGGAGCTGGACAACACCTCCTGGCACCTGGGTCTGCCCCAGCCGATCGTCGACGATATCCGCCAGTCATTCGCTCACCCGGACCGGTTGTCTTATTTCCAGATTACGCCCGCCCGAAAACCGACCCTGGCCCGTAAGTTCCAGCAGTTGAGGGATGCCGGCGTGGTGCTGTTGATCGGCACCGACAGCGGCATCCCGATGAAATTCCACAGCCAGTCCACCTGGCACGAACTGGATGTGTGGGTCAACGAACTGGGCTTCCCGGCCATGGAGGCCATCCGCTCCGCCAGCTACTGGCCGTCAGTGATGATGGGTGTGGATGATCAGGTCGGGACGGTGACCGAGGGCAAGTACGCGGACATCATCGCCGTCAGGGGCGACGTGCTGCGACACATCGCCCTGCTCCAGGACGTGGACCTGGTGATCAGGCACGGCAAGCGCTACAAGTAAACCGGGGGTGACCGGCGATGATCCGTCAATACATGCCGGAGGCCAGCAGCCGCTGCTCCTGCTCGGCCGCTTCGAGCTTGGGACAATAGCGGGAGATATTCCGCAGCAGCCAGGCCAGGTAGGGCAGATGCAGCCCGACGATCACCTTGCCGGTGGTCAGCAATGCCACCGAGATGTCGCGCTCGGGATCGGCCCAGATGAAATTGTTGGTAAACCCGATGTGCCCATAGGCCTTGTGAGTGTCCGGACCGAATAGACCGATCCCCGAGCTGCCCAGCATCATCCCGGCAGAGTAGCGGATCGGCACCAGCAACGAACGATCCAGCTCCGCCTTGCCCACCTCGGCCACTGCGCGCCTGACGGTCAGGGGCTGGAGCACGCGGGTCCCCTCCAGTTCGCCGCCATTGAGCAGGCACTGGAAAAAACGCGAGCACTGGTCGGCGGTACCGACGCCGTTGCCGGCCGGGATGACCGCCGAGTAGAAGCGCGGGTCGTTGGAGATCTCCACGGCGCGCCCCAGACTGGCGCCGATGGCGCGGCGCAGATAGAGATCGCCCGGCGCGCTGATCCGGGTGCCGGTCATGTAGTTGGTGGCCAGCTTGTCGAGGATCCTGCCTCTGGCACCGAAGTCGAGACCGCGCAGGCCCAGGGGGGCGGTGAAGTTCTCCCGGAAGAAACGCCGGAAGCCGATACCGGAAACCCGCTCCACCAGATCGGCGATGACGAAACCGGCGGTCAAGGCATGATACGCGTGATGGTGACCGGGCTTCTCCGGCGCCGCTTCGTACAGGCGCCGCAGGATTTCCTTCCGGTCCAGCAACAGCTCCGGCAGGTCCTCATGATCCCCGGCCTCTACCGTGGGGATGCCGGCCTTGTGGCACAGCAACTGGTAGATGGTGATGTTCTGCTTGCCGTTGGCACCGAATTCCGGGATGTAGTGGCTGACCGGGTCGAGCAGGCTGAGCTGATTACGCTCGGACAGGAGGTGGACGGTCATCGCGGCCATGGCCTTGCTGGCCGAGTACAGACAGACCGGGGTATCCGGCCGCATCGGCACCGGGTCGATGCCCCTGTCTCCCGGGCCGTTGCCCCGGGCATGGCCGATAGCGCGTCGGATAACGACCTTGCCGTGGCGCCGCAGGACGAAGGAGATGCCGGGCTGCATGCCGGTGGCATACATGTTCTCGACACAGGCCCAGATGGCGTCCACGCCTTCGCGCTCCATGCCGACGGATCGGGGGTCTGTCTCACCCTTGCCGTCGACCGTCGTCACCGTGGACAGGTCTCCGGGCACCGGCGCGGACGCGGTGATCAGGCCACGCAGGGGCCGGGGCACATGACGCACGGCGGTAAGCAAACAGCTCTCCCGATCAGCGGAAACTGCGGGCCAACATACCCCAATTCCGGTGAAAAACCCCGGATCCAGTGCGCGTTTTCCCGGGCCCGGCCGGGACGGACATCACAATTCCGCGGCCTGAACTGGGGCCTTTGCCGGCCGGGTGACCGGCGTCAGCCCTGGGGCTG
>JASFJM010000271.1:0-3343 GCA_050122055.1 Gammaproteobacteria bacterium | reverse complement strand
GGCTGCGGGCAATACGGGCAAGACCCTCTTCCAGGCCGTCGATCCGCGCGCGCTGGCGCCTCAGCCGGTCTTCCGTCGTGCTCCGGCCGGTCTGGGTCTCGGCGATGCCGCGCTCCAGCTCCTCGAGCCTGGCGGCCAGCTGCCGGCCATCTGCCTCGAGCCGGCTGGTGGCCGTGTCCAGATCCGCACGGCTCCGGTCGGCACCGAGCAAAGCCTGCTGCTGGGTCCGGTACAGATACGCGCTGCCGGCCATGGCCAGCAGGGCCAGTATCAGCGCAAGGAGCGCCAGGCCCCGGCCCGGCCGGCTGACCTCGTTCGTTGCCTCCGCCTTCGCCTCCGGTGCCGGGGGCTCGGGTTCGGCCCCACGACCTGCTCCGCCTGGCTCGCCGCTACCGGAGCCCGGTTCATCGGCCGGGGCGCCGGCCTGCTCGTCGCCCTTGTTCTGGTCCGTCTTCTGGTCCTGGGGCGCATCCGTTTCCGTATCCGCCGCCGCCCCGGGATCCGGCTGATCGTCAGGCGTCTGGCTGGGGGGTTTTTCGTTCATGTCAGGTGTCCCTGCTGTCGGGGTGAATCGCGGTCGCCTGTCGCCAGGAGACGATGGCGTCGAGCAGGGAGGCATCGTCCGGCGCCTCGCTCAGAAGCCGTTTCGCATGGTGCCCCGCACACTCGGCTCTTTTTATCACACGAGGACTCGCGGTAACCAGCGGGGTCTGATTGAGCAATTCGGCGCCCTCTGGCCCAAGGGTGTTGTAAAGGCTGTCGAGGATGGCGACGCTGGTAGCGGTGTAGAGGTGGACATCTCCCCTGCGCCAGCGCCGCAGCAGTTCCTCGACGCGCTGTGGGGGATGCAGCGACTGCTGGCGTTGATAGACCTCCAGATAGACGACCTCGGTGCCGCGGCTGGCGAGGGACTCGGCCAGCAGCTCTCGCCCGCCCACGCCCCGGAAGATGAAGACCCGTCCCCTGGGCGCAGCCAGGTCCGGATGGGCCAGCAGGGATTCGGAATCATGGCCAGAGGACAAAATATCCGGCTCGAGTCCATGGCGGCGCAGCGCCGCGGCGGTAGAAGGTCCGATCGCTGCCAGCCTGGCATGCAGTGGCGCGGGGAGTAATCCCGCTCCGTGGGTCACGGCATTGCGGCTGACGAAAATGACCACGTCATCGGTGTCCGAGCGGCGGACCTTGTCGGCTGCGTCGGCGTCCGCGATCCGCGATTCGATCTCCAGGCCAGGCCAGCGTATGGCGACACCGCCATGGTGTTCCACCGCGGCACACAGTGGTTCGGCGAGTTCTCTCGGTCTGGTGACCAGGACGGTAATACCGTCCAGCTCGCTGGAGTTCATGAGTCTCCCTGGTGCGTCTCCAGCAGCGCGCCGGCCCCGTCTGCGAGCAGCTGACGCGCCAGGTCGTTGCCGAGCCGGCTGCCGTCGGACTGGTTGCCGCGGATCTCTCTCCGCATCAGCTCGCTGCCGTCCGGTCTGGCGACCACGCCGCGCAGATAGAGTTCGCTTTCGCGGATCTCCCCGTGGGCAGCGACCGGGGACTCGCAGCTTGCCTTGAGCGTGGCGGCGAAGCTGCGTTCGGCATCGACGCAGCGCCGCGTGCCCTCGTGCTCGACGGCCTGGATGGCGGCGCGCACTTCCTCCCGGTCACGGCGGCATTCGATGCCGATGGCGCCCTGGCCGACAGCTGGCAGGCACTCGTCATAGGCGAGACGCCCGGTGATCCGCTCGCCCAGACCGAGGCGCTTTAGCCCCGCCGCGGCCAGCACGATGGCGTGAAAATCGCCTTCGTCGAGCTTCCGCAGGCGTGTCTCTACGTTGCCGCGAACCGGCTCGATAATCAGGTCCGGACGCAGGTGCCGCAACTGGGCCTGGCGGCGCAGGCTGGAGGTGCCGACTTTCGCGAATTCGGGCAGGGCGTCCAGCGCATCGATGCCGCCCGCCGAGGCGAGGGCATCGCCGGGATCGGCACGCTGCAGGACCGCACCGATCATCATGCCGTCCGGCAGGTCCCACGGGACGTCCTTCATCGAATGGACCGCGATGTCCGCCCGGTCTTCGAACATGGCGACTTCAAGTTCCTTGATGAAGAGTCCCTTGCCGCCGATCTTGGCCAGGGAACGATCGAGCACTTCGTCGCCGCGGGTGGACATGGGGATGACTTCGATCTCGATTCCCGGGTGGGCCCGACGCAAGGTGTCAGCCACATACTCCGCCTGCCACAAGGCCAGCCGGCTCTGCCGGGTTGCGATACGTAATTCCCTGATCATGCGGATTGAACCTTTCGCCGTAATCCGGCGCTATGCCTCCGGCTCACCGGCAGCGTCTCCTCGCAGTCCCTGAGCCTCACCTGGAGCTGGCCGCCATCGCCTTTTTCAATGGCCTGGATGTGCCTGAGGGCCACCAGCGCGTTGCGATGGATACGGACGAATTCTTCTGCAAACTCTCCTTCGAGTTCTTTCAGCGATTCATCGATCAGGTGCGACCCGCCGCCGTGGCGCACACTGACATATTTTTGTCCGGCGCGAAAGTAAAGGACGTCCTGCACCGGGATCAGGTGCAGGTGATCGCCGGAGCGGGCACTGATATGCCTGCGCTGCCGGTCTTCCGGATTGATGCTCGCCAGCTGTGCCCGGGTGGGACGGGCGGCCCTGGCGAGCCCCTCCTCCAGTCGCGCCCGCCTCACCGGCTTGAGGATATAGCCGACCGCCGCAGTCTCGAAGGCCTTGAGCGCGTAATCGTCAAAGGCGGTGACGAAGATGACTGCCGGCGGCTGCTCCAGCTGTGAGAGATGGCCGGCGGCTTCTATTCCGTCCATGCGCGGCATGCGAATGTCCATCAGCACGATATCCGGGTTGCAGGATTCCACGAGTTCCAGCGCCTCGCGGCCGTCGCCGGCGGTTCCGACTACCGTGAAGTCGCCGATGTCTTCCACCAGCTGGACCAGGCGATCCCGGGCCGGCGCTTCGTCATCCACCACCAGCACCCTGATCACGCGCCCTCCACCCGCGGGAATCTCAGGCGGACCACATAGCGCTCGCCCTCCGGTCCGTAGCTGATCCGGGCGCGGCCCCCGTAGGCCAGTTCGAACCGCTGGGTGATGTTGGACAGGGCTATCTGGTTGCCCTGGCGGCGGCACTGGTCCCCGGGCGCCGGCAACGGGTTGCTGATCGTAATCTCTATCATGCCCGACGAAACCTCGGCGCCATCGATTACGATCTCGCCGCCGTCCGGGCGCGGTTCGATGCCGTGGTAGATGGCATTCTCCAGCAGCGGCTGCAGCGAAAGGGCCGGTATCTCGGCGCGCAGCGGCAGCGACTTGACCCGCCACACTACCGTCA
>JASFJM010000270.1:0-3353 GCA_050122055.1 Gammaproteobacteria bacterium | reverse complement strand
ACGGGTGCAAGCGACAGGGGGGCCGCGCCCGGGCAGAATGTGAAAATGTCGGGTGATTCGGCGTTCTCCCGCGGCAGACGCGGCGCTATTGCCACCCGGCCGACCGGCGCTGGCTCAGCCCAGAGCGACCGGATGTTCGTAGTCGGCGAGCAGGCTGTCGCGCAGGGCGCGCTCGTCCACGCGGAGCCGTCCCGGCACCTTGATATTTTTGTAGTCACGCACCAGGTCGGCAATCGCGCGCTCCAGCAGTGCCAGTGCGGTGCCGCTGTGGTCCATCGCATCGGCGGCGATCGTGTCCAGGTGGAAGCTGGTGCCGGGCTCGACAAAGTTGAGCCGAATACCCTCAGGGTTGAAATGGGGCGGCTTCAGCTGCGCGTGGGGCCGGTCCAGAGAGGCCACCACCACCCCGGTACGGCCCAGCGCCTCGATGCGCCGCTCGCTGCCGATGATCACCATGCCGGATTCCTCGCACAGGCCGAAGCCGTAGTGGCTTTGCTGGCTGGCGCAGGCGACCAGCAGTCGGCCCAGTCGGCGCCGGTTGAGAAAATTCTGGTCGATGAGTCCGAAGGCGGTGAGGCCGATGCCGCGCTCGATCACCACCCCCGAGCTGCCGGCGTCCTCGGAGCCGCCGTGGCGCAGGGCGGACTCGCTGTCGCCGTCGGCGATCATGCGCGCGGCGAAGGCACTGGCGGCGGCCGCGACGCCGATCAGCGGCACGCCGCGCTCGTAGGCACTGACCACCTCATGGAGGAAGGGCGTGTCCTCGGCGCAGTGCAGGAAGGTCTCGGTCAGTCGCCGCTGGTTGCCACCGGTAAACAGCAGGCTGCCCATCGAGCCGATGCGGCGCAGCAGCGCCCGGTCGCGGCTGGCCCGCTCGATGTTTTCCAGGCGGATATCCAGTATCTCGGCCTCGAGCCCCAGCCCTTCCAGCCAGGCTAGATACTCGTCAGCCAGTTTGTCGCCGTCACCCGAGGCCGTGGCCAGCACCCCGACGGGCTCCCTGAGTTCCATCAGCAGCGGGTCGATATGCGCCCGGTCCCACTTCAGCGGCGAGTTGCCCAGCAGCACCAGCCGGGCCCCGGGGACGGGATCAGGGGGCAGGACCACAGCGCTCTCGCCGGGGCGTCGTGATGCCGGCAGCGGGGTGGATCGCAGGTGCAGGTCGAAGCCGATTGCAGAGTAGCGGATTTCGCCATCGCGGATGGCGCGCAGGCTTCGGGCGCGGCGCCAGGGCCGTTCGATCTCCACGCAGACCTGCACCTCCCGGGTTTCGTCGTAGGCCAGCGCGCTGTCGTGGCGATAGTGAGAGGGGTCGCCCTCGACGAGGCGAAGCATCAGATCGTGAATTGCGTAGCCCGAGAACGCGTGGCGCCGGACCGGGGCTGGGCGACGAAAGGAGCCGCGATTGACCCGGACCCGCTGCTTGTCCGGCGCGGGACTCGGCATGCCGCGGCGCAGGTCGACCGTATCGCCGTTGTCGAGGTAGGAGATGCGAACGTCCCGGATGTCGTAGCCGGCGACGTCGAAGCGGGCCTTGCGCAGGTCGAGGAGCACCACGCCGGTCTCACCGATGACCGTGCCCCGGGCGCCCTGCACCAGCAGCCCGCTGTTCTCGTCGACGCCGTAGGCGAGGGTCTGCTGCAGTTCGCGGGACGCCGCCAGCAGGCGACCGATACGGCCGCGCTGCAGGAAGTGCTGGTCGACCAGGCCCCAGGAGAAGAAGCCCAGACCGCGACCCACCCGGAAGCCGTCCTCCTCGTCAGGGTCCTGGCACAGCCCGGCGGTGAGCGCGCTGAGGGAGGTGCCGCTGACAATCATCGGCCCGGACATGATCGCCGCACCGGCCGAGGTGCCAGCGACCAGACCGCCGGCGGCATGGCAGCGGCGGATGCACTCCAGCACCGGCGTTTCCTCGCCGTTCTGGACCAGGCTGTCGACGATTCGGGATTGATCTCCGCCGCTGAAAAAGACGCTGCCGTAGCTGGCAATCCGCTCGACCCACCGGCGGTCGAAGGCGGCGGTTTCCCGGTTCTCCCAGAAAAGAGGTATCAGCTCGGCCTCCAGGCCGTAGTACTGGAAGTCTTCCACCAGCTCCTCGCCGACCTCCTCGGGGTATCTGGAGGCCATCGCCAGCACCGCAATGCGGCCTCTGGAGTGGTGTTTCATTGCCTCGAACAGCGGCCGGTTGTCGGCCTCGAGGCGCCCGCCGATCATGATCAGCGGGCCGTGGTTTTGTGCGGCCTGCGAACCCAACTTGTCCCCTGTGCCCTGAGCCTGAGTTCACGCCATTATCAGGGATACAAGCGTCAATTGCGAATCCCGCAGTCCGTCGCGCCGGGGGTGATGCTGGCGGGGCTGGCCCCGGGTCTGACAGACTGCCCGGGCGTCTCTTCCCTGTTCCAGCCTCTCGGTATACAGTGCACGATTCTCCAGAGCCCGTAGTGGAAGTCATTGCATGAAAATTGTCAGTACCAGCGTATTTCGTGGACCCAACGTCTATGCGCTGTTTCCCGTTATCCATCACACCGTCGATCTCGGTGTGCTGGAGGAGTGGCCCACCGGCCGGCTCGGTGATGCCTTTATCGACGGACTGCTGCAGGCGCTGCCCGGGCTCGCAGACCACGGCTGCTCCTACAGCGAAACCGGCGGACTGTTGCGCCGCATGCGCGAGGACGAGGGTACCTGGCTGGGTCATCTGCTCGAACATATGGTGCTTGAACTACAGGGGGTGGCCGGGTCGGACGTGACCTTCGGCAAGACCCGCTCCACCGATACGCCCGGCGTATATGACATGGTGTACGAGTACGAAAGCGAATTCGCCGGCATCGAGGCCTGCAAGCTCGGCCTCGACCTGCTGCACACCCTGCTGCCCAAAGACCTGCAGCCCGAGGAGACGCCCCGGGACTTCGACTTTGCCAAAGAGCTCGAGGACTTTGTGCGGGCCTGTCAGCGGCGCGCGCTCGGCCCCAGCACCGACGCCCTGGTCAAGGCGGCAAAGGAGCGCGGGGTGCCCTGGATCCGGCTCAACGATCAGAGCCTGATTCAGCTCGGCCACGGCCGCTACCAGAAACGCCTGCAGGCCACGATTACCAGCGAAACCCAGCATATCGCGGTGGAACTGGCCTCAGACAAGGAGGAAACCAATCGCATCCTCGGCGACCTGGGGTTGCCGGTGCCGCAGCAATACCTGGTTTACCGGCTGCGGCGGGCGGTACAGGCGGCGGAGCGCATCGGCTACCCGGTCGTGGTGAAACCGCTCAACGCCAACCACGGCCGGGGCGTCACCACGAATATTACCGACGACAAGCAGCTGGAGGCGGCTTATGACAAGGCCAAGGAACACAGCGAAGGGG
>JASFJM010000269.1:0-3372 GCA_050122055.1 Gammaproteobacteria bacterium | reverse complement strand
CGGTCGTTTGCCATCGATCCGCCAGGGTGGGGAACGCCGGTTCTCGCCGGCTGTGTACAGACAGATTTCGTTGCCGGCAGGATCTCTGAGCCGCGCCTCCCGCCACAACCAGCGCTGGTCTTCCGGTCCGCTGTCGAATTCCAGGCCCTCTGCCTGCAGCCGGGTCACGGTGGTGTCCAGGTCACGGCATTCGAAATAGACGGTCAGCCCGACCGTGTCCGGCACTTGCTCGACCCGGTGGACCGAGAAGGTACTGTCGCCGTCGGGGCATTCGAAACGGGCGTACCGGGGTACCGAATCCACGATCAGCCTGAGACCCAGGGCCCGGTAAAAGGCCACCGATGCGGCCACATCCGTGGCCGGGACCGTCACCTGGTTCAGATCCACGCGTCAGTCCCGGCGGATGACCAGGACTTCGTACTGGCCCTTGGGGCCGATGAAGTTGGAGGCCAGACCGCTGAAGATGCTGACCAGCAGGGCACCGAACAAAGCAGCCCAGAATCCCGAGAGCTGAAAACCGTCCAGCATCGACGCCACCAGTCCCAGCATGGCCGCGTTGACGACGAGCAGGAACAGACCGAGGGTGACGATGGTCAGCGGCAGGGTCAGGATCACCGCGACCGGTCGCAGCAGGGCATTGACGATGCCGAGCCACAGGGCGGCCCACAACAGCGAAGCCGTGCTCAGGAACACCATCCCCGGGACGATGGCCGATGCGAGCCAAAGCGCTCCCGCCGTAATCAGGAATCGGATAAGAAAACCCGGCATGGGCACACCTCCTCGATGCTGGTCAGCTCAGTGATGCTGGGGATGGAAGATCTGCTCCAGCTCCAGATGAGTGAGGCCGCGGATCTGGCGCAGCAGATACCACAGCGCGACGATCATGATGGCCATGGACGGCACCACGATGACCGGGTAGCTCAGGGCGGTCATCCGCCCCAGCTCCTCGTTGAAAGCGGTGGAGCCGGCCGGGCTGCGGACGATCATCCGGGCGAGGACGAAATTCAGGGTCGCCGACACGAAGAACGAACTGGCCAGCAGCCAGGATGCCGTCGACAAACTGCGTTCGAAGCGGACCCGATTGTCGTGGGCGTCGAGCGCCGCATCCACGGCTTCCACATCGATGATCTTGTCGTTGTAAAGGAGAGAACGGATGATCGGATAACGGGTGCGGGTGGAGATGATCACCGCCAGGCCGATCACCGCCGGCACCGCCGCTTCCTTGACCGCAAGCCATTTGGGGTCCAGCTCCAGCAGGCCGATGCCGCCGGTAAGCAGGGTGCTGACCACACCCAGTGCGGAGATGAAATTCAGCCGCCGACGCCGGACCGCGTCCTGGATGCCGTAGATCAGCGGGAAGGAGAGGGCTACGACCAAACCCATGATCGGACCCAGGTGTTGTTCCCCGCTGAGTTTCATCAGGATCAGCGCCGGGATGGCGATGTTGATCAGCAGACTGATCCATGGATTCTCCGGGTTAGGCGCGGCGGGGTCGGTGGGTCTCGTGCTCATGCTTGCGGGACGTCGGCGAGAGAAGACGGGGCGACTATTCTAACCCGGCCGGGCCGGTGATCCGTTCCCCGGGCATGTCCGGCATGGAATCGTCGCCGGGATCCTGATGGATCAGCACGTCGGCGCCCGGGAAGCCGGCGCGGATACGGTCCGCCACTTCGTCGCCGATGTCGTGGGCCCGGGCCAGGGTCATGCTGCCATCCAGTTCCAGATGCATCTGGATAAACCGGGTCTGGCCGGCCTGTCGGGTGCGCAATTCGTGCACCGCGCGGACCTGCTCATGGTCCAGGGCGATGCTGGCGATCTCCTGCTGGGCATCCTCGCCCAGCTCCCGGTCCATGAGGTGATCCACGGCCTCGCGGCCGATGCCGTAAGCGCCGGCGAGGATCACCACCCCGAGACCCAGACCGAACACCGGATCGGCCCAGCTCACACCCCAGGCCGCGAGACCCAGGGCGAGGATGACCGCCATGTTGGTGAACAGATCCATGGCGTAATGGAAGGAATCGGCGCGGATCGCCAGCGAACCGGTGCGCCTGATCACATAGCGTTGTACGCCGATCAGAACCAGCGTCGCCACAGTGGCGAAGATCATCACGCCGATGCCCTGGGCGATGCCCTGGACCGGCTGTGGGTGGAGCAGCCGGTCTACCGCCTCGAAGAGCAGCAGGACCGCGGTGCCGGCGATGAATGCCGATTGGGCCAATCCGGCCAGGGACTCTGCCTTGCCGTGACCGAAGCGATGTTCCTCGTCGGCCGGTTGCAGCGAATAGCGGACCGCCAGCAGATTGACCACCGATGCGGCCGCGTCCATCAGGGAATCCAGCAGCGAGGCCAGCAGCGCCACCGAACCGGTGGTCAGCCACACCACCAGTTTGACGACGATCAGGACCCCGGCCGTGGCGACGGACCAGACCGTGGCCAGCCGCAGTAGCCGGGCATTCTCTTCGGGAGTGGTCAAGTCAGTCGTGGTGGTGCCCGATCGGCCCCTCGGTGAACAGCGTCTCCTTGAGTTCGGCGTCGAAAGCCGGGTCCCGGCGCCGGATCCATTCCAGCACCATGGCGGCGTGCTCTTTTTCCTCGTCCCGGTTGTGGGCGAGGATGGACTTGAGTTCCTCGTCGTGACAGGCGTCCACTCGCTGGTTGTACCAGTCCACCGCCTCGAGTTCTTCCATCAGCGAAATGATGGCCCGGTGCATGTCCCGGGTCTCCTTGCTCAGCTCGCCTACCGGCTCGTGATAGCCCTCATTCGCCATCTTCGGGTCTCCTTGCTTGCAATAAGTGAGGCTCCGGTCAATAGACCATGGGCAGGAAATTCTGATCCTCGATCGGCGTCCGGACGTAGATCTTGCTGGTGTCCCGGGGCGGCAGCTTGAGCGGGTCCGGCATCACATCTTCATACGGGATCTGGCTGAGGATGTGATGGATGCAATTGAGCCGCGCCCGCTTCTTGTCGTCCGCGGGCACGATCCACCAGGGCGACTGCTTGGTATCGGAGAACTTGAGCATGTCGTCCTTGGCCCGGGAGTATTCGCGATACAGCCGTCTCGATTCCAGATCCATGGGGCTCAGCTTCCAGCGCTTCATGGGGTCGTGGATCCGCGCCTGGAAGCGTCGTTCCTGTTCCTCGTCGCTGACCGAGAACCAGTACTTGAGCAGGATGATGTCGGAGCGGATCAGCATGCGCTCGAACTCCGGCACCTCCCGGGCGAACTCCAGGTATTCCTCACGGGTACAGAATCCCATCACCCGTTCGACGCCGGCCCGGTTGTACCAGCTGCGATCGAACAACACCATCTCGCCGCCGGCAGGCAGCTGGGCCACGTAGCGCTGGAAGTACCACTGGGTCTTCTCGCGCTC
>JASFJM010000268.1:0-3392 GCA_050122055.1 Gammaproteobacteria bacterium | reverse complement strand
AAGGTGCTGCGCATGCGTTTCGGCATCGACATGAACACCGACCACACCCTGGAAGAGGTCGGCAAGCAGTTCGACGTCACCCGGGAGCGGATCCGGCAGATCGAGGCCAAGGCCCTGCGCAAGCTCCGTCATCCCAGCCGGTCGGAGCAGCTGCGCAGCTTCCTGCTCGAGGAATAACCGGCCCCGGCCGGGACGCCGTCCCCGCTACCGGTCCCGGCAGAGATCAGCGTCAAGCCATAGACGACAGTGCCCCGCTCCCATGCGGGGCGCTTTCATTTACGGGGCCGGAATCCGCCGGGGCCGGCGGACTGCATCGATCAGGCGGACTCGCCGGTACCCACGCTCGCCACGAAGAACGAACGGGAGCACTCCAGACCGCTGACCAGGCGCCGCAGATGAGCCAGATACCGCGACGGACCGGCGCCCGGCTCGTCATTGGCCGCCGCCAGCAGGGCCATGGCGGTCTCGCGCCGCTCGACGAACGCCGCCAGCTGGCGCTGGCCCTCGGCCGAGCTCTCGCTGAGACTGCGCGAGCCCCTGCTGCTGATCTCGGCACACAGATCCGATGCTCGTCGGGCGAGTGAACGCCATTCAGCGTTGATATTCTTGTTTATTGTTTGTTCGGACATCATCCCGAGCCTCTTGTAGTACGCGGGCTTTGCGCGGGTCGGAGGTCAAAGATAGATCAAATCGGGCAATCGTGCACCCCGACCCGGTCACAGTTCGGCACAGGCGCATCGGCGGCGTCCCGGCGGCGTCAGGCCGCCACGTATCTCGGATAGGCGGGGTTCCAGCTCGCTGCGGTCAGACGCTCGTCAATCTCCTCGTCGGTCAGGCTCTGGCCCACGCATTCCTTGCCGGCCTGGGCCATCACCGCAGCGGCGACCACACGGGAGACCGGCCGCAGACGGTTGATGGAGGGATAGAGCATGCCATCGTCGAGCTCCTCATCCGAGACCTGACCCGCCAGCGCGGTAGACGCCGCAGTGATCATCGCGTCCGTGATCTTGCTGGCTCCGCAGAGCAGGCTGCCAAGCCCCAGACCGGGAAATATGAAGACGTTGTTGCCCTGACCGATGCGATAGCGCCGGCCCTCATATTCAATGTCTGCAAACGGGCTCCCGGTCGCGACAAGGGCACGACCCCGGGTCCAGCGGATGATCTCCTCGGGCCGGCCTTCGGTGAGGGCCGTGGGGTTGGAAAACGGCATGATCACCGGATGCTCGCAATGCTCCGCCATGGTCTCCACGATTCTCCGGTCGAAGGCGCCGGGCGTGCCAGAGGTGCCGATCAGTACGGTTGGCCGGAAAGACTCGACAACGTGATCGAGCTGCCTCCTGGAGGGATCATGCAGGTCGAATTTGCGTGCCAGATCAGCGGGCCATGCAAGGCCGGCCTTGTAGCCTTCGGCGAAACCGCCATCCTCGACCAGGAGACCGCGGCTGTCCAGACAGGCCACGGGAAACTCGCCGCCACCCGCCTCTCTTACAGCCGCCTCGATTTGGTTCGCGATGCCTAAGCCGGCTGCGCCGGCGCCATGGATCACAAAGCGCTGTCGGCGCAGATCATCTCCGGATCGACGCATCGCCGCCAGGATCCCCGCCAGCGCCACCGCGCCCGTCCCCTGGATATCGTCGTTAAAGCTCAACAAGCGCTCACGATAATCGTGCAGCAGAGTCGCGGCGGTGTTCTTGCGGAAATCCTCCCACTGCAACAATGCATGGGGGAAGACTTCCATGACGGCCTCGACGAACTCCTCCACAAACTCGAAATAGGCGTCTCCGGTGAGCCGCCGGTGCGGCCATCCCAGATACAGATTGTCGTCCAGCAGCGACACATTGTTGGTGCCCACATCCAGGCACACCGGCAGCGTATTGCCCGGCGGGATGCCGGCGCCGGCGCAGTACAGGGACAGCTTGCCGATGGAGATCGCCATCCCGCCGGCGCCCTGATCGCCGATCCCGAGGATCGATTCGCTGTCTGTCACCACCATCAGACGGATGTCTCTCCCCACCGTCCCGTTACGCAGAATCTCCTCCATGCGGCCGCGGTGCTCGGGTGTCACCCAGACGCCGCGGCCACGGCGAAACACGTGGCTGAATTCGCGTGTCGCCTCACCCACGGTCGGGGTGTACACGATCGGCATCAGGTGCTCGAGGTCATCCATCAGCACCCGGTAAAACAGGTTCTCGTTGCGATCGTGCAGCTCCGCCAGTTCGACATATTTGTTCATCGGCTCGGTCAGACGGCCCAGGAACTGGCAGAACCGCTCCGCCTGTTCATCCATGGTATTGGCCCGCGTCGGCAGCAATCCGTCGAGGCCGAACGCCAGGCGCTCGTCCTCCGGGAAGGCCGAGCCTTTGTTCAGCAGCGGATCGCGGATGAGGTCGTAACCGCGAAGCGTTATGGGTATGGGCTTGTCAGGGCTCGGAATCTCCCAAAGGGACTTGAACACAGAGTTTCTCCTTCTGGCTCGTGAGTGACGGCTCGGCGGCAGTGTGTGAACTATCCCAGCTGCGGAGACTTCAGGACCATCATCTTCTCAATCTGCATGTCGTCGATGGTGTACGGAATCCCGCCGACACCGAGACCGGACTGCCGCAGACCGGCGAAGGGCATGCCGTCCACCCTGAACGCCGTGTGATCGTTGACCATGACCGCCGAGGCATCCAGACGGGTGAACACCCGCATCGCCGTCTCCAGATCAGACGTGAACACCGCGCCCTGGAACGCCACCGGCAGTGCATTGGCCTGTTCTATGGCATCGTCCAGATCGTCATAGGGATAGACGCAGACCACCGGCCCGAAGATCTCTTCGGTGCTCACGCGGGCGTCGTCGGGCGGCTGATACAGGACGGTGGCGGCGTAGCAGGTCTCCTCCAGGGCCTCGCCACCGGAGAGGATCTCGCCTCCCGCATCGACGGCCTCCTCCACCCACTCGCCGACCCGCCTGACTTCGGCGGGTCGGATCAACGGCCCGACCTCGGTCTCCTCCAGCGTCGGATCGCCGATCCGCAGGACCTCCGCGCGGGCGGCCAGGCGTTCGCCGAAATCCCGTGCCACGCTGCGCTCGGCGAATACCCGCTGCACCGACACGCAGACCTGGCCGGCGTGATAGAAACCGCCCTTGGCGACCGCAGCGGCGGCCGCCTCGAGATCGGCGTCGGCGGCCACGAACAGGGGCGCCGCACCGCCGTGCTCCAGCGCGCAACGGGCACCGGGCGCCAGTCTGGATCGCAACATCCAACCGACCCGCGCGCTGCCGATAAAGGAGAAGAAGGCCACCCGGGGATCCGTGACCAGGGCCTCGGCCGTGGCCAGATTTTCAGTAACCAGCGCCTGGGCCCAGGCCGGCGCCAGACCGGCCTCGCGCAGCAACTGGATAAAGCGGA
>JASFJM010000267.1:0-3414 GCA_050122055.1 Gammaproteobacteria bacterium | reverse complement strand
CATCATCGCCGCCATCGATCCCAGTCCGGGTCAGCGGGTGGTGGAGATCGGACCCGGGCGCGGTGCGATCACGGCGCCGCTGCTCGAGCGGCTCGGCGAGCTGGACGTGGTGGAGCTGGACCGGGACGTGCTCCCGCTGCTCCAGCAAACCTGCGCCGGTCTCGGCCGGCTCCATGTCCATAGTGCGGACGCGCTGAGCTTCGATTTCGGGACCCTGGCCCGATCCGGACAGCCGCTGCGGCTGGTGGGGAACCTGCCTTACAACATCTCCACGCCGCTGCTGTTCCATCTGCTGGCACAGCAGACCCCCATCCGCGACATGCACTTCATGCTGCAGAAGGAAGTGGTCACGCGGATGGCGGCACAGCCGGGAGGCAAGGATTACGGGCGGCTGACGGTCATGCTGGCGGCGAGCTGCGCGGTGGAGCACCTGTTCGATATCGGACCCGGCGCCTTCAGGCCACCGCCGCGGGTGCGCTCTGCCTTCGTCCGCCTCACGCCGTGGCCGGAGCCGCCGTTCCCCGAGGCCGATCCGGCACTGTTCGCCCGGGTCGTCTCCCAGGCGTTCTCCATGCGCCGCAAGACCCTGCGCAACAGTCTCAAACCGCTGATGGATGCGGACCTCATCGCTGGCGCGGAATGCGACCCTTCCGCCCGGGCCGAGACCCTGGCGCCATCCGACTTCGCACGCCTGGCGGTGGCGCTGGGCCGCCAGCCCGACCCTGAGGGCGGCTGACCCGCGGTCACTCGCCGGCGGCCGTCATCACGTATACTTTAGGTGAGGGTTTCCCGATCCCGCCGTGCGGGGACAGGGATGCGGCCCCGGGGACTGGAAAGGGGTGAGAAGAATGACGGATTATCGGCGCATGCTCGTTGCCATCGATCTGTCCGAGGCCAGTGGGCCGGTGCTGGACCGGGCGCTGCGCCTCAGCCGCAGTTTCGATGCCGAACTCCACCTGTTGCACGTGGTGGAATACATCCCGGTGGAGCCCATGGGCGAAGCCCTGTTGCCGGCGGTGGACATCGAGCAGGAGCTGGCCGAAGGGGCGCGCCGCCGGCTTGAAGAGCTGGCTACCGAGGCTGGGGCCGCGGAGCTGCCGCGCCAGGTGGTGACCGGCAGCATCAAGAACGAAGTGGTGCGGGTGGCCGAGGAGCTGGAGGCGGATCTGATCGTCATCGGCAGCAAGGAACGCCACGGTCTCGGGGTGATGGTCAATCTCACCGAAGACACCATCCTCCATGCCTCCCCCTGCGACGTGCTCGCGGTCCGTATCCGGCGTTGATGGTGACCCCGTTGATACAGGCTGTCCCTGACGCGATTCGGATCGATGTCGATACCGCCTACGTGCCCGAGCAGTCGGACCCCCAGGCCGACCGCTATGTGTTTGCCTACACCATCACCATCAGCAACCAGGGCGCGATGCCGGCCAAATTGATGACCCGGCACTGGATCATCACCGACGCCAACGGCCGCGAGAGCGAAGTCCGCGGCGACGGCGTGGTCGGGGAGCAGCCCCATCTGAATCCAGGCGAGGGATTCCGCTACAGCAGCGGTGCGGTGCTGGAGACGCCGGTGGGGTCCATGCGCGGCAGCTATCAGATGGTCGACGATGAGGGCCACGAATTCGATGCGCCCATCGCCCCGTTCACCCTGGCCGTGCCCGGCAGCCTGAACTGATTCTTTATGGCTGTCTACGCCATCGGCGATCTGCAGGGCTGTCTCGACCCCCTGCTGCGTCTGCTGGACAAGATCGACTACAACCCCAAGCGCGACGAACTCTGGTTCACCGGGGATCTGGTCAATCGTGGCCCGGATTCACTGGAGTCGCTGCGCTTCGTGCGCAACCTCGGGGACGGCGCCGTCACCGTGCTGGGCAATCACGACCTGCACCTGCTGGCCGCGGCCGAGAATCCCCGCAAGCTCCGCAACAAGGACACCCTGGACGCCATCCTCAAGGCCAGCGACGGCCACGAACTGCTGCACTGGCTGCGCCATCGTCCGCTCATGCATCACGACAAGTCGCGCAACTACACCCTGGTCCACGCCGGTCTGTCGCCCCAATGGACGCTCAAGACCGCGAGGGCGGCTGCAACCGAGCTCCATGAGGTGCTGCGGGGCGAGGACTACCCGGAATTCTTCAAGCATATGTACGGCAACAAGCCGGTGCGCTGGTCGAAGAGCCTGAAAGGCTGGGAGCGGCTGCGCTTTATCACCAATGTGTTTACCCGCATGCGCTTCTGCGATCTCGACGGCAATCTGGACCTGACCCGGAAGGGCCGGCCCAGCCCGCGGGCGCGCAAGTATGTGCCCTGGTTCCAGGTGCGGGACCGCAAGAACGCCAAATTGCGGATCGTCTTCGGCCACTGGTCGACCCTGGGTGAGATGGTGCGTCCTAACCTTATTTCTCTCGACACCGGCTGCGTCTGGGGCGGCTGTCTGACAGCGGCCCAGCTCAAGCCCAGCAAGGTGCGCCTGAAACGGGTCAAATGCAGACAGGTGCTGCGACCGACCCTGTTCCCGCCCAAGTGAACCGGCGGGTGGAAACCATGGGCTAGAATGACGGCGATCTGGCGACGCAGGCTGATGGTATCGGAGCAGGTATGAATCTTGGGCTGGAAGACCGTCGCGCGCTGGTCTGCGGTGCCTCCCGCGGGATCGGCCGCGCCGTGGCCCTGGCCCTGGCCGAACTCGGCGCCGACGTCCTGGCGGTGGCCCGCGACGAAGCTGCCCTCAACGAGACACTGGAAGCCCTGCCCCGACGAAACGGCCGGTCCCACCAGGTCATCGTGCTGGATCTGAGCGACGGCGAGGCGGTGAGCGCCCGCATGGAGGCGCTGGTCGCCGAAGCTCCGGTTCCGATCGTCATCAACAACACGGGCGGGCCGCCGGCCGGTCTGGCCATCGATGCCGGTCCGGAGCAGTTCGAGGCGGCGTTCGCCCAACATCTGCTGGCCGCCCAACGCATCGCCCGGGCACTGGTCCCGGGCATGAAGACCGCCGGCTACGGCCGGATCGTCAACATCATCTCCACCTCGGTGAAAGAACCCATCCCCGGACTGGGCGTGTCCAATACCATCCGCGGCGCCATGGCGAGCTGGGCCAAGACCCTGGCCCGGGAGCTGGGACCGTCCGGCATCACGGTCAACAACGTGCTGCCCGGCTTCACCGCCACGGAACGGCTGGATTACATCTTCCAGGGCCGCGCCGAGAAATCCGGCCAGACCGTGGAAGCGGTTCGCGAACAGGCCCTGTCCCAGGTACCGGCGGGCCGCTTTGCCGAACCAGCAGAGATCGCCGGCGCGGTCGCCTTCCTGGCCAGCCCTGCTGCGGCCTACGTCAACGGCATCAACCTGCCCGTGGACGGCGGCCGCACCGGCAGCCTTTGAGGCAGGCGTGGAGCGGCTGGAGAATTT
>JASFJM010000266.1:0-3440 GCA_050122055.1 Gammaproteobacteria bacterium | reverse complement strand
CCTGAGTGCGCCCCGCAGGCCCAGCATCATGGCATCGAACAGATCCAGTGGGATGCTGTAACGGATCCGGCGAATGAGGGCTTTGCGAAGCCGCCGTTTCGTCGCCGTGTGCGCCCGCGGGTCGAGCCTGCAGAAGGCTTCGGCGTGGGCCTCCGCGCGGGCCATGAGCTCACCAGCTCCGACAAGCTCGTCGAAAAAGCCCGCCTCCCGGGCAGAGTCGACCTCGAAGTACTCGGACAGGATCGCCGAGCGCTGGAACGCCGCCGGGTTCAGGCGGTGGCGCAACATGGCCGCGGCGACGCGAGGCATCGTCAGGCCGATGGCGACCTCGTTCGCCGATACCTTGAAGTCCCCGCGGGTGCCGATGACATGATCGGCCGACAACATCAGGAACACGCCCATCGCCAGCACGTGACCATTGCAGGCCGCGACGACGGGGTGCGGATACCCGAGCACGCGGGCGGTGAGGGCGTAACCCAGTTTCAACATGCGCAGCGCTTCCGTGCCGCCGCGTTTCATAACCTTGAGGTCGAAGCCGGCCGAGAACACTTCTTCCCGCCCGGTGATGATCACCGCCGCACCATCGGACTCCGCCTGATCCAGTGCCCGGTAGATCTCACGCAGGACCGCCGGTGACAGGGCGTTGCGCTTGCCGTCGTCGATGCGGATCGTCGCGACGGAACCTTCAAGGCGGTATCGGACGGGACCTGGTGTCATGATTTGCGCTGCTCAACCGGGCGATCTAGGCGTAGATCCGCTTCATCAACGGACCGATCTTCCGGCCGCCGACCATCGCGATGACCGTCAGCAGGCCGGACATCATCGCACCGGTGACGCCGCAGGTCAGGACGTCCTGCCCGGTCAGCCAAAGCCCGGGGATCCGTGTCCTGGGAGTCAGCCAGTCCTGCTGCAGTCGTTCCGGTGTGTGATCCAGCCCGTAGAGTTCGCCATGTTGGTAGGCGGAGAACCACTCCGTCGACAGCGGCGTCGACAGCTCGTGATAGTCGATCTTCCCCTCGAGCTGCGGCAGCTTGTCATAGAGACGTTGCAACAGCCGCTCGCTCAGTTCGTCTTTTAGCGACTCGTAGTCCTCACCCCGCTTGCCCCAGGTGCTTCCCTTCCATTGCTCGAATAATTCATAAGGGGCTGGCGCAACGATTTCGATCGTGGCCGTGCCGGGGTGGCGTTCCAGGTACTCCGGATCCTTGGCGGACGGGAACGAGATGTAGACGACCGGGAAGGCCGATGCAGGGTCCGCGCGGAAGTCCGCCAACGCCTTGTCGTAATCGTTGTGGGGGTAGATCCAGAAGTTGGTCTTCGGCAAGCCGAGCTCTTCCGCCGTCCCTTGCAAGCCGATGTAGAGACACAGGTGCCCGATGCTGGGACGCACTTCCCCCATCGAAAGCTCGTAGCCTTTCGACCTGACCAGCTCGGCGGGCAGCAGATGCCCGAAGGTGTTGCTGACACCGGCGGAGGAGATCACTACCGGACACTCGATCTCGTGACCGTCGGACATCCGGACGCCGCTGACCTCGCCATCCCCGACGAGGATCTGCTCGACATTCGCGTAGGTGAAGACCTCGCCCCCGGCGGCCTGGATTTTCGGGATGATGTAATCGGCGATCTTCCAGCTGCCGCCGACCGGGTAGAAGCCGCCATAGAGATAGTGCCGCGCGATCATCGCGTGCACCATGAATACCGACTGTCTGGGCGGCAATCCCATGTCGCCCCACTGGCCGCAGATGACGGCGATCAGGTCCTGGTCGTCCGTCAGTTCGCTCAGCACATCGTAAGTGTTGCGGTACATGAAATCCGGCGTCTTCCACTCGAGGAATGGCCTGGCGAGCCTCCTCTGCCAGGGCTTCATCGCCCTCGCCATGCCGAACGCGGACAAGGCGCGGCCAACCTCGGACAGGAGCGTCATGTAGCGGTCGATCGCCGCTTCCTCGGCCGGGAACTGCCGGACGAGGTTGTCCCGGAACCCGGCCTTCCCCGCCATGGCGTTGAAGACCTTGTCGCCGACATAGAAACGGTCGTACTCGTCGTCCATCGGCGCCCACTGCAGCTGACCATCCGTCAGGTAGTCGAACATCCTCCGGGTGCGGGTCTTCGCGCCCACATCTCCGATGTAGTGCACGCCGACGTCCCATTCGTAACCCTGGCGCTCATAGGAATGGGTATAGCCCCCGGCGGTATAGTGCTGTTCGAGGACGCAGATCTTCCAGCCCAGGTCACTCAGCAAGGCGGCCGTGGTCAGGCCCCCCATGCCGGAACCGATAACGAGGGCATCGTATCCCGCTGCGAGCCTGTTCGGCCGGTAACGCCTGCCGATCCTCAAGGTGCTGGGTTTCATCCCGCTCATGGGCCCATGCTACTGCATCCGGCCCGATGGGCGAGTCGCTTCAGCAGCGGCGCGGTGATCGCACCGCGTCCGGGCCCGACTCCGCCATCTGCTGGCGTGGCCGGGGAGAAATGGCGGCGATGATGCACCGGTTGACTCCCGGGTGGCGGAGGCAATGCTGGCCGAAGTGTTTACTTGGCCGTCAAATCACCGTTCCGGCGCCCCCACCATTCGCGCCGCGCAGACGACCGCCTCGTAGAGGCTGCCGGCATCGGCGCGGCCGCTGCCGGCCAGGTCCAGGGCGGTGCCGTGGTCGACCGAGGTGCGGATCAGCGGCAGGCCGAGGGTGATATTGACCGCCTTGCCGAAGCCGGCGTATTTCAGCACCGGCAATCCCTGGTCGTGGTACATGGCCAGCACCGCATCGGCGCCCTCCAGATGCGGCGGCGTGAAGAGCGTGTCGGCCGGCAGCGGTCCTGCCAGATCCATGCCGCGTCCGCGCAGGGCCTCCAGCGCCGGCCCGATGATCTCGATCTCCTCGCGGCCGAGATGTCCGGCCTCGCCGGCATGGGGATTCAGGCCGCAGACCAGGATCCGCGGTCGGGCGATGCCGAAGCGCTGGCCCAGCTCCCGGTGCAGGGTCTCGATCACCCGCTCGAGACGCGGCCGGGTGATGGCATCGGGCACCGCGCGCAGGGGCAGATGGGTAGTGGCCAGGGCAACCCGCAGTTCGCCTGCCGCCAGCATCATCACCGGCAACTCCGATCCGGTCCGGGCCGCCAGGTACTCCGTATGGCCCGAGAAGGGGATGCCCGCATCGTTGATGACGCTCTTCTGCAGGGGACCGGTGACCATGGCCTCGCAGCTGCCGGACTGGCAGGCGCTGACGGCGGCATCCAGGGTGGCGAGGAGGGCGGCGGCATTGGCCGGATCCGGTTCCCCACAGACGGTCGGTACGGCCAGGGGGATGTGATGGACCAGCAGGGTGCCGGGCCGGTGCGGCGGCAGTTCGCCCTCGGCCTGTTCCAGATGAACGGTCAGCCCCAGTCGCCGGGCTCGGTCGTCCAGCATGTCCCGGTCGGCGAAGGCGAGCAGCCGG
>JASFJM010000265.1:0-3452 GCA_050122055.1 Gammaproteobacteria bacterium | reverse complement strand
CGCGGCAGTTCCTGGGCGATCTGCAACAGCAGCGGGCAATTGAAGCCTTCCTGCAGGTAGGCGCCGAGATATCCGCCGCTGTGTTCGAAGTCATACCAGATAGTCGACTCCATGCAGAACGCCCGGAGTTCTCTGAGGGCGTCGCGGGAAAGGAAATCGTCGATCCAGGTCAGACCCGGCGCGCGCGCCCGATAGTCTGCCGTGGTCGCCTTGGTATCGATGCCCGGGTTGAGAGCGGCGCCGCGCAGTCGCGGCGTAAAGCGGTAGTGGACGCAGCGATTGTAAAAGCGGCCGATCCGCTGGCGGGCCTGGGCGGGGATGGCGACGGGCTGAGCGTCGGGGATCCGGGCCGGGATGGTCTTGAGCAGCCCCGCGTAATCGTCGATCAGGGGTTTCAGCTCGATCGCCGTCGGGATCTCCTCGCGCAGCAGATAATGCATCTGCTCGATGTCGTGGCGCAGCTTCGCCCTGGACGTTTGCAGGATGTTGAGTCGATTCTCCCCGTGGCTGGACCCGGGTGTCCGAAGGATGGCGTGGGCCTTGCGGAAGGACTCGGCGGCCTCGTCGAGCCGGCCCAGTTCCTTTAGCGCCTGGCCCAGCGCCCGCCAGGCTTCCGGGCTGCCGTGGTCGGCCCAGGCTGCTGACCGGGCAGCCATCAATGCCGAACCCGGACGCTGCCGTTTGCGGTAGTTGGTGCTGAGCAGAGCCAGGGCCCGGGCCCGCAGGTCCTCCGACCGTTCGGCCACAGCGCGATAGAGGTCTGCGGCTTGCTGAGGTTCTCCGGCCAGCTCGCGGCTCTGGGCCAGCTCCAGCTGCAGTTCCGGATCGGTCGGATCGAGGGTCAGCCCTTCCTCCAGGATGGTGGCGGCTTCGTCGAAGCGGCGGGTGGCCGCCAGCTGGCGGCCGAGACCCACCCGGGCGCGGCTGTGACCTGGGCTGAATTCCAGCACCTTGCGGAAGCAGACCATGGCGTCGTCCATGCGTCCGGCTGCGCTGCGGATCTGCGCGAGATTCAGCCATGCTTCCGACTGCTGGGGCCTCAATTCCACCGATCGGCTCAGGACCCGCTCGGCGTGCACCGGATGCCCCGTGGCCCTGAACAGCAGACCCAGATTGGCGAGGATCGCCGGATCATCCGGCCGTGCCCGGGCGGCGTCGCCCAACAGCCGCATGGCCGCCGCCAGATTGCCGCGTTGATAGGCCAGCATGCCCATGTAATGGGTAGCGTCGATGTTGCCCGGCTGGGCCGCCAGCACGTCCCGATAACCGGCCTCGGCCGCCACGAGGTCGCCTTCCTGATGAGCCTGGACCGACCGCTTGAGGATCGCCGCAAAATCGTGGATCGCCATTAGCGGCGCATTATAGATGGGTAGCGGCCGGAGTGGTCGGCTCCCGGAGCACAGATGAGCGGCCGCTGCGACTATGTCCGTTCCGGCCGGCACGAAGCAGGCCCGGAGACGCTTCCCAGACTTTGACTATCGCTGATTGGCGGCGACGGCGGCGCGCCGGCCGAGGAAGGCATCGATATTGGCCAGCACCGCGTCGGCGACCGGATGCACAAGGTCTCTGGGCACGCCGGTCGCAGCGATGCCCGTGGACCAGTTCTCTCCGCCACCGAGAGGCGGCCCGATCAATCTGGCGGTGATTTCCTTCTGGGCGAACTGGCTGGCGGGGCGGGTGCCGGTCAGCAGCACTTCCAGCGCCAGCGTGTCTCGCGGCGCCTGCCAGTGATCCCGCGGGTGCACCGGGCCCTCCACCGAGAGCGTCATGCCCCGGGCATGGGCCAGCTCCGGCGCGTCGGCCGCGATGCGGCGGCATATGAATTCGAGGATTTTATCGCCGGGATCCGGCCGGCACGCCACCACGACGGGCAGGTAATAGCGCCCGGAAGCCGCGGCATTCTCAGCAGCGGCGGGCGTTACCGCAGGTCCGGCCAGCAAGGCCAGCAGCGGCAGCAATGCCCGGAGCGATAGCGCGGTCCTTCGTGTCATGGGGCATGCCCTCGGTGATCGGCCAGCAATCGGCCACCGCCCCCCAAGGCGGGCCTAACTGGCGCAATAGGAGCGATCCTAGCAGCGGCCCACGGCAGAGTTCCGGCATTGAGTCTCATTTTGCATAACGACGGGAGGAGCCGCAGATGCCGGGAGCAGGTCGATTTGCATGGGCGTTCGGGGCGGCGCCCTCCAAGGGGGGGCGTTGATGGTCGATTGATCTCATTGGGAGGGTTTGCCGGCGTCGGATGATCCGACGATAAAACGGCGGGAGGCTCCCGAATTGCGCAAATCCCGACCACCGGGCCGGACCGGCGTCGGCCTCGCTCCGTCCCAGGACGATCCTGCAATATGGTTAATCGGACGGCAACAGACGATACATATGAAATAATTAGACCATATAAAGGTTATGATTCAAGGCGCGCCCGGTGGTAGCTGAGTGGATCAGCCCGCTCCCCAAGCCTTCTACGTCAAGGGATTTGGCGAAAACACCCGCCAGCGCTACGCTGTCAGGCCTAGGGGGAGGGAAAAATCATGTGCCTGAGAAAAGGTCTGGCCTTCGGGCTGGGCGTGCTTTGTGTCGTTGTCTCCGCGACCGCCTGGGGACAACTCACCGAAGGCGTGCCCGATGAGAACGTCAACGTTATTGGGCCGACGCCGCCGGATCCGCCAGGGTTTACGGCCCCCGACACGCTGTTTTTCCCCGACCAGGGCATCCGTCAGCAGAACGAACCTTCCTGCGCCTTCAAACCGGCCAGCCCGCTGGAAGTGATCTGCGCCTTCAACGATTATCGCGGTGCCGCCGATCCGCGGGTCGGCGATGCCTGGCAGGGCGTGGCCGAGTCCCATAACGGTGGCTACAGCTGGATCAGCCGCCTGGCCCCGGGCTGGAAAGACTACGGTCTGCCCGATCCTGCACTGAACCAGTACGCCCTGGGGATGGATTTCGCCGCCGACCCCACGGTGGCGACCGCCCCGGGGATCATGGTGTTCAATTTCATCGCCGCCGAGCGGGATGACAACGGCGTGGGCGGCATCTACGTCCAGCGCTGGCACGAGGTGAACAACGAGACCGGCTTCAACTGGCAGCCGGAGCCCGAGAGCCGGCTGATCGATTCCGGCACCGCGGGGCGGTTTATCGACAAACCGTTCATGCTGCTCAATCTCAAGCCGCCGGGCAGCGGCACCGTCACCGTCAGCGGCACGCTGGAAGACGGCAGCTTCAATTCGGTGCAGGTCCCGGCCGGCGAGGTCACCGTGGCTTACGCGGTGTTCGTGGGCAGCCAGCAAAACGGTACCAAGGTCCTGGTCAGCCAGAGCTCCGACTACGGCGATACCTGGAGCAATCCGGTCAAGCTGACCGAGAGCCTGAACCTCAACCAGGGCGTCAGCCTCTCGGCCATGGGCAACAAGATGATCGCGGTCTGGCGACAGGTGGCCGACAGCAACAACGGCAACAAT
>JASFJM010000264.1:0-3476 GCA_050122055.1 Gammaproteobacteria bacterium | reverse complement strand
CCAACCCTCGGAACCCGGACCCATGCGGGGATAGAAGACATAGCGCACGCGGATACCCAGCGCATTCATCTGGTCCATCTCCTGGTGCAGCTTGCGGCAGTATCCGCAGTCGATGTCGGTAAAGACCGTGATGGTGTGCTTCGCGTCCTCGGGCCCGAAGATGATCATCTCCGATTCCTTGAGTTGCGCCATCTTCTCCAGTCGCACGCCGCTGCGCCGGCTCTCGGTGACGCTCTCGTTGGTCTTGAGATCGACGATGTCGCCCTTGATGAGAAAACGGCGATCGCCGGTGATGTAGACGATCTGTCCGCCGACGATCACTTCGTAGACGCCGGGGATGGGGGACTCGGTGACGTCTTTCGCCTCGAGACCGGGCACCATGGAAGCGATCTCTTCCTCGGGCGTGGCCGCCGGTTCCGGTGCCTCCTGGGAAAATACCCCGAGGGGCGCCAGCAATGAGGTGGCAATCAATGCGGATGCAAGTTGCTTTGGCATATAGGACACTTCTCGAGTCGGTCAGATGACACATCGGACCGCCGATCGGAAAAATGGTTCATCGGCGGAAAACCGCCATTTTAGATCAAAGCGGGGACGGCTACATCAACCGCGGGGATGGTGCCGGGAATGCAGGTCTTTGAGGCGCTCTCTGGCCACATGGGTGTAGATCTGGGTCGTGGACAGGTCGCTGTGGCCCAGCAGCATCTGCACCACGCGCAGGTCCGCGCCGTGGTTCAGCAGATGGGTGGCAAAGGCGTGCCGCAGGGTATGGGGCGACAGCTTCTCGCTGACATCCGCCTTGGTCGCGTATCGCTTGATCAGATGCCAGAACGCCTGGCGGGTCATGTGGTCGCCGCGCCGGGTCGGGAACAGGTAGTCGGACTGGCGATCCAGCAGGATCTCCGCCCGGGCGCCCTTGATGAACTGGTCGATCCACTCTATGGATTCCTCGCCCAGGGGGATCAGGCGTTCCTTGTCCCCCTTGCCGACGACCCGGATGACGCCCTGGTTGAGATTGATCTGGCTGAGTTTGAGATTGACCAGCTCGGTCACCCGCAGGCCGGTGGCGTAGAGCACCTCCAGCATGGTCCGGTCACGGTTTCCGAGGCAGTCCGCAGTATCCGGTGCCTCGAGCAGGGCTTCGACCTCTTTCTCGGTCAGAGACTTGGGCAGGGGCCGGCCGATCTTGGGCATCTCGATGCGGGCGGTCGGGTCGTCCCTGCGGCCGGCCTCGCGCAACAGGTGCCGGAAGAAGCGGCGGAAACTGGACAGCTGGCGGGCGGTGGAGCGCGGACGGGCCCCGGATTCCACTCGCCAGGCGATAAATTCCAGCAGGTCGGCACGGCTGGCTTCGGCGACCGGCCGGCCACGCTCCGCCAGCCACCTGGCCAGGGACGTGAGATCCGTCCTGTATGCCGAGAGGGTATTTCGGGACAGCCCCCGCTCCATCCAGACTGCATCGAGAAATTTCTCGATCCTGGCCTCGGAGGCGATCAGCTCTGCGGGGCGGTTGTCTTTACGGCTTCCGTTACTCTTGCCCATAATTTCCATCTGCCATCGAGGGCGTGGCGGCTGGTCCGGTCTCCACCCCAGGTCCCGGTCCTGGCCTGAATCATTCAACCGACTTAAAATCGGCGGGCCATCCTCGCGCACCGTACCGGCGGACGGGATGGCTCTCAGACCCGGAGTATCGGGGTCCCGTCCCGCTGCAGCCGTGATCGCTTTCACAAATCGCCAAGCTTATTAACATAACGTGACGTCCGTCACATAACGAGGATTGTCCTGGGTCGTCTACGGGAATGATCGAACTGTTGCGATCCACATTGCGGCTGCTCTGGGGCCTGTATGCCCTGGCCACCTTCGGCCTGGTCACGCTGACGGTGACGCTGCTGGTGGCGGTGGTCCCCGGGCTGAAGGCCCGCCGCCGGCTGGCCAGATGGGGCGCGCGGACGATCTTTGCCGTGACCGGTATCGGTCTGCGGGTCCGGACCGTCCAGAATCTGCCCTCGGGCGCCTGCGTGGTGGTCGCCAATCACGCCAGCTACCTGGACGGCGTGATCCTGACCGCGGCCCTGCCAGCCAACTTCAGCTTCGTGATAAAACGGGAGATGACCGGTGTGCCCCTGGCTCACCTGCTGCTGCGCCGCCTGGGTTCGGAATTCGTCGAGCGCTCGGACCGGCACCGCAGCGCCCGGGACGCCCGCCGCATCCGCGGCAAGGCCGAGGGCGGCCATCCCCTCGCCTTCTTCCCCGAAGGCACCTTTGTCGCCGAACCCGGCCTCGGCCGGTTCCGCAACGGCGCTTTCGCCGCGGCGGCCCGGGCCGGGCTTCCGGTGGTGCCCGTGGTGATCCGCGGCGCCCGGCATATCCTGCCGGCCGAACAATGGCTGCCCCGGCTCGGCCCCATCGAGGTGACCGTCACGGAACCGATCCACCTGGCGGGATCATCCACCGGTCACACGGCCCGGGCGCTGTTGACCGCGTCTCGCGCGCGGATCCTGCAGGGATTGGGCGAACCGGACCTGCTGGCCGGGCCCGGCGCCGGAACCGGATAGGGAGTAGAAAAGCCCGCTCGCGGCGGGCTTCCCGTTCGTCTCGATCGGCCGGATCAGCCGGCCGCGGCAGCCTGCCGTCGCTCCTCCACGAACTTGATCCAGTCCGAGGCCTGACGGCGGGTCTTGTCGTCGAATTTGCGGGCTTCGTTGAGCGCGTCGATGGCCTGGGAGAAGTCCCGCATCTCGTTGGCGGAAATGCCGATCAGCAGATAAGCCCCGCCCGGGGACTTCAGCCCCCCCTTCTCCAGCGCCTGCCTGGCGGCATCGATGGAGCCCTGCCAGTCGCTCTTCTCCGCCAGCAACTGGGCTTTCTGCATATAGAGCTCGCCGTCGCTCTTCATCGGCGCCAGACGGTCGATGGTGGCGACCGCCTTGTCGAACTCCCGCGCCGCGGTCCACGCGCTCAGCAACAGCTCCAGGTTCTTCTGGGTGACCTTGATCCTGCCCGCGCCCATCTCTTTCTCGATCAGACGGCCCGCCATGTAGGGGACTTCGACAAACAGGTTCATCCGGGCGATGTTGAGCAGCTTCCGCTCGCGCTGTTGCTCGTTCATGGTGCCGCTGGTGTCATCCAGCAGACCGGCCTCGTAGGCCACCATCAGCGTGGCCAGGGCGTCGATGTCTTTCTGCTGTTCCTGGTATGACCCTGACAGCATCTCCCAGTATTTGAGCTTGTCCGGCCACTTGGCCACCATGCCGGTCAGCAGACGCGACGCGGCCGGGTAGTTCTTCTGTTCGAAATAGATCGCCAGTTCGAGCAGATACCAGGATTCCTGGGCCTTGTCCCCGGCCTTGGCGATGGCCTTCTGCACCCAGGGCAGAGCCTGGTTGTATTGATTCAGGCTGGAGTAGCTTGAAGCCAGGGCGATATACGCCTGGGGCGGCGGGTCGCACTGGAACTTCAGATACTCGAGCATCAGGTCG
>JASFJM010000263.1:0-3500 GCA_050122055.1 Gammaproteobacteria bacterium | reverse complement strand
TGGGCCTCGGCGCCATCGGCGGCGAGGTGGCCAACGTGGCCGTGGCCCTGGGCATGAAGGCCATCGGTTTCGATCCCCAGCTCACCGTACAGCGAGCCTGGCAACTCTCGTCCTCGATCGAGCAGGCGACGACCCTGGACCATCTTTTCAGTCGCTCGAATTTCATCACCCTGCACGTGCCGCTCAACGACCACACGCGCCAACTGGTGAACGCCGAACGGCTGGCGCTGATGAAGCCGGGCGGCATCCTGCTCAACTTCGCCCGTGGCGGCATCGTCGATGACGAGGCGGTGCTGGCGGCGCTGGATTCAGGGCATCTGGCGGCCTACGTCACCGATTTTCCCAACAACCACATCCGCAATCACCCGAAAGTCACGGCCCTGCCGCACCTGGGTGCGTCCACCGGCGAGGCGGAAGAGAATTGCGCCGCCATGGTGGCCGAAAATCTGCGCGAGTATCTGGAGAACGGCAACATCCGCCACTCGGTCAATTTCCCCGAAGCCATCATGCCGCGGACCGACGGCCAGCGGATCAGCATCTGCAATCTCAATGTGCCCAACATGGTCGGTCAGATCTCGACCCGGCTGGCGGAGGATGGGCTCAATATCGTCGATCTCCTGAACAAGTCCCGGGATGAGGTCGCCTATACCCTGGTCGACGTGGAAGGAGAGGTGTCGGACGCCACCCGCGACAAGATCGCCGCTATCGAGGGCGTGCTGAAACTGCGCGTGTTATAGCCGCGGTGCCACCATGAGCGACGCGAAACCCGACAACGTCGACCTGGCGGAGATCCGCGCCCGGATCGATCGCCTCGATGAGCAGATTCAACAGCTCATCAGCGAGCGGGCCCGTGCCGCCCAGGTGGTCGGTACCAGCAAGCTGGGCGACCAGGCGCGGCCCCGGGATTTCTACCGGCCCGAGCGTGAGGCCCAGGTATTGCGCAAAGTGGTAGATCGTAATGAAGGTCCGCTGCGGGATGAGGAGATGGTGCGCCTGTTCCGCGAGATCATGTCGGCCTGTCTGGCCCAGCAGGAGCCACTCAAGGTCGCCTTCCTCGGGCCCGAGGGCACCTTTACCCAGGCGGCCGTATTAAAGCATTTCGGGCATTCGGTCAGGGCCCTGTCCCTGTCCTCGATCGACGAGGTGTTCCATGAAGTCGAGTCCGGCGTAGCAGACTTCGGCATCGTGCCGGTGGAGAACTCCACCGAGGGCACGGTCAACAATACGCTGGATATGTTCATGACTTCACCGCTAAGGATCTGCGGCGAGGTGGAGCTGCGGATCCGTCAACACCTGCTGGGAACGGTCGAGGGTCTCGACCACATCGAGCGCGTGTATTCCCACCAGCAGTCGCTCGCCCAGTGCCGCGCATGGCTGGAACAGAAGCTGCCGGGCGCCGAATGCATCGCCGTCAGCAGCAACGCCGAGGCCGCCCGGCTGGCGCGGGACGAGGAAGGCGCCGCCGCGATCGCCGGCGAGGCGGCGGCCGAGGTCTACGGCCTGCGCGTGCTGATGGCCAATATCGAGGACCGCCCCGACAATACGACCCGCTTCCTGGTCATCGGCCGGGACCTGTTCCCGCCCAGCGGCCGCGACAAGACGTCGCTGTTGCTGGCCGCCCGGCACAAGGCGGGTGCCCTGCATGAGATCCTCTATCCGCTGGCCAAGCATCAGGTCAGCATGACCCGCATCGAGTCCCGCCCATCCAAGCGCGGCAAATGGGACTACGTGTTCTTCGTCGACGTGGAAGGGCATGCGGAGGATCCCAAGATCGCCGACGCCCTCAAGGACCTGGAAGTCGCGACCTCCCTGTTCCGGGTGCTCGGCTCATATCCCTGTGCGATCCTTTAGACTCGATCGGGCAGCTAGCCGCTGAGCCGTCGAGGGAGGAGGCAAAGCCATGGGTAATCCGTATCTGCGCCTGGCCGCGCCAGGGGTCAGGGGCCTGAAGCCCTATCAGCCCGGCAAGCCGATCAGCGAGCTGGAGCGCGAGTACGGGGTCAGCAATATCGTCAAGCTGGCCTCGAATGAGAACCCCCTGGGCCCCGGCGAGCGGGTCCTCGAGGCCATTCGCGATCTGCCAGAAAACGAACTGGCCCGCTATCCCGATGGCGGCGGCTTCGAACTCAAGCAGGCGCTGGCGCGCCGACACGGAGTCGAGCCGGATTGCATCACGCTGGGCAACGGCTCCAACGACGTGCTGGTGCTGATGGCGGAGTCATTCCTGCAGGCGTCTCTCGAAGCCGTCCATTCCCAGTACGCTTTTGCCGTCTATCCCATCGCTATCCAGGCCTGCGGTGCGACCGCCCGGGTGGCGCCCGCTTTGCCACCCGGCAGCGACAGCCCCTACGGCCACGATCTGGCGGCCATGGCCGAGCGGGTCAACGACAAGACCCGAATCGTGTTTATCGCCAACCCGAATAATCCTACCGGCACCTGGGTGCGTGCCGAGCCGCTGCGTGAATTTCTCGAGGCGTTGCCGGGGCACACGCTGGTGGTTGTCGACCAGGCCTATGGGGAATACATGGATGACCCGGAATATCCGGACTGCGTGGACTGGCTCGATCGCTTCCCCAATCTGGTCGTGACCCACACGTTCTCCAAGGCGTTCGGCCTGGCGGGCCTGCGGGTCGGCTACTCCGTGTCGGCGCCGGGGATCGCCGGGATCCTGGACCGGGTGCGACAGCCGTTCAACGTCAATCTGCTGGGGGGTGTGGCCGCCCTTGCGGCGCTCGAGGACCGGCAGCATCTCGGCCGCTCGGTGGAGATGAACGCCAGCGAGCGGGACCGTCTCCAGAGCGCTTTCGGCGGATTCGGTCTCCAGTTCGTGCCCTCGGCCGGCAATTTCGTGCTGGTGGATATGGGGCAGCCCGCCATGCCGGTCTACGAGTCTCTGCTGCGCAAGTCGGTGATCGTGCGCCCGGTGGCGAACTACGGTCTGGACCGGCATCTCCGGATCAGCGTCGGCACGCCCGCCGAGAACAACCGGCTGCTGCAGGCCATGGAAGAGGTATTGGGTGCCGGCGCGACGGAGGAGGCCGGTGGTGGGGACTGAACTCCCGGCCGGATCCGGTGACCCCCTCGCCGAGGGCTGGCTGTCGTCACCGGTCGATGGCATCGGCGGCCGGATCGCCGTGCCTGGCGACAAGTCGATCTCCCATCGTGCCCTGCTGCTGGGGGCGGTGGCAGCCGGACCCCTGGAGGTCGAGGGCTTCCTCGACAGTGACGATTGCCGAGCCACCCGGGCGGCGGTGGAGGCCCTGGGTGTGCGGGTCGAACGTCTGGATGCGGACCGGCTGCGCGTCATCGGGCCGGGTCCCCGCGGGCTTCACGATCCGGCAGGTCCGCTGGATCTCGGTAATTCGGGCACCGGCATCCGCCTGTTGACGGGATTGCTCGCGGGTCTAGGGGTCCAGGCCGAACTGACCGGGGACGCCTCGTTGAGATCCCGGCCCATGGAACGGGTCGCGGCGCCGTTGCGGCAGATGGGCGCAATTGTC
>JASFJM010000262.1:0-3523 GCA_050122055.1 Gammaproteobacteria bacterium | reverse complement strand
AGGGCCCTCTATGTGCGCCTGCAGCTATCCCGGGCCAAGCACCCATCCCTTCAAGGCCACGCCCGCATCGCTCGTTTCGTCGCCCGTCTGGTGCCGTTTTACGAGTTCGGCGAGGAGCGATTCTTTGCCAGCGACGGCGCTCCGGATGGCATCGCCAGTCGCCGTCGGGCGGGTTTCGAGCGATTGGCGGAACGATTCCGGGCGCGGGCCCCGAAGTCGGTGGCGCTCAGCGAGCGTCTGGAGCCGGGCGTCCCGGACCTGACGTTCACCAACGCCTACCGGGTACCGTTCCAGTACCGGAACCTGGTGCGGGAGCGGCTCAAGCTCGGGGTCGTGGTGGACGCCAGCGAGGGCACCCGGGTGCGGGACCTCGACGGGAACTGGTCCTATGACCTGAGCGGTTCCTATGGCGTCAACCTGTTCGGCTATGACTTCTACAAATCGTGCATCGACGAGGGGATCCAGCGCGTGCGCGAGCTGGGACCGGTGCTGGGCGCCTATCATCCCCTGATCGCCGAGAACGTGGACAAGCTCAAGCGCATCTCCGGGCTGGACGAGGTCTCCTTCCATATGTCGGGCACCGAGGCGGTGATGCAGGCAGTGCGCCTGGCCCGCTTCCACACGGGCCGGTCGCACCTGGTGCGGTTCTGCGGCGCCTATCACGGCTGGTGGGACGGGGTGCAGCCGGGCGTCGGCAATCCAGGTCCGATCCGGGACGTCTATACCCTCAAGGACATGGACGCCACCACCCTCAAGGTGCTCCGAACCCGCAAAGACATCGCCTGCGTCCTGGTCAATCCCCTGCAGGCGCTGCACCCCAACGCCACCGCGCCGGGGGATGCGGCGCTGGTCAGCGGCCGCGCCGGCGCACATTTCGACCGGCAGGCCTACACTCGCTGGCTCGAATCCCTGCGGGAGGTCTGCGGCGAACGCGGGATCGTTTTGATCTTCGACGAAGTGTTCGTCGGTTTCCGGCTCGCCTACGGCGGTGCCCAGGAGTATTTCGGCGTCCGCGCCGACATGGTGACCTACGGCAAGACCCTGGGCGGCGGTCTGCCCGTCGGCGTGGTCTGTGGCAAGAGCCACCTGATGAAGCGCTTCCGTGACGACCGGCCGACGGATATCTGTTTCGCCCGGGGGACGTTCAATTCCCATCCCTATGTCATGGGCGCCATGAATGCCTTCCTGCGTCGCATCGACGAGCCGGCGATGCGCGCCGGGTTCAAACAGGCCGACGCATTGTGGAACGAGCGGGCCGCATTGCTGAATCAGCGCCTTGAGGAGCGGCAACTGCCGGTCCGGGTGGTCAATCTGTCCTCCATCTGGACCGTCAACTACATCCTGCCGAGCCGCTATCACTGGATGTTCCAGTATTACCTGCGTGCCGAAGGCCTGGCTCTGAGCTGGGTAGGCAGCGGCCGCTTTATCTTCAGCCACAACTTCAGCGACGAAGACTATGATGCGGTGATGCAGCGCTTCATTGCCGCTGCGGAAGCTATGTCCGCAGACGGCTGGTGGTGGCAGCCATCGGGCGTGACCGATCGATCGATCAAGCGCGGCATCCTGCGGGAGATGCTGGCCTCACGCCGGGCCTGAAACCGGAAGCGCCCAAGCCGCCGTCAGGAACTGTGCCTCATCGGGTCCATGGTCTCGCCCTTGAGCAGATAGACCGGCGCCTTGTGGTAGAGCTTGATGTCGTGGAAGGGGTCGGTGAGGATCTTCGTCATCCAGACCAGGCCAGACTGCACACCCTTGATGAAGAACAGATGCACGGTGCGGAACATGAGCGCCGAGATGCCAAGGGCCAGCCACATGTAACCCAGGTTCTCCAGGAATCCGCTGGCACCGTAGCGCCGCTCCAGCATGCCGAACAGGGTGGGGTTCATATACAGCACCAGCGGTGAGGCGGCCCAGATCGACAGCAGCACCACCTTGCGCCGCAGGTTATAGCCGACCTTGATCTCTTCCTTGTACTCGTGGGTGGCGTGGTTGATCTGGTCATAGCCCTTGGGCTCGAAAAAGAAGTGACCGATCTGGCGGGACCACATCGATATGACCCAGCCGACCAGGGCGGCGATGGCGGGACTGACCACGAGCATCACGTAGGCGGTAAGGAAACTGACGGCGCTGACCAGGTGCAGTGACTGATTGATCCGGCTGTGATGATAGTAGCGATGATCGTCCCAGCGCTGCTCTCTCAACTCTTCCAGAAACGTCATAGAAGTATCATCCCAGGTGAGGAAAACGAGGCCGCTGCACATGATGATCCAGCAGCCGTTACAGAGCGGTTACAGATCGGCGAAGAATTCGCGGCATTGCAGCGACTTGTGACGATCGGTTCAGAGCTCGTCAAGGTTTGCGCAACAGCGGCTCGCCGACGCGGATCCGGTGTCCGTCACGGATGCCGTGGGCGAGGGCGAAGCCCCTGGGCGCGAACACGATGATGGTAGAGCCGTGCTGGAAATATCCCATCTCTTCGCCGCGCTCGAAACGCGCATCGCAGGGCAGGTGATTCGGCCCCCGGTAGCGGAGGTCCAGCGTCTCTGCCAGACAATGCAGACGGATGCCGGCTACCAGTATCGCCGCGACCGGCACCAGGGTGATGGTCTGCCCGGTGTTGCCCAGACCCAGCGTGAGGACGGCCCGCTCGTTCCTGCAGAACAAGCGCTCCACCCGTTTCAGGGCGACCGGGTTGACGTTCCAGGTATCGCCGGAGATATAGGTGACGCCGGAGAGCCTGGCGTCTTCCGGCGCGTGGAAGCGATGGTACATGCTGGACTTCAGCCGCAGGGTCACGAAGATCCCGTCCCGGTAGCGTTCCACCAGGCTCGCGTCGGCCAGCAGATCCGTCATGGAATAGGGGAAGCCCTTGGCCTGGAAGACCTCCGTTCCGGCGATCTCGCCGCAGGCACCGACGATCCCGTCGCAGGGGCTGACCAGGACCGAGGGATCCGGATCGATCGGCCGGGCGCCGGGTTTCAACTGGCGGATGAAGCAGTCGTGGAGGCTGTCGAACTCGGTCTTCCGGGCCTCGTGCAGAGCCAGGTCATCGGCGAAGTAGCGCCAGATTGCGATCGACGCACCGCGAACCCACGGGTTCCGGATACGGCTGAACCAGCCCATGAACAGCGTCGCCCAGCGCCGCGGGATGCGGTTAGTAAGCAGGAAGTTGAGCCGTTCGCTCTGGCTCCAGCGGACGAGCACCGAGTCCGTCGTCATGGTGTCCCTCTCCCGCCGCCGCATCGGCCCACAGTGATAGCCTTGTCGTGTGTCAGGAGTGTGACGTTCGGGCGACCCGGAGGCCCGGCCGGTCCGGGCGGCGCGCCAGGGAAATAAAGCCTCCGCTGCGGGCCCATCGGCGGCTTCCGGCGGCGCCCCGAGCCGGAAAATTCGTATACTGTCTCCGGATCTTCTTCGGGGAAAAAAGAATAATGACCGAACCAGGCGACACTCTGCCCGCCGACCGCAGCTGGCTCAACCGCACCCTCGACTGGATCGAGCGGGCAGGCAACAAGCTGCCCGA
>JASFJM010000261.1:0-3540 GCA_050122055.1 Gammaproteobacteria bacterium | reverse complement strand
CCTGAAATAGCGTTCCAGCGGCATCTCGCGGCTGTAGCCCATGCCGCCGTGGATCTGCACCGCCTGGTGGGTGATGAACATGGCGGTCTCGGAGGCGAACAGCTTGGCGCAGGAGGCTTCGGTGGTGTTGCGCAGCCCGGCGGCCTTGGCACGGTCCTTGTTCCATGCCGCCCGCAGGGTGAGGAGCCGGGCGGCCTCGAGACGCGTCTTCATATCCGCGATCTTGGCCTGGATCATCTGGAAGCTGCCGATGGGTTCGCCGAAGGCCTTGCGCTCGCGGACATAATCCAGGCTGGCCTCATAGGCGGCGCGGGCGATGCCGACGGCTTGCGCAGCGATACCGATACGGCCCGCATCCAGCACCCCCATGGCGATCCTGAAACCGGCACCCTCGGGACCGAGGCGGTCTTCCACCGGGCAGCGGTAGTCTTCCAGCTCGATCTCACAGGTGGCCGAAGCCCGTATCCCGAGCTTGGGCTCGGTCTTGCCCCGGGCGAAGCCCTCGCGCTCCGTGTCGATGACGAATGCCGAGACGCCGCGCGGTCCCTTCTCCGGGTCGGTCATGGCGAATAACACGATAAATCGGGCTACCGGCCCCGACGTGATCCAGGATTTCTTGCCGCTGATGACGTAGTGGCTGCCGTCCCCGGCCAGCACCGCGCGGGTGCGCATGTTGCCGGCGTCCGAACCGGACTGCGGTTCGGTCAGGGCGTAGGCGCCGATCACTTCCCCCGACGCAACCGGGGTCACGTATTTCTGCTTCTGATCTTCGCTGCCGTTCTCGAGAATGCCGTAGGCATAGAGGGAATTATTGACCGACACGATGGTGCTGTGAGCCGCGTCGGCCGCCGCGATCTCTTCCATCACCAGGGCGTATCCCACCGCATCCAGCCCCGCGCCGCCATACTCCTCGGGCACTTCGATCCCCATGAATCCGAGTTGACCCGCCATGGCGATGGTCTCCGAGGGGAACTCCCCGGTCTCATCGTATTTGGCCGCCACCGGGGCGATCTCCCGGGTGGCAAATTCCCGGGCGGCGTCCCGGATCATCTCCTGTTCTTCGGTCAGTGCGAAATCCATCGGCATCTCCGTGTGAAGGGCGCCGCGGCGACACCGGAAGACCCTGATTCAGGGTCCCGGCGGCGGGAGCGGACGCGGGTTAGCAATCAATCTTACCGCTCCCCCCGTCCCGGGGCGACCATCCCTCACTCCGGCTCCCGGTAACTGACCTCGGCGATGACAAAAGTCGCCTGACCGCCCGGCATCTCGACGCTGATCTCGTCCCCGGCCCGGCGTTTCAGCGCGGCCCGAGCCATGGGCGAGTCAAAGCTGATGAAGTTTTGCCGGGGGTCGAACTCGTCGGCGCCGACGATGCGATACTCGAGGATTTCTCCGTCCTCGTTCTCGAGGCGGAACCAGGCGCCGAAGAAGATCCGTTCGACGTCGTCCGGTGGCCGATCGACGACTTTGATCACCGCCAGACGCTTGCGCAGGTAGCGGATCCTGCGGTCGATCTCGCCAAGCTGTTTCTTCCGGTAGGTGTATTCGGCGTTCTCCGACCGATCTCCCTCGGCGGCGGCGTCCGCCAGGGCCCGGGTGACCGACGGCCGCTTGCGGCGCCACAGGTGATCCAGTTCTTCGCGCAGGCGTGCCGCGCCGTGCGGCGTGATGTATGGCGAGCTGGGTGGCGCAGGCGATCGGTAACGGGCCATGGCGTCAGGCCGGGCGGGGTCCGGATCTACTCATCGACCGAGACTACGTAGGCGCTGTATTTACGCACGTTCAGCACGCCGGTATCGAAGATCAGATACTGGCCTTTGATCCCCTGAAGCACGCCGCCGATCTCCGGCGTCTTGTCCAGGTTGAGCGAGCGGATCTTGTCCGGATAGTGCTGTACCGGATATTCGATACCCACCGGCTCCCGTTCCGGCAGCCGGCGCAGGCAGTCGACGCCGAAACGCGTCCGTATTGCATCCAGCTCGGGCGCGCAGAGCCCGAGCAGCCGCTCACGCTCCGCCGCCAGATCGATCTCGGGAGCGGGGCCCCGCAGCATGGCCCGCCAGTCGGTGCGGTCGGCCACATGGGCGGCCAGCGTCACCTCGGCCAGGCCGGAGACGTGGCGGCTGCTGGCTTCGAGGATGGGCAGAGCCTGGCTGGCGCCCTGATCGATCCAGCGGGTCATGCCCTGGTGGGCGCGGGTGATGCCGACCTTGAGCCCGCTGGTGTTGGCGAGATAGACGAAATGGGGTTGCATGCAGTGGGCCGTGCCCCAGTCGGGCTCGCGGCAGGTCCCCTGATCGAAATGACAGCGCTCCGGACGGACGATGCAAAGATCACAGGCCGCGAGCCGCTGGCTACAGGGGAAGCAATAGCCCTGGCTGTAACTCTTCTTGGTCAGCCTGCCGCAGTGCTGGCAGCGGATCTCCCCATGGAAGTGCAGGCCGAAGGACTGGCCGACTCTCGGGGTCAGGGCCAACTCGGCTTGATCGACGCGCAGCTGGTAATCCACCGGCGGCCCGGGCCGGCTGGCCATCTTTCGAAGTGCTCCAGTGGTCATGGCTTGCGGTCACCGATCCGGTCGACGGCGCACAGTATACCCACCCGTTTCAGGGCCGGCCCGGCACCTGAAACCCGCAGACGCTGAAGCCACCATCCACGTTCAGGCATTGGCCGGTGATGTAGGCGGCGGCGGGCAGGCACAGGAAGGCCACGGCGGCGGCGACTTCCCCGGGTTCCCCGATCCGGCCCATGGGTGTGCGGCCGATCACCGCCTCCAGGTATTCGGGGTCCAACAGCACTTCCCGCGCCAATGGCGTGTCGATGTACCAGGGCGCCACGGCGTTGACGCGGATCCCGCGCGGCGCCCACTCCACCGCCAGGTTGCGCGTCATCTGGATCATGGCGGCCTTGGTCATGGCGTAGGGGGCGCCGGTGCACAGATGGGTCAAGCCGGCCACCGAGGCCACATTGACGATCGCCGAGTCCCGTCCGCTCATGGCGCCGACGCACAGCCGGCTCAGCTCGAAAGCGGACTCCAGATTGACGGCGAACACGGTGCGGAGTTCCTCGCTATCGTAGTCCGCGGCCGGCCGGCGGATATTCGTGCCTACGTTGTTGACCAGGATGTCCAGCCCCCCGGACAGGTCCTCGACCAGCTCCAGCAGCCGGGCCCGGTCTTCGGCGTCGGCGACGTCGCCGGTCACGCCCAGCGTGCTGCCTCCGGCCCGGGTCCAGACTCTCTCCCGTTCCACGACCTCCTTTCCATCCCTGGCGGTGAAGACCACCCGGGCGCCGAGCGACAGCAGTTCTTCGGCCACCGCCCGGCCGATGCCGCGGGTGGCGCCCGTTACCAGTGCCGTCTTGCCGATCAGGTTCCAGCGCTGATCCGTCATCGGTCCTCCGCCAGGCAGGTTCGATTTCAATGTGGCCGTGCCCATGCGAGAATAACCGGTCTATAGGCGTTTGGCGCAGGCAGGGTCAGAGTTGAGCGAATTCAAGGGCATACCGGTCGTCCGCAGCGGCAGCAAATTCCGCACCGAG
>JASFJM010000260.1:0-3597 GCA_050122055.1 Gammaproteobacteria bacterium | reverse complement strand
CCGCACCTTGGCCAGGCCTTCCGGCGTGGGGGCGAAATCCGCATCGATGACGTTGCCGGCCTCGATGCCGTCCTCGACCACCTCCAGGTAGCGCACGTTCGGCGTGTACAGGGACATGACCTTCGGGCGGTCCACGCCGGGGATGAAGAACACCGCATCGGTGACGTTCTTCAGGGTCTCGAAGAACTTGGCGTCGAACATGTCGCCGTCTCTGGCGGACACGGCGACCAGCACCCGATCGGCGCCGCCGAACTGGTCGAAGTACTGGCGGAAGGTCTGCATGTACTCATGCTTGGTGGGCAGCTGTTTGCTGTAGGCCGTGTCGATCCGCAACTGAGTGGCGGCGGTGTAGGCCATGAAGATGGTGATCAGGACGAACAGCCCGATGACGATCTTCCGATTATTGAAGATCAGGCCCTCGAGGCGGTCTACGATGCCAGCGTCACTCATATCGTCCCCTTCCACACGCCGGGATCCCGGTCATCCGCGGCCTGGGTGTCGACCGGCCCATGCCGCCGCCAGCCATCAAAACTCACCAGGCTCCAGCCGCGTCACGCCGGCCTCGCCGAAAAGCAGCAGACCGCCGTCGCCCACCGGCATGACATTCATCAGGGCCTTGCGATTCTCTTGCTGGACCAGCTCGAAGCTGCTGCCGCCGTCGCGGCTGATGAGCAAGGTCCCGGACATGCCGACCACCGCCAGCCCGTCCCCGGGCAGGGCGACGGCGCCATTCAGCGACGTCTCCACACCCGTGTCCAGATCTTCCCAGCTCTCGCCGCCGTCCCGGCTGCGGAACAGATGTCCCCGGAGGCCCGTCACATAGACCTCGCCGTCTTCCGTCGCCGTCGCGCCGAAGAATGAACCCAGGTAAAACGACGGCATCAGCATCCAGCTGTCACCGCCGTCGTCGGAGCGATAGATGTTCCCGGCCTCTGCCGCGATGAGCATATGGCCGGTGCCGTCATCGACGATCACATTGAGGTGGTAGTCGGCCGGCAGATCCTCATCCTCCCAGAAGGCGTCGTCCTCGCTATCGTCCTCGGGACTGCCGGTGTCCTCGACCGCCCGGTCCTCGATAACGGCGCCGAACTCCAGCGCATCCAGGGCGCTCTCCTCCCAGGTCTCGCCGCCATCATCGGTCACGATCACGAAGCCATAGGCGCCGACGGCCATGCCGTTGTCGGCATCGGCGAACCAGACATCGAACAGGGGCAGCTCCAGCTCCGGGGCGAAGTGGGTCACCTTCCAGCTTTCCCCGCCATCGGTGGTCTTGAGCACGATGGAATCGTGTCCGACGGCCCAGCCCAGGTTCCGGTCGTGGAAGAACACGCCGGTCAACACCGCACGGGACGGGACCTTCGACTGCATCCAGCTGCGTCCCTGATCGTCACTGATCAGGATCACGCCGCGCTCGCCCACGGCGACGATATGGCCGTCGATGTTGACCACATCCAGGAGCAGGACATTGGAAGACGCCAGCGGAGCGATGAATGCCGCATCGGCATCGTCCTGGGACCAGCCGGGCCCGGCCGTCAGCGCGAGCGCCAGCAAGGAGAGGGCTCGGGTCAGGGAAAAACCGGGGATACGTCTGAACATCGCTGCTACCAGTCCGACAGGTGATTAAGACCGGGCCCCGTGGACAACCACGGGGCCCGGTGACGGACTAGCGGACGCCAGCGCGGCGCAGGGCGCCCGGGCTGAAGTCCTTGAGGCTGTACTCAGCACTGAAATCGTAGGTGATCGGCTCCTCGTTGTTCAGCCCGATCGCCAGATAACGGCCCGACTGCAGATCGATGGTGGTATCCAGCGTGGTCCAGAGCGTAGGCTGATCGTAGTAGTTGATGGCGTAGCCTTCCTGGACGCGCCACAGCTCGTCCCGGTTGTCGTAGCAATCCACCAACAGGATCTGCCAGGAATCCTCGTCCACGTAATAGGTCCGGCGCTTGTAGACGTGACGGGTTCCCTCCTTGAGGGTGGCATCCACGACCCAGACCCGATGCAGCTCGTAGCGGGCGTACTCCTGGTTGACGTGCAGCGGCTGGAGGATGTCGTCGTACTTCAGCTTGTCGCTGTGGATCTGATAGCTGTTGTACGGGACCAGGATCTCCTTCTTGCCCACCAGCTTCCAGTCGTAGCGCTCGGGGCTGCCGTTCATCATGTCGAACTGGTCGGAGGTGGCGAGGCCGTCACTGGCGGTCCGCGGGTTGTCGAACGCCACGTTGGGGGCGCGACGCACCCGGCGCTGGCCCGGGTTGTAGATCCAGGCGCGGCGGTTCTCCTTGTTCTGATCCATGGTCTCGTGGACCAGCAGGATCTCGCCGGCCAGCCGCGCCGGGGCGGCCACCGCCTGGAGGAAGTAGATGATGACGTTGTCCAGCTTCTCCTCGGTCATGCCGGGGGTGCTGTAGGCGCCCATGAACTTGTCCTGGAACTTGACCAGGGTGTAGCTGCCCGAGCGGGTCACCGGCGCCTGACCGATGGAGCGCTGGGCCGAATCCGCGCGGAAGCGGAGGATATGGTTCCAGAATACATGCAGACCGTTCTCCGGGATCGGGAACGGGACGCCGGCGATGGCGCCGGTGACGCCGTTGCCGCCCGGGATCAGCCTGGCGGTAGCCGCGACAGCCTTGGTGGCGTCATAGATCCGCTGGGGATAGGCCGCGCTGCGGCGGGTCGGATAGACCTTCATGAAATAGGAGTCGGGATAGGCCTTGAGCAGCGCCTTGTTGCCCTCGGACAACTTGTCCGCGTACTGGGCCATGTTGGCCGCGTTGATGGTGTAGAGCACCTCGTCGTCGGCAAAGGGATCCGGGTGGTGGCCGCCGCTCTTGAAGTCCGGAAAACCGGCTTCGGCCGGCGAATTGATCCCGCCCTCCCAGGCCGGGATGGTGCCGTCGGCGTTGCCGGCCCGCTCGGCGCCGATCGGCGTCAGATCCTGGCCCAGCCGTGCGATCTGGTCCGCGGAAATCTCTGCCAGCGCGGTGGTCGCCATGCCCGCCAGGGCGATGGCGCCCAGGGCGCGCGTCAATATTCTTGTGGTCATCTAACTCTCTCCTCGGAAATCAGAACGAAAGGCTGGCCGACAGGGCGATGAAGTCCCGGTCACGCACCAGGTTGTGGTGGCCGGCGCCGTTGAAGGTGGTCCAGGCCATATCGATCTGCCATTTGTTCTGGAGCACGCCGCTGACGCCCAGGGTGGTGCTGGTGCGGCCCTGGATAAAGTTGCCGCCGGGTCCCGGGGTGACGCCCTTGACGTCCTGGGACCAGCCGATCCGCGGGGTGACGGTCCAGGGGCCGATCAGGTTGTTATAGGTCAGGCTGGCCCGGAGCCGGTAGCCCCAGGAGAACTCGTCGGCGAAATTGTTCTGGCCTTCCAGCGCACCGCGTTGGGCCCCCCTCAGATTCCGGTTGCCGCTGACGAAGGTGCCCGGCCCGTCATAACGCAGACCGAAACCGTTGGGGCCGCCATTCTTCTTGTCCTCGAAATCGTGGACATAGGTCCAGGCGCCCTCGACCACAAACGCGCCCACCTCGGCGCCCAGGATCGGGTCGGACAGATAGGTGAAGGTGGTCTGGAACTGGCTGACGTCCTTCTCC
>JASFJM010000259.1:0-3641 GCA_050122055.1 Gammaproteobacteria bacterium | reverse complement strand
CGCCCCATCCAGCAGCGGCCGCAGGGCGAGCCGGTCGAGCGCGCGCTGCGCGGCTTCCGCGTCGAAGGGCGCGACCAGCACCGCCACGTCATTGAGTGTCTCGGCGTGAATGCCGCCGAAGCCGAGCACGACCATGGGGCCAAACTGCGGGTCGCGCGTCGAACCCAGCAGCATTTCGACACCGGGCGCCTCGATCATGGGTGCGATATAGGCCTGCGGCCCCAGCCGCTCGGCGAGCTCGCCGTAGGCCGACCGCAGCGCCCCGGCGCAATCGATCCCCAGCACCACGCCGCCCACGTCGGACTTGTGTTCAATGCCCGCGGCAGTTTTGAGCACCACCGGGAAGTGCAGGGACTCGGCCATGCTCTCGATGTCCGCCGGGCCATGGACCAGCATGCCGGCATTCATGGTCAGCCCGCATTCGCTCAGCAGGGCGGTGGAGAGATGCTCGTTCACGGGGCCCGCCAGTCCGGCCCCGGCCAGCTGGGCGCGCAGGTTGTCGACAATGACCGGCGACAGCAGCGGCGGCGCCGCCGCGGGCCGGTTCAGCCAGGTCTGGTAAGCGAACAGGCAGCGCGCCGCGGTGAGGAACTGGGCGACGCCGTCCAGCACCGGGAAGCCGCGTCGCGTGGCCTGCACCGCCAGCGGGTCGGCACCGCTGCCCTGGCGGGCGGACACCAGGCAAACCGGCTTGCCGGTAGCCGCGTGCGCCTGCTCGAGATAGCCAATATAGTCGCTGTAGATGGCGCTGGCCGGGCCGCGGTCGTGTACCACCGCGCCCAGCAGCGCCGTGTCCTCCTCCAGCATGGCGGTAAAGCTGTCGGCCATGACCGTGTGTGACTGCGGCCCGCCAGCGCTCCAGGCGTCCAGCGGGTTCACCGGCGGCAGGCCGGGGTCGAGCATGGCTTGCAGTCGCTGCTGCGTCGCCTGGCTCAGCGTTGCAAAGGGCACCCCGATGCGATCCGCCAGATCGATAATCAGCTGGCGCTCACCGCCGCTGTCGTGCAGTGTCACCACACCGCCAGCGGCCGCCGCCTCGGGCACGGGAACTTTGGACAGCAGAATCAGGGCCGTCGCCAGTTCGTCCATGTCCGCTACCCGCTGCACCCCGTAGCGATCGAAGACCGCCTGCCAGGCCGCGTCGCTGCCCGCCAGCGCGCCGCTGTGGGAGACCGCCATGCGCGCCGCCAGCTCGCTGCGGCCCACTTTGAGGGCAACCACGGGAATGCGCTGCCGCGCGGCTTTGGCGAATGCCGCCACGAGTTTTTCCGGCTGCCGCGCCGTCTCCAGAAAGAGACCCACCACACCGGTCTCCGGCAAGTCCAGCACGTAATCCAGGTAGTCCTCAACGCCGACCACCAGCTCCTGCCCGGTAGAGGCCGCGAACAGAAAATCGAGCCGCTCCTCGCAGTCGAGGATGCCGGACATGCCGGAACCGGATTGGCTGAGCAGCACGACATTCCCCACCACCGGGTGCTCCCGGGTGTCGAAGCCGCAGCCCCGGAAGCGGTCGCGGAAATTGTAGATCCCCATGCCATTGGCGCCGGCGAGCAGCACACCCGCCGCCTTCACCCTGGCGGCAACCCGCTCCCGCAGGCCGTCGCCCTCCGCCACCAGCAGCGAGGAGTAGATGGTCGCCGCGGCGATGCCCAGCGCCAGGGCCTCGTCCAGCGCGGCCTCGATGTGGCGATCGCCGACGGCGAAGATAACGTGCTGCGGGACCTCGGGAAGCGCTGCCAGGGTCGGGAAACAGGGGATGCCAAGCACCTCGTCATAGCCCGGATTGACCGCGTACAGTGCGCCGGGAAACCGGCCGTGCAGCAGATTCTCAAGTACCGCGTTGCCCACCGCCCCCTCCCGGACGGTGGCGCCCACCACCGCCACCGAGCGCGGCGCCACCAGGGGTTGCAGGCGGTGACGGCTCATGCGACCGGTGACCTCAGGCTGTCATCACGGGTGCGCCAGCAGGCGGTCCCGCCTGCCGCCCGGGCATCCGGTAGCAGCGCCAGGTGCATGGGGACCGACCCTGCCGCTACCGGCCTAGACGTTCGGCGCCGGCGTCGCGCGCCGTCGCGCCGGGTTGAACACCGGCTCCTTCCTGACACGGCAGCGCGCCAGCAGACGCGTCCAGTGGAGCTCGCGGTTGTAGTAGATTTCGGCATACATTTCATCGTCATCCCGTCCCCAGGGCATCTTCATGGACGCCAGCGCGATGTTGCTCTTGGCCGTGGGGCACCAGGCCGCGGATGTCACGTGGCCGATCACGGTCCCGTGCTTGTCGAGAATGAAGCTGTGCTCCGCGGGCTTGTTCCCCTCCACGTCCAGAACGACGAACCGGTAGCGCGAGCCGCGCTGCTTTTCCCGCAGCAGCGCGTTGCGCCCGGTGAAGGGCCCCTTGTCGAAGTCCACCAGCCAGTCGAGGCCCAGTTCGAAGGGCGAGCGGGCGCGGCCGTGCCGAACCACCTGCTCCGCCGGCACGAAGTCCTGCCAGGCCATGATGAATCCCGCCTCGATCCGGGCGATGCCCAGGGCCTCGGAGCCGATCGGGCGGATGAGCAGCTCCCTGCCCGCCTCGAACAGCGCATCCCACAGGGGCACCGCCTGCTCGGGATCGAGCCACAGCTCGTAACCCAGGTCGCCGGTATAGCCGGTGCGGGAGACCGTCAGTTCGGTACCGTTGAAGTCGAACGTCGCGATCCCGAAGGGCTTCAAGTTCTCCAGACCGTCCAGGCCCATCCGCCGCAGAGTCGCACAGGAGGTGGGGCCCTGCACCGCCAGCGCGGCGACGTCGGCGGTCTCATCGACGATATTGACGTCGAAGCCCAGCGCCGACCACTGCAGCCAGTCCATGCAGCGCTCCTGGGCGCAGAGGCGGTAGTCGCCCTCGGCGAGGTGGAAAATGGTGCCGTCGTCGTGGACCATGCCCGCGTCGGTGCACCAGACCGTATAGCCGACCCGGCCGGGCTTGATCTTGCGCACGTCCCGCACCATCAACCGGTTCAGGTAGGCCCCGGCGTCCGGGCCGGTGATCCGGTACTTGGTCATCGGCGTCAGGTCGAACACGCCGGTGGAATTGCGCACCGAGAAATACTCGAGCCCCACCTCCTCGAAGGTATTGGGGGTGGTGTAGCCCGCCCAGACATACCAGTCGTTGGTCTGGCACATTTCCCTGACGCGCGGTGCGAAGGGCGTCGGCATGACCATGCGCTCATCGTGGGGCCTCAGCGTCTTTTCTGTTGCCTTTCCTGGAACGTTCATGCGGCTGCCTCCTGCCCGCCCCTGGGCTGCCGGAGAACGGCCTGCGCGGCATTGCGCCCGGCCAGCCCCATGATGCCGCCGCCCGGATGGGCGCCGGCCCCGCACAGATACAGTCCGGCAAGCGGTGTGGCGTACTGGTGTGCGCCGGGCACGGGGCGCATCAGCAGCGCCTGGTCCAGGGATATCTCGCCGTGGTGCCAGTGGCCGCCGGCCATACCGAACTCGGCCTCCAGGTCCGGCGGCGCGCAGAGTTCGGCGGCGATGGTTTTGTTCCTGAGGCCCGGCGCGAACCGCTCGAGCTGGTTCAGCGCCAGGTCCATGAAGGCCCGGCGTCCCGTCTCCCAGCCCGTCTGCAGACGGTAGGGTGCGAACTGCACGATAGC
>JASFJM010000258.1:0-3645 GCA_050122055.1 Gammaproteobacteria bacterium | reverse complement strand
CCAGCGTTCCATCACCGACGAGGGCCTGAGTCTGTCCGAGGCGGTCGCGGCCCGGGTCCGCCAGCACCCGCTACTGGAGCCCCGGATCAAGGCGGTCAAGAAAGACAGCGAATACACGTTTTTCCCGCCCACCCAGTATGCGTTCCATGCCGACGCGTATTTCTCCGGGCTCAAGGTGGGTCGCCACGGATTCATCCTCAATGGCGATCAGGAACCGGAGCCGTTCCCGGACAAGTCGCCGGGTCTGGTCAGGATCGTGCTGCTGGGTGGCAGCAGTGCGGGGGGTGCTACCGCCACGGCCAACGACAAGACCCCTGCCGCGCGTCTGGAGGGGCTGCTCAACCGTGACGCCGGGCCGGGTGGACGCTTCCAGGTGCTCAATTTCGGCATGGGCGGCAACTACACCTTTGGCGAGGTGACCCGGCTGATCAACGAAGTCGCCTATCTGGAGCCCGACGTGGTGATCATGTTCGATGGCTTCAACGATGCTCTCTACGCCAATCTCGAACATCTTCGCGCCGGTCTGGACCGCCCGCTGATCAATTGGGCGGATTTCAGTTATCACTATTTCGATGCCATGAACCGTTTGCGTGGGACCCTGCGGCCGCCGCCGGTGGTCATGACCTATTCCTATCTGCTGATGCAGAGCCTGATGGGGCAGGGCGGCAGTGAGTCCATCGCGACACGGCGTCAGGCCATCTACGAAGCCTTGCCGGCCCATGGGCTCGCTGCCTGGGTGGCGGCGGAGGATCCTCGTTTCCGCTCCGTCCTCCAGACCAATCTGGATTTCGCCGCGGCCTGGGCGGCTCGCCGGGGCATCGGGTTCTTCGCCTATCTGCAGCCCCATCCCTGGGAATACAAGGACCTCAGTTGCGAGCGGGCGGCGGAGACGAAGCTGATGATCGGACGGCTCGGACCGACTATGGATGAGGCACGCTATTCAGAGATCATGCGGACGGCGTTCCAGGGCTATGCCCAGGTCTACGACGAGCTTGATGCGGCCTACGGGGATGCGCCCCGGGTCCGGTTTATCGACCTGCGGCGTCTGTTCGAAAACAATGAGGACTGCGTCTATAACGACCCTATCCACTACAACGATGCGGCCAATCTGGCCATCGCGGAGCGCATGCTCGGGGATCTGGCGGCCGGCGGTGTCGTGCCGTCACAGTAACAAACCCGTCACTGCACTGAGTTAGCCTGTCCCGTCCCGGGTCCCGGCGGATGCCGCGCCGGCTTGACGGCCCGTGTAAACTCACCGATCCGGCACGCCCAATCGAAGGAGATTTTCAGGTGGCATACGATATCCGAGACAAGGTGATCCTGATCACCGGCGCCAACCGTGGTATCGGTCGCACGATGGCCGATACCTTTATCGCTCATGGTGCGGCGAAGGTCTACGCTGCGGTGCGCACCCTGGACAGTGCCGCGCCCCTCGTCGAGCAGCATGGGGACAAGGTCGTCCCGGTCTGCGTCGATCTGGAGGATCCGGCCTCAATCACCGCCGCCGCCGCAACGGCCACCGACGCTCAGGTCGTGGTCAACAACGCCGGTGTGCTGAAGACGGCCGGACCGCTCGACGCGGATGCCATCGACATGCTGAATTATCAGATGGAAATTAACGTCGTGGGCCTGATGCGGATGGCGCAGGCCTTCGCGCCCGTGCTCAAGGCGAACGGCGGCGGCGTGCTGGCCCAACTCAATTCCGTCGCGTCGTTCAGGAACTTCCCGGACTTCTCGACCTACTGCGCATCCAAGGCCGCCGCCTATTCCATGACTCAGGCGCTGCGCGAAACGCTGCGCGAGCAGGGGACGATCGTCCTCAGTGTCCACCCGGGACCCATCGCGACGGACATGGGTGACGAGGCCGGTTTGACCGAGATCGCGGAACCGCCTTCGCTGGTCGCGGAGGCCATGATCCAGGCCCTGGAAGCCGGTGATTTCCATGCCTTCCCGGATTCCATGGCCAAACAGGTGGGGGCGGCCTACGCCAGCTTCGCCAGGGACGTGATCGAAGCCGATATGTCGGTCGGCTGACCCGGGCCGTGGCGGCAGCTCAGGATAGCTGAACGGCGGCGTCCTGTTTCTGCCGCTGGTGGTCGCCGCCCCGTTCGACCTCCACGAATACCCGGCGCAGCCAGGGATCGATGGCCCGGATCCGGCGGCTGAGATCGGTGACACCGGCTTCCACCTGGCCGACATTGATGTCGTCCACAAAGTCCACGCTCATGGTGATGACGATGAACTCGGGGCCCATATGCAGGGTCGCGACTTCGTTGACCATCTCCACCATCGGATGGGCGACGGTGGTCTCCCGGATTCTCCGGACGGTGTCCAGGTCAGCACTTTCGCCGATCAGCAGGCTCTTGGTCTCGTAGGCCAGCCAGATCGCGGTCACCGCGATCAGGCTGTTTCCGACCAGTGCGGCGTAGATCGCCTTTTTTTGATGAACCTGCCACGGGTGCTCCGCATCCGGACCTGGATAACGGGGGACAGTTTGCTCAATTCCCTGGATGCACGGTGAGCGGATGACACGGCGGCAAATAGGATGAGGAGCTCCGCTGGACGGCGATATGCCGATAACAGAAGCGATGCCGTTCTCGCGGTCCCGGTGGCATCAAAAAAACGGCCCCGCGGGGGCGGGGCCGTCATCGTCGGCAGGCGCGGGACAAGATCAGAAAATCCCGCTCGGGTCGGCTTTATGCACGGATCGATAAAGGCGATCCCGTAGCCCGCCTTCAGGGCCTAGTCTTCGCAACCCTCGACTTCATTGACACAGAAACCGTCTTCCTCGGTGAAGGTCGCGTTGTCTTCGCCGCCGATCGCACCCACCTCGACCTTAACCGGTGTATCGTCGGGCAATGAGGCCAGATAGTCGGCCGGCACGGTCACTGCGGTGACATCACCCGGCACGCGGATGCTGAACACCAGGCTGCCGATCGGGTCGCCGTCTTCCACGTCGGGCTCGAGTACCACTTCAAACACGTCGACGTGGACGTCCTCCGGGTGCTGGGGCAATACGTTTTCCCAGACCAGGACATCCAGTTCATCGGCCGAGGCACAGTTGCCCAGGTCCTCGCCGCCTTCCCAGGTGATCAGGGAGCCGTCGAAATCCACCTCCGCGGGTGCCGCGGGCAGGAGATAGGTGAGTTCGGTCTGGCCGCGCAGCATCTCACCATCGCCCCAGCCCCGGACCCTGTAGGTGCCGTCCTTCCAGCGATGGAGGAATTCCTTCAGCGTCACCACGTCGTCCGGATCGAAGTCTTCGTCCTGGTCTTCAACAGGGGGTATCCAGCAGAGTGGCTCGGCGCTCTCGCCAAAGGTCTCGGTCAATTTCTGTTTGCGCAGCGGCCCGACCGCCCTGTTTGTGTAGACCAGCCTGTAGTGAGGATCCCGGATCGAGGTCCAATTGAGGTCGTCCCCGTCCGTCAGCCAATGGAAGCCGATATCCCCGTCCGATGAGTTGATCTCGATCAGGACCTTACATTCGCCAAAGTCGTCACAAGGCTCGGTGGCCGATGCCGCCATCGGCATCGCCAGTCCGATCAGTGCGGCGCCGGCCACGGCCCATGAAGTGCGCTCTCCAAATTTGTCCGTTTTCATGTCTCATTCCTCCCTTCGGTCTCTACGATGATGTCCCGCAACCCT
>JASFJM010000257.1:0-3653 GCA_050122055.1 Gammaproteobacteria bacterium | reverse complement strand
CTTGCGCCGAGGGTGATGATCGCCCGGGCGATGGCGCAGGCACGGGAACTGTCCGGGACCCGGTGGAGGAAAGACCGGTCGATCTTCAGGGTGTCGAAGGGGATGCGCTGGAGATAGGAGAGGGAAGAAAAACCGGTGCCGAAATCGTCGATGGCGAGCCGGATGCCGTGATCCTGGAGCCGGCAGAGATCCGCCTTGAGACCGGCATTCTCGTCGATAAACAGGGATTCGGTCAGCTCGAGCTCCAGCAGGCCCGGGGGCAGGTCATACTCCCGGGTCAACCGGAGGATCCGATCGGCGAATGCGTGGTCCCGGAACTGCCGTACCGACACGTTGATGGCGAGGATCTCCAACACCAGGCCACGGTCACGCCAGCCCTGCCAGGTCTCGAAGGCGCTGGTCAGCACCCAGTCGCCGATCTCGGCGATCAGCCCGGTCTCCTCGGCGATATGGATGAAATGGCCCGGCGAGAGCAGGCCCTTGCGGGGATGGTTCCAGCGAAGCAGCGCCTCCGCGCCGACCATGGCCCCGGTGGCGAGGTCCACCGTCGGCTGGAAGAAAAGCTCGAGTTCCTTGCCATCGACGGCGTGACGCAGTTCCGATTCCAGCTCCTTGCGCTGGCGCACCCGCTTGTTCATGGCCTCGTCGAAGAACACGGACCGTCCGCGGCCCCGGTCCTTGGCCTGGTACATGGCGGTATCGGCGCTCTGTAAGAGCTGGTCCGCGTCATCGCCGTCGCCGGGGAACACGGCGATGCCGATGCTTGCGCCCACGTAGTGCTCCACGCCGTCGATCAGGAACGGCCTGGCGAGCATTTCCACCACCGTATCGGCCACATGACTGGCTTCGTCCAGGCCCTCGATGTGGGACAGCAGGACCGTGAATTCGTCGCCCCCGAGCCGGGCCACCGTATCGGCGCGCCGCAGACTCTCGCGCAGGCGGCGGGCGGCAATCTTCAGCAGCTGGTCGCCCACCATGTGGCCCTCGCTGTCGTTGACGCCTTTGAAATGATCCAGATCCACGAACAGGAGCGCGCCCGCCTGGTCGTCCCGGGCCGCCGATTCGATGGCGCGGTCGAGCCGGTCCTTGAACAACTGCCGGTTCGGCAGACCGGTGAGCGGGTCGTAATGGGCCTGCTGATAGAGTGCGGCCTCCCTGCGGATGCTGGCCACGGCCACCGAGACACGGTCGCAGAACTCGCCGGCCATCCGCAGCCAGTCGACATCGGGCGCCTCGATCCCGGCGCCGTCCACCGCCACGAAGCCGCCGCACTCTCCGGTGATCATCAGGGGGAAGACCAGCATCCGTTGCGGGCACCGGTCGGCGAGATCGCCTGAGTCGCGAGGCAGCAGGTCACGGGTCAGGCACCAGTCGTGGCGTCCAGGGATCTGGGAACGGATCCCGGCCGGATCCAGCGCCACGCGCTGCCGGACGATGCCGTCCTCGTCCTGCCTGAGGTAGGCGGCGGATTCCTGGGGTGTCTGCTCGAACAATGCCACCAGTACCGTGTCGCAGCCGAGCGAACTCGCCAGGAAGTGGATCGATTGCTCGATAACGTCCTCGGTGGCCGCATTCGACAGGATCAGGCGATCCACTTCACCCAGGGTGTTCAGGGCAGTGAATTGCCGGTCGAGCCGCATGGTCATCTCGTTGAAGGAATCCGCCAGCTGCTCGAACTCATCCCGGGTCTCCAGCACCAGGGGCGTGGAGAAGTCGCCCCTGGCCACGCTGGCCGTCGCATGACGCAGTTTCTCGAGGGGCTGCAGGCGGCGCCGGACCTGGACCATGGTCAGCCAGATAGTCAGGACGACCGCTATCCCCGATGCCGGCAGGAACCAGTCGCGGAATCCGTCCAGCACCGCCATCGCATAACGTCTGGGCTGGGTGGAGACCACGGTCCATCCCGGCACCCGGAACTCAGCCTGGAGAAAAAGCGTCCAGTAGCTGACCAGCAGATCCCCGTCCTGATCCATGACCCGCTGGCCGAGAGCGGATTGTGAAATCACCGGTCCGAGCTGCTCCGCTGCCCTGGCGGATTCGGCGGTCGGGCAAAAAAGCGGGTTCTGGCCTTCGTCGACCACGCACAGGCTGATCTCGTGGGGGATGCTGTGCTCGGGTCCCCAGAGGAAATCGATGTCCAGCCTGACCTCGATCAGGCGGCCGTCGTCCAGCCATCGATACATGAACAGCGCCGGTTCGGCGCCGCCGTGGTCGATCCTGAGCTGCCGGAACGGCGCCCTGGCCGGCTTTTCCAGCAACACGTCCGGCAGGAATCGCGCCATCTGCACACCCGGAGAAAGGGCCGCCGCCGGTGCGCCCTGGGCCACCCAGGCGTCGACGCCGCGAGCGACGAACTCCAGCCGCTCGAAGACCGACAGCCCGAAACCCTTGGCGGTCTGCTGGAGACTGTCCAGATGACGGGCCTGGAGTTCCGAGCTCAACAGGGACCCGATCATGAGGATCGTGACCACCACCGGGAGCACGGTGCTGAGGAAGAACAGACCGAAGACTCGTCTGGCTACCCGGCTTTGGAAGGAATTGATCATCAGGTTGCTGGCGCGCCCCCGGATCCGGCGGTCAGTAATCCTCGGCCTTGCCCATGAATGCGCCGTTATTGGCCCGCACGATGTCGTCCCGGCTGGGCCCGGCGTTGAGCGGCGGTTGCGACTCGCCGTCGGCTCCCCTGCTGTAAAGATCGAAATCGGTATTGATCGGGACCAGGTTTTTGTCCTTCCGCAGCTGTCCGGGGTTTTCGGCCAGGGCAATGTTCAGATATCGGTAGGGACGACCCCAGGGATCCCGGAGATCGCCGAGACCGACCTCGGCCAGGGTAGCGGGGAGTTCGTCACTGTTGTTGAGCCGATGGCGTTCCACCGCGAGCTGGATCCGGCCCATGTCGCTGATCGCTGCCGAGACCCGCCCGCGTTCGGCGAAATTGCTGTAGGCGGGCAGGGCCATGGCGGCCAGCAGGGACACCAGGGCGACGGCAAGCACCAGTTCGATGAGGGTAAACCCGCGGGTCGACATGGCGATCGGGCCTCATTACATATTCGGAGCTTCATTTCATCATCCTGCGGTGATCGGAGCCGTGTTCCAGTTCGCGGCAGGTCCCCGGCGAGATGTGATCTGGGTCTCATAATTACATCGGGATTTGGTTAAATGGACATAATGCACCGGCGCAAAAGGCTGGCGTCGCCACGCCCGGTTGTCGGCGTTGCGAGGGAACCTGCTGCCGCGCCGCGGGACAAACGGAGCAGGTCAACGACCAGCGGCGTCCCGGCCGTGGTCCGGAACAGGAGGATGCGAACCCATGGCAAGAGCCATCTGGAATGGAACCGTGCTGGCCGAGAGCGAGCAGGTCGAACGGGTCGAGGGCAATGCCTATTTCCCGCCGGAATCGGTCCGCGAGGATCTGTTGAGGCCTAGTGAGACCACCACGGTCTGTGGCTGGAAAGGCGAGGCCTCTTACTACGACGTCGTCGTGGACGGCGAGATCAACCGGGATGCGGCGTGGTATTACCCCGATCCCAAGGAGGCCGCGAGCCGGATCCGGGATCACATCGCCTTCTGGCGGGGGGTCCGGGTGGAGGAATGACGGACACGCCCGGGGCGGACGCAGCCTGACCGGACCCGGCGGTGAGCGTGTGGCGGAT
>JASFJM010000256.1:0-3693 GCA_050122055.1 Gammaproteobacteria bacterium | reverse complement strand
GTAGGCACGCCCACGGATATCTACGAATTCCCCCAGACCCGGTTCGTCGCGGATTTCATCGGCTCGGTAAACATCTTCGCCGGCAAGCTGATCGTCGACGAGCCGGATCACGTCGTGATCCACTCGCCGGAGGCCGGGGCCGATATCTTCGTCAACCACGGCGTCAGCGCGGGCCCGGACGCCGATGTCTGGGCGGCGATCCGGCCGGAGAAGATCCATGTCACCCGGGACGACCCCGGGCAGCCGCAAAACTGCATCACGGGGATCGTCGACGAAGTGGCCTATATGGGTGATTTCTCGGTCTATCTGGTCAGGCTGGAGACCGGCAAGATCGTCCGCATCACGCAGCCCAATCTGCTGCGGGGCAACCCGGAACGGATCCTCTGGGACGAGCGGGTCTATGTGTATTGGGACGCCTCCAGCCCGGTGGTGGTGACCAAGTGAGCACCCGCGGCGCGCCCGCTCTGACCCGGGGCGTCAGCCGGATTGCCAATACCGCGGTGAAGCGCATCTCGGGACTGCGGGGCTCCGCCCTCTGGTCGGGATTGCGACGCCGCTTCAAGGGTCTGGGCCGGACCAGCGTGATCGGCATCCCCTATGTGTGGTTGCTGGCCTTCTTCCTGATCCCCTTCGTCATCGTGCTGAAGATCTCCCTGGCCGAGACGCAGATCGCACAACCCCCCTACACCTCGTTGTGGTACTGGGTCGAGAACAAGTACCTCAACATCCGCATGAACCTGGGCAACTACCAGTATCTGATCCAGGACTCTCTTTACTGGAGCGCCTATCTCAATTCGGTCAAGATCGCTGCGGTCTCCACGCTGTACTGTCTGCTGGTGGGCTACCCCATCGCCTACGGCATCGCGCGGGCCCGGCCTGACCGGCGCATATTGCTGCTGATGCTGGTTATCCTGCCGTTCTGGACCTCATTCCTGATCCGGGTCTACGCCTGGATCGGCATCCTCAAGACCAACGGTCTGATCAACAACCTGCTGATGGCGCTGGGGATTATCGATACGCCCCTGGTGATGATGCAGACGGATTTTGCGGTCTATCTGGGCATCGTCTATTCCTACCTGCCGTTTATGATCCTGCCGCTCTACGCCAACCTGGAGAAGCTGGATCTGACGCTGCTGGAAGCCGCAGCGGATCTGGGCTGCAGACCGGCCAAGGCGTTCTTCCGGGTCACCCTGCCGCTGTCGCTTCCCGGCATCCTGGCGGGCTCCATGCTGGTGTTTATCCCGGCGGTGGGTGAATTCGTCATCCCCGCGCTGCTCGGCGGCCCGGATACGCTGATGATCGGCCGGGTCCTGTGGGACGAATTCTTCTCCAACCGCGACTGGCCGGTCGCCTCCGCGGTGGCCATCGCCCTGCTCCTGCTGCTGGTAATCCCCATCGTCCTTTTCCAGTACAACCAGGCGCGGGCAGCCGAGGCGAACTCGTGAACCGGCGTCGGCTCTTCGTCCCCGTGGCCATGACCCTGGGCTTCGTATTCCTTTACGCACCCATCGTCTCTCTGATTATTTTCTCCTTCAACAAGTCCAAACTGGTCACGGTCTGGGCGGGCTTCTCCACCCAGTGGTACGGCGAGTTGCTGAGGAACGACCAGATCCTCCAGGCGGCCTGGATCAGCCTCCGGATCGCCACCCTCAATGCCACCGCCGCGGTGGTGCTCGGCACTATCGCCGGATTCGTTATCGCCCGCTTCCGCCGCTTCCGGGGCCGCACCCTGTTTACCGGCATGGTGATGGCGCCGCTGGTCATGCCGGAAGTCATCACCGGCCTGTCGCTGTTGCTGCTGTTCGTGGCCATGGAGGCGGCATTCGGATGGCCGGCCGGACGCGGCTTTATGACCATCACCATCGCGCATATCACCTTCTCCATGGCTTATGTGGCGGTCATCGTGCAATCCCGGCTGACCGACATGGACGAATCCATCGAGGAGGCGGCGCTGGATCTCGGCGCCCGTCCGGCGAAGATCTTTTTCCAGATCACGCTGCCGATCATCGCGCCGGCTCTGGTGGCCGGCTGGCTGCTGGCCTTCACCCTCTCGCTGGATGATCTGGTGATCGCCAGCTTCGTCTCCGGCCCGGGCTCCAGCACCCTGCCCATGGTCATCTTCTCCAAGGTCAGGCTGGGGGTCAGCCCCGAGATCAACGCCCTGGCCACGATCCTGGTCGCGGTGGTGGCGATCGGCACCATCATCGCCGGGCTGCTGCTGGCGCGTCAGCATCGGGCCCGGGAGCGGGACATGCAGATGGCGAAGGCCGAAACGGTCGTCTAGCCCGACCGGCCGGTGCCCGGCATCCCGGACCGGGCGGCATATTCCGACAGACCGCCGATGGCCTGGGAGTAGTCGAGCAGACTCGCATGGCCGAGAACCTCCCTGGCCCGTTCCGCCGGCACCCGATGATCCGAGGAAACCAGCTGCAGGGCCTCACGGGTCAGCGGTGGTCGCTTCGCTGATCGTGCGAGCCGCCACAGCGGCTCCAAGGTCGACGCCAGCGGCCACGCCAGCCAGGACGGCAGGGAGCGAGGCAGGCGCGTCTTGGCCAGGGCAGCGAGATCCGAAAAATACCGGCGCCAGCTCACCGCGAGCTCATCGCAGGCATTGAACACGTCGCCCGGACGCCCGCGGTCGGAGGCGGCACGAACCAGGATATCGACCACGTTGTCCACGTGCACCAGGCCGGCATTGCCCCGACCTCCGTCGATCAGAGTGGGAGCACCGGTCCGTAGCAGCCGGATCACCTCGTCTACCCAGACCCGGCTGCCGGGCCCAAATACGTTCGCCGGCCGGACGATACGCACGTCAGTGCCCCGATCAAGCCAGTCCCGGGCGAGGCGTTCCTGGGCCTGCTTGGAGCGACCGTAGGGACCGAAAGCGCGGCCATGGGGAAGCGCCTCCACGCAGCGCTCCCGCCCGAGGCGATGGCCATAGACCACGATGCTCGACGCAAGCACGAACCGGGAGCGATTCCGCGCCGCCGCTTCCAGCATCCCTCGCGTCCCCTCCACCGTCACCCGGCGGAACAAAGCCTCCGGACCCCAGTCGCCCACCACTGCAGCCAGATGGAATACGGATCCTGCCCCGTCGGCGGCCCGGGACCTGGCGGAAATGTCCGTGATGTCGCCGCGGATGATCTCCACATCCTCGTCCCAAGCGGCGGGGACCGGCTCGGCGGGCAGCAACAGGGCGCGCACGGGCTGTCCGGCTTCGCGCAGGCGGGATACCAGGCGCGAGCCGATGAATCCTCCGGCGCCGGTCACAAGCGCGGGCCTGGTCACGGGCAACACCGGTCGCGAGCCGCAAAGACGGCGCGGCTTCCGGCATGGCTGCGGCTTTCCTGTGGTCTGATCATCCTCTCCTCCCCCTGGCCAGGCCTGTCCGTATGCCCTTCCCCGGCATCACGAAAATGCTTGACAGCCCACGGCGGCGATGTATTTTTCGAGCTGTGTTTTGATCTCGGGCCAGCCTCGGAAGCCCCGGCGGGCGACGGGCGGCGGCCCAACGCGGAGACACGCCATGGGCAGACCCCCTGTCCCGCCGGAAGAGTCCGGTGACGACGAGTTCGACGAATTCGACGACGACGATTTCGAGAAACACCATCCACCCGGCAAGAGCCGCCGCCCCCTGAAGAAATTTCGCAGGGAACCCGAGCGTGCGGGGCCGCGTCCAAGACGTGACGATCA
>JASFJM010000255.1:0-3721 GCA_050122055.1 Gammaproteobacteria bacterium | reverse complement strand
AGTACCTGTTCAGCCAGGCCGAGGATTCCGAAGAGTGACAGCCATGAACAGAAGCCGACCCATCTCCGCCTTGTTGTTCGTCGTCCTGCTGTGGTCGGGGCTGGCCCAGGCCAACATCGGACCCGATGAGGTGATCCGCCAGGCCTCGGACGAAGTGCTGGCGGCCCTGAACACACGGCGGGACGAGCTGAAAGCGGATTCCGACGAGCTCTACAAGGTGGTGGACGACATCCTGCTGCCGCGTTTCGATCGCCGCTACACCGGCGGGCTGGTGATGGGCAAATACTGGCGCAAGGCATCCCCGGAGCAGCGGGACCGATTCATCCTCGCCCTGTACCGCTCCCTGGTGAAGACCTACGCCAGCGGCATCCTGGAATATCGCGGCGACCAGCTCAGGATCCTGCCGGTCACTGACGACCTGTCCGAGGGCAAGGTCATCGTCGAGACCCGGGTCACGCTTGATACCGGGGTGGAGACGCCGGTGAACTACCGCATGCGGCTCACCGATGGCGGCTGGAAAGCCTATGACGTGATCATCGAGGGTATCTCCTACGTGGCCAACTACCGCAAGCAGTACGCGAGCGAGTTCCGGGCCAAGGGCATCGATGGCGTGATCAAGGAGCTGGAGGCCAAGGCAGCCGAGGCGCCGGCCGAAGAGGGGGCCGCGACGGCCAGCGCGGCGAGCCAGTGAACCAGATCGAAATCGAAGACCGGGGCGACGGGAAGTTCGCCCTGCGGGGCGACCTGACCTTCGAGACGGCGGATCGCGCCCTGCAGCTGAGCCGCGAGTTGTTCGGCGACCACGCCAGCATCGAGCTGGATCTGGCCGGGATCAAGGAGGGGGACAGCGCCGGTCTCGCGCTGCTGCTGGAGTGGGTCAACTGGGCGAAGAACTTCGTCCGCGAGATCCGCTATGTCAACGTCCCCAGCGACATCACCGCCATCGCCCAGATCAGCGAGGTGGACAATATGCTGACCCGGGGCGAACGCTGGACCGGCGTGATCTGAGCGACCGGGCGCCGTCTCCAGCGCGGCACTAGTCCAGATCCATTTCCTCATCCTCGAAGTCTTCGAACTCCGCCTCGAAGTCGTCCAGGCTTTCCTCCGGCGGATTGCCGTCGAAGATGTTGTAGCGGCGGTTCTGCAGATACGCCTCGCGGATAAAGATATAAGGATCCGCCGCTTCCCGGATGGCCTTATCCGCTGAGAGCAGCTGGCGGCGGCGGTCGATGATCTTGAGGATGATCAGCTTGTCCCGCGTGCTGCGTTGGTCATACTGGATCAGCGGATCGATGAACGAGTCGGCGACCTTGCCGACGCTGTCGCGGAAGTTCGAAGGCCCGAGCACGGGCAGCATCAGGAAGGGTCCGCCACCCACACCCCAGACAGCGAGCGTCTGACCGAAATCCTCCGGCTCCCGCGGCAGGTTGGCGTCCCTGGCCGCGTCGATAATCCCTCCCAGACCCAGGACGGTGTTGATGGCGAAGCGTCCGGTCTGGCGGGCGGCGCCGCCGGGTTTACCCTGCAACAGGTGGTTGACTATGTAGATGGGCTGTTCCAGGTTGTAGAAGAAGTTCATCACCGCGAATTTCATGAACCGCGGCACGACGGTGTCGTAACCCTTGGCCACGGGCCGCAGCAGGAACCGGTCCAGGGTGTCGTTGAAGGCATGGATGCCGCGATTCATCGGCTCGAGAGGATCGTAAGTCTCGTCCGGATCGCGATCCGGATTGGACGCGCACCCCGTCATGCCGGCGGCCAGCAACACGATGGTCAACCCGAACACTGCGGATACCCGGCGGACGCCCATGGCCGGGCCCGTCTCGTAACTGCTCATCGTCCCCCCCCTCCGATCTCCGCCAGAGGCAGAGACCGCCTTCACTTCTTGCTTGTTGTTATTCCGAGCTTGTTATTCTCTGCGTGCCTGTTCGATATTGCGCGGCTGCGAACCATCCGGCAGATACGGTAGCAGCTCGTCCCGGCGGGCGGTAAACCGGGAGCGCTGGATCTCTTTCAGATCCGGCTGCGCCAGGGCCAGGTTGAGCTGGTCCACCGCCATCACCAGATTGCCGCTGCGCAGATAGTACTCCGACATGTAGTAGTGCGCCTCCGCCTTCTGGCCGGCGGAGCCCGCGGCATTGGCGATCAGCTTGACCTGGACCGGGGTCGGCGAGACGGCGTTGAACAGATCCAGCAGTACCACGTGGGCCCGTTCGTACTGGCCCGCGTACATCAATGCTTCCGCGTAGCGGATAGTGAGCGGCACGTTGCGGGGGAACAGGGAGACGGCCTGCTCGAACACCAGCAGGCTTTCGGCGCCCTGGCCGGAGGCCATCAGCGCCGAGCCCAGGGCCGAATGGAAGGCGATGACGGATTCGTTCTCCTCCAGCAACTCGTACAGGATCGGGACCGCCTTCGAGGCCTTGCCGGCCCGGATGAGGGCCACGGAGAGGCCGTAACGAAGATGGGGATACTGCTCCGGCGTCTTCTCCAGCTGGCCGGCGAAATAGGCCACGGCATCATCGGCGGTGTGATAGTTCAGGGCCCGGAGCCGTTCCCGTATCAACAGATATTCCGGGCTCTCGTGGTAGGGCCGCGGCTCCAGCTGCTCGACCCGGCTGCGGGTCTCGGCGATACGCGTGGAGCTGACCGGATGGGTCAGGAGGAACTCGGGGATGCGGTTGGCCCAGGCGCCATTGAGCCGGCTCATGGTCTCGAAAAACTCCGGCATGCCGTTGGGATCGAAGCCTGAATCATTCAGGATCGTGAGTCCGACCCGGTCTGCCTCATACTCATTGATGCGGGTGTAGTTGATCGACTGCTGAACCGCGAGGGCCTGGGCGCTCATGGCCGTCGCCTGCACGACGTCGGTGTTGGCCTGACCGGTGACGCCCATCAGGATGGCGGCCAGCACGGCGGCGCCGGCCAGCATGCTGGATCGGCCCTGGGCAGCGGCGCGCCGGGCGATGTGCTTCTGGGTCACGTGTGCGATCTCGTGGGCCAGCACGCCCGCCAGTTCACTCTCGCGCTGAGTCGCCAGGATCAGGCCACCATTGACGCCGATATAGCCGCCGGGGAGGGCGAATGCGTTAATGCCGTCGTCGTTGACGATAAAGAACTCGAAACGCTGGTCGCCGTCCTGGGCGTGGGCACTCAGCCGATGCCCCAGGGAATCGATGTATTCGTCGATCTCCGGGTCTTCCAGGACCTGGTCGGCGGCCCGCAGCTGCATCAGGACCGAGCGGCCGATCTGGCGCGCGCGCCCTTTGGACAATACGGCGTCGGACGGACTGCCGATGTCCGGGAGATCATTGCCGGCAGCCTGGACAGGCGGTGTCGGAGCGGCTCCGAACACCACCAGCGCGGCGGCGGCAGTCAGGACGAATTTACGCATCATGATTCAGGTCGCCGACTATTTAGACAGCCGGGGCGGGAACAGTTCGACGACGCCCCTATGATGCCCGAATCGGTGCCTCGGGCACAGCCCGATTGGTCAAAGAATGACCGAAGCGTGGTCCGCCAGCCGGGATCGCTCGCCCCGGACCAGGGTGATATGGCCGGAATGGGGCCAGCCGCGGAAGCGGTTGACGACATATGTCAAACCGGAGGTGGTCTCGGTCAGATAAGGGGTGTCGATCTGGGAGACATTGCCCAGGCAGACGACCTTGGTGCCCGGTCCGGCGCGGGTGATCAGGGCCTTCATCTGTTTCGAGGTCAGGTT
>JASFJM010000254.1:0-3738 GCA_050122055.1 Gammaproteobacteria bacterium | reverse complement strand
ATCAGCACCGCGGGTGCAAAAAATGAATCGTAACGGTCGGCGACCGCGAACGGGCTGACCCGCTGCCCTCCGAAGTCCAGCAGATCGGGTCCGGTGTCCATGATCAACTCGCGGATGATCACCCGGTCGTCGTATTCACCGCTGATTATCATGGGTACGATCACCGCGCGCTTGAGCAACGCGCAATAGCCGCATTCCTCGCGAGTGAAGACCAGCATCAGGGGACGGCCCGTGGTGGCGGCCAGCCGGGCGTCCGCGGCCAGATCCGCCGCCAGCGGGACCGATGCCTGCTCGGTGGCCGCCGCGCCCCCGGACAGGACCAAAGCCGCCAACAGGCATGGGAGCAGGTGGAATCGGAACCGGCGTCCGGACATCAGGGCGAATCCAGACCGGCGAGCCACGCCTCGACCGCCTCCACCAGATCGTAGGCATAGAGGTCGCGGAAGAAGTGATCGGCGCCCTCGATCTGGACGAAGTCCACCGGCGCTCCGTCTTGGTATTCGACCACAGCCTTGTCCACGCCCCGGCTCAGCGGATCCTCGCTGCCGGCGAAGATCAGGACCGGCAGCCCCGTGCCGGCGGCCAGGCCGAGAGTGTCGAATTCGGGATCATCCCCGTAATAGGACAGGAATGAGGCGGCGGTCGCCTGCGCTTCATCGCAGTGGAGATAAGGGACCGAGCCGAGCACTTCGTCTCCCCGGCCGGATTCGACCCGGCCGGCGGCTCGCTCCAGCAGCGGGCCCAGCGCCGGACCACCGCGCTCGGCATAGCCGGTTGCCAATGCATCGGCATCACGGATCCCCGGCGCCACCAGCACCAGACCCGCCGGGGCCGGCAGGCCGGGGGCAGCCGCGTATCGGGCCACCTGATTGGTCCCGCGGGAATGGCCCAGCAGCACGATATCGCGACGCTCACGCCCCTCCAGCCAGCGGAACCAGGCGGCCAGTTCCTCGACCGCATCTCCGTGCCGGTGGCGGTGCACGACGCCGCAATCCAGCATGCCGTAACGGTCATCGATACCCAGGGACAGGCTCACCCTGAGGCTCTCGATCCCGTACTCGGCGAACACCTCGGCCAGGGTGGCCATGATCTCCATATTGGCGTGGGCCATAGTCCCGTGCAGCATCAGGACCGTGGCAGGGGATTCGTCCACCTCTGTCCACCAGCCGTTCAGCTTGCGGTCGTCGAGCCGGGTCTGGACCTGGATCCCTGGCTCCGCCGCCTCCGGTGCGTGATACGGCGCGAGCACCGCCAGCAGAGACAGGGCCAGGGCCGGCAAATAGCGTGAGGATAGCAATAGAATCCGTCTGTTCATCTGTTACCAAGCGTCTCCAGCAGCAGCGGGGAGACCAGACGCTCCACCGGCACGAAATTATCCGTCAGAACCGGCAGCGCATCCATGGACGTCCCGGTATTGAGTATCGGATCGGTGACCCGGAGCCAGCTCCGGTCGAGACCGTGGCTGGATTCCAGCACGGCGGGGAGCGGAGCGCCGTCGGAAGCAGAAACGACGTAAGTCGCCCGGCTGCGCTCGACCGGGATGCGGTGCAGCCATACATCGACGCGATCGAAGGACGCCGAGAGCGTCTTGACGATGCTCTTGACCAGCCGCGGATCCGGGAACACATCGACCACGTTCATCACATACAGTCCGGCGGGCACCAGGCGGGATTTCAACAGCGCGACATACTCGCGGGTGGTCAGATGATACGGCACGGCCACGTCGTGGAAGACATCGCCGACAATCGCATCGTAGGCGCCGGGCGACGCTTGCTGCAGGGCGACGCGAGCATCCGTATGCTGCACGCTCATCGATCGCCGATCGAGAAACAGCAGCCGCTCCGCCACCCCGGTCACCGCCGGATCCAGCTCCGCTACCTCGACCCGTGCGTCGGGGAAGGTCGTGATCACGGCACGAGGCTGGCTGAACGCCCCGCCGCCGGCAAAGAAATAGTTGGCACGGCCCGCACGCTCGCCCAGGTGACGGCGGACCAGTTCGTCCATCAGATGGGAGTACGGTGCGAACAACAGGCGCCCGTCCGGTCCATAGCTGATGCCGTGGACCAGATGATCGAGGATCAGGGTCCGGCTGCCTGCGGGCCGGCCTTCGCCGCCGGCCTCCTCTACCCGGATGCAGAAGTACTGGCTCTCCTCGATACAGGGATCGCTCATCCCCTGACGCCATGCCGACGCGGCGAAGATCGTCGCGCCGAGGAGCGTCGCGCCGACCAGGCCAGCCGCGGCCCGGATGCTCCCTCCAGCACGTATCATCGGCACGGCCAGCAGCAGCAGGGCGACGCCGGCCCCCACGATCACAGTGCGGGTACCGAACAACTGGATCAACAGGAAACCGGTGGCGAACGTACCGAAGATGCTGCCGAGTGCCGCCAGGGCATGCATCCGCCCGACGATGTGGCCGGAGCGCGGATCCAGACCCAGCGCCAGGGTCGTCAGCATGGGAGCGATCAATCCGAGGCAGGCGGCAGGCAGGAAGAACAGGCCGAGCGCGAGCAACACGCTGGCGGACATCAGGTCGAGGGGACGGTCCTGGACCATCGGCGCCACGAAAGTGAGAAGGAGCACGATCCCGAGGGTCGTCAGGGCCGCCGCAGCCAGCCCGATGGCTACGTGTCGTTCGTCCGCGCCGGCGTCTGCCCAGCGCCCGCCGGCCCAGTTGCCCAGTGACAGCCCGGCCAGCACGACCCCGATGATCGACGTCCAGGAATACAGGGAGACGCCGACGTAGGGAGCCATCAGGCGGCCCGCGGCGATCTCCAGCACCATGACGATCGCGGATGACAGGAATACGATCGCCCCATAGACGATCAGGCTGTTTTTGACGGCCGACCGGGAATCTTCGCTGGTCCCATCCACGTGTCTTTGTTCTTCCCGGGCGTCAGCCGCCGTCCGGCTCCCGACCCAGGGCCTCGTCCAGCGCCTCGCGGACCTCTTCGTCCCAGACTTCCGCGATCGCCTTTCCCGGCGGCGCGCGTGTGGGACCGCGCCGGTAGACCACGGTGCCGCTCTGGTCCACGACGACGATGCCGGGCGCACTGAAAATGCCGTAGTCATCCGCCACCAGGTCGCCCAGCGGCAACACCGTAAAGTCGTAGCCGAGTTCGGCCATCATGGCGACGGGATCACCGTCGTCCTTGAAGTCGATGGCGTAGACCCGGACGCCGTATTCGGCGTAGTCCTTCACCACCCGGTCCAGATAGGGCATGACCGCCTTGCAGTAGGGGCACCAGGTGGCCCAGAAGAAAAGGATGCTGGCCCGGCCCGTCGCGTCCTTCGGGAAATAGAATTCCTCGCCCTCACCTGTCTCCAGTTCGAAGGCCGGCGCCGCCATGCCCGGCATGATCTTGGTGGCCATGGCCGTGCCCGCCACAATCGACAAGCATATAGCCGTCAACACCCAGACAAGCTGTCTCACCATTGATCTCCCCGGGTCCGGATCACGGAACATATTTCAGTAGGAGGGCCCGCGTCTACTCGAGGTTCCCCGTCGCCCGGCCGATGCCCGGCCCCGGAGCATGCTCCGCCGTTGGCCCGGGAGCACATTCCACAGGTCCGTCGACGGCCGGTCGTTTGCCATCGATCCGCCAGGGTGGAGAACGCCGGTTCTCGCCGGCTGTGTACAGACAGATTTCGTTGCCGGCAGGATCTCTGAGCCGCGCCTCCCGCCACAACCAGCGCTGGTCTTCCGGTCCGCTGTCGAATTCCAGGCCCTCTGCCTGC
>JASFJM010000253.1:0-3779 GCA_050122055.1 Gammaproteobacteria bacterium | reverse complement strand
CGCCTTGATCCGGGACTTGGCGTATTCCCGGGCCTGCTCCGCCCCGGCTTCCTGACAGCACTGGCGGCCGTCCTCCCGGAGGTTGGTGCAGAAGAAGACGTGGTGCTTGTAGTAACTCATCGATGATCAGGGTTGCGGTCAGAAGCTGTACTCGAGGCCGACTATGGTGAAATAGTCGGTTTTGTCGGTGTCAGGCGAGACGCTGCTGTTGCGGCGGATCTCGAAACTCGCCTTGCCCGCGATGGCCCCGAGGATGCCGGCACGCAGCTCGGTCAGACTGGTCAATACCGTGTTGTCGGAACCGGATTCCACCGTCACCAGCTGGCCGAAATCGGCGTTCTCGGAGAGCTTCAGCGCGTATTTCAAACCGCCGTAGGCGATCGGGTTGGTATCGCTGCTGCCATCCTGCTGTTCGCTGTTACGGACACCGCCGCCGGCCTCGGCGGTCAGGTTCTGACGGTCGGTTTCGAACAGGATTCGGCCGTAACCCGCAGTGCCCAGATACTCCTGCCTTACACCGGCGAAGTTGTCCTTGCGGAAAACGCCGCGGCCGACCATATAACTGACATCGCTCATGAACCATTTGGCCGCAGCCGATGCCGCATAACGCTCGTCGGTGGTGACATTACTTTCGGTCTTACCCATGGCGAAGAAGCGGCCGTCATACAACCAGGCTCCCGCGGTCTGGTATGACCAGGTGAATTCGCCGCTGACCGAGGAGTTCTCCGAATTACCGCTGCGCTGGGAATAGCCGAAGCTGACCGCGCCGGCCCAGCCCGTGTCCTCCTTCTTGCCCGCCGCGCCGAAATCTATCTGGGCGGCAGCGCTCTCGGCGAGAGCCGGCCCGGATGTCAGGGCCAGCACCCACGCCAAGGCGGCGGCCTGAACGGCCACGGTCAGCGTCGGAAGCCGGCGCCAAATCTTCAGAGTGTTCATTAGTCTTTCTGGCTCCTGGGAGGGCTCGAATCAGATCGATTGGCCAATTAAATCGGCCAGATCACCCGGCCCATTTAATTTTCAATTCAGTACATAGTTGCGCCGGGTTCCTGCCTCTCGACCCGCGCAAAGCGCGCTAGAATATCAAAAACTCTTCCGCAGCGCCGCATACCCATGCCCAGTCCCACGGATACCGCCCCGCCGGCGACAATCGCCGACGATGACGCCGACGACAGGTTCCCGATGGCCCTGGCCGACCGCTGCGTCAAGTGCGGCCTGTGTCTGCCCCATTGCCCGACCTATCGTCTGACGGGTCTGGAGGGGGAGTCCCCGCGGGGTCGCATCGCGCTGATGCAAGGGCTCGTCAGCGGCCGGCTAAAGGCTGAGGGTGCGTTGCTGGAACATCTTGAGAATTGCGTGGGCTGCCGCGCCTGCGAGGCGGTGTGCCCGGCCTCGGTGCCCTATGGCCGGCTGCTCGACGCCGGTCGCGGCCTGGTGCCTGACCGGTCGCCGCGAATGCTGGAAAGCCTGGCCCGCCATCCGCGATTGACCGCCTGGTCGCTGGTGGGTCTGACCACCCTCAGGCGGACCGGCCTGTTAGCCCGCGGGCGCGGCAAATCTGATGCCGGTTGGCTCGGGCGCAGTCTCCGACGGTTGCCGCAGCCGCGCGCGGATGGGCGTCTGCAGGAGTCTTATAAGCCCGAGGGAGAACCCGTGGGGCGGGTCAATCTCTTTACCGGGTGCGTTAGCCGGGCCATGGAACGGCGCCCGCAGATCATTATCGCCGAATTGCTGGCGAGGCTGGGTTATCGGGTTCAGGTCCCTCGCAACCAGGGCTGCTGTGGCGCCCTGGACCACCACGCTGGCCGCGTGGGGAAGGCGGCCGGGCTGGCGGCCCGAAACTGTAGCGCCTTTGGAACCGACGACACGCCGGTCCTTTCCATGGCCACCGGCTGTACCGCCACTCTGCTGGATTACGGACATCTCGATCCGGGCCCCGGGGACGCGCTTCGGGCCCGGGTGGAAGACATCACGAGTTTCCTGCTACGTGCCTGGGACCCGGTCCGGCGGCCCGCGATTGCCCTCCCCGCCCGCGTCGCTCTGCACCTGCCCTGCACGGCTCGTCACGTGACGGGTTCCTCGGATGCCACCGTCGAGCTACTGGCCCGGATCCCGCAACTGGAGGTCCACACACTGGACCCCGGATACGGCTGTTGCGGCGCTGCGGGTCATCATTTCCTGAGCCGCGGCCGCCAGGCGGATGCGCTGCTTGAGCCCCTGCTGGAACAGATCGGCGAGTTCAAGCCGGATTTCGTGGTGACCACCAACATCGGCTGCGCGATGCATCTTGCCGGTGGCCTGGGCAGTGGGCTGGGTGGTGACCCGGGTGGCGAAGACGGCAGCAAGCCTGACCGCCCGGGGGTGCTGCATGCGGCCGAGCTGGTCGCCCGGGCGCTGCCCGGCCATGGATGAGCGCCGCAGCCACCGGGGATCGGCCCGCTCCGTTGCTATAATCCTGCCCATGGATCGACGCTACAGCCCGCTGGATCGATTGATCACCGGCGCCGATGAGGCGCTGCGCACGGTGTTTTCGCCGGCCGCGGGCCCGGCACGGGAGACTCCCGGCCGCGAGCTGGACGAGGCCGTCGAGGATCCCGGCGAGCGGCGTCACGTGGCCGGACTGATGCGTGTCAATCACGCTGGCGAAGTGGCCGCCCAGGGCCTGTATCGGGGCCAGGCCGCTACCGCCCGTCTCGAGGAGGTCCGCGAGGCCATGGACGAAGCCGCCAGGGAAGAAACCGACCACCTGGCGTGGTGCGAGGAGCGGCTCGAGCAACTGGGCAGCCGGCCCAGCCTGCTCAATCCCCTGTGGTACGCGGGTTCGTATCTGATCGGCGCCGGCGCCGGTCTGATCGGCGATCGCTGGAGTCTCGGATTCGTCGCCGAGACCGAGCGGCAGGTCGCCCGCCACCTGGACGACCATCTGTCGCGCCTGCCATCCGGGGATCTGCGCAGCCGCGCCATCCTCGACCAGATGCGCAGCGACGAGCTGCGGCACAGGGAAACGGCGCTGCAGGCCGGCGGCGCGAAACTGCCGGCGCCGGTGAAGGGACTGATGTCCCTGGTGTCACTGGCGATGACGCGCGGGGCCTACTGGATTTGAGGGAACACCCCGAACCGCTTGCCCTCGCACGCCGCGCCGTGTATTAAGGGGATTGTTCCGCCGTTTTTGTCGAACCGCCAGAGGGAGCTCCATGGCTGAATCCGCACCCAATCTCAGCGACGTCCCAGCCATCAACAAATTCCTGAGTCTTTGCCGGATACGCACGGTCCCGCCCAAGACCGTCGTGATCCACGCCGGCGACCTGCCCGACATCCTCTATTACATCGTCGACGGCTCGGTCGAAGTGATGATCGAGGACGAAGACGGCAACGAGATGGTGCTGGCGTATCTCAACAAGGGGCAGTTCTTCGGAGAGATGGGTCTGTTCTACGAGCAGCCCACCCGCAGCGCCTGGGTCCGCACCCGAACCGAATCCGAGCTGGCGGAAATGACTTATCCCCGCTTCAGGCAGATCGCCAACGAGAGCCCGGGACTGCTGTTCGAGCTCGCCACCCAGCTGGCCAGCCGTCTGGAGCGGACCAACAAGAAACTCGGCGACCTGGCTTTTGTCGACGTCACCGGCCGGATCGCCCACGCGATCATGGATCTGTGTAACGAGCCCGATGCCATGACTCATCCCGACGGGATGCAGATCAAGGTCAGTCGGCAGGAATTGAGCCGGCTGGTGGGCTGTTCCAGGGAGATGGCCGGCCGCGTGCTCAAGGTCCTCGAAGAGCAG
>JASFJM010000252.1:0-3789 GCA_050122055.1 Gammaproteobacteria bacterium | reverse complement strand
GAACAAGCTCGGCATCGCGCCGCGCGGTATCGACCGTGAGAACGTGGAGATGCTCCACCGTACCCACATGGGCGTGGACAACGACTACGTCAATACCCTGCTCCATGGCCTGCGCACCAGTCTCTCCGACGGCTGGGGCGGCTCCATGGTGGCGACGGAATTGTCCGACGTCATGTTCGGCACGCCGCAGCCGGTACGCTCGAAGGTCAATCTCGGCGCGCTGCGTCCGGAATGCGTCAATATCGCCCTGCACGGCCACAACCCGCTGCTCTCCGACGTCATCATGCAGGCGGCGGAAGATCCCGAGATGGTGGATCTGGCCCATGAATATGGCGCCCAGGGCATCAACCTGGTCGGGCTGTGCTGCACCGGCAACGAACTGCAGATGCGCAAGGGACTGCCGATGGTGGGTAACCACCTGATGCAGGAACTGGTGCTGCTCACCGGCGCCCTGGATGCCATGGTGGTGGACTATCAGTGCATCATGCCGGCGGTCACCGATGTGGCGAAGTGCTTCCACACGGCGGTGATCTCCACCGCCGACAAGGCCAAGTTCACCGGCGCCACCCATGTCTCATTCGATCCGCGGCGCGGGCTGGAGATCGGCAAGCAGATCGTGCGCATGGGTATCGAGGCCTATGACAACCGCAACCCGGACCGGGTGCGGATCCCCGAGGGCACGGTGGAGATGATGGCGGGCTTTTCGGTCGAGGCGATCCTCGGCGCCCTGGGCGGAACGCCGGAACCCCTGGTCGAGGCGATCAAGGCCGGCAAGATCCGTGGCGCCGTCGCCGTGGTCGGCTGTAACAACCCCAAAGTGCCCCAGGACTACGGCCACGTGACGCTGACGAAGCGGCTGATCGAGAACGACATCCTGGTGCTGGTGACCGGGTGCTCGGCTGTGGCCAACGGCAAGGCCGGGCTGATGGTGCCGGAGGCGGCCGAGATGGCCGGTCCCGGTCTGAAGGAGATCTGTCAGGCTCTCGGCATCCCGCCGGTCCTGCACATGGGCTCCTGCGTGGACAACACCCGCATCCTGGTGCTGGCCGCCGCCCTGGCCCGGTTCCTGGGCGTCGATGTCTCGCAGCTGCCGCTGGCCGGTGCCGCGCCCGAGTGGTATTCGGAGAAGGCGGTGTCGATCGGCGCCTATGTGGTGGCCAGCGGCATCGACACGGTGCTCGGCGTACAGCCGGCGATATTCGGCAGCCCCAACGTGGTCAAGCTGCTGGCGGACGGGCTGGAAGGCGTGGTCGGCGCGAAGTTTGCGGTGGAACCGGACCCGGAAAAGGCCGCCGTTTGGATCAGGCAGCACATCGAGGCCAAACGCAAGGGCCTCGGACTCCCTTGCCTCGAGCCCGAGACAATGGGAGAGGAAGCCGCCTGAGAGACCCGGTCGCGGAGGAAACGGCATGTGTGAACATGGCAACCATCACGGAGCCCACGGCCACGATCACGGGCCGCCTCTGGTCGAGAATGCGAGTCCCGAGGATCTGCGGGTCGTGGTCACGGGCAAGGGCGGCGTCGGCAAGACCAGCCTGACCGCCCTGCTGGCGAGGCTGATGGCAAGGCGGGCGTGGCGGGTGTTGGCGCTGGATGCGGACCCGCAGATGAACCTGCCTTATGCCCTCGGCCTGCCCTTCGATCAGGCCGGCCGGCTGGTACCGCTGAGCGAGAACGCCGATTACGTGGAAGAGAAGACCGGCGCCCGCCCGGGAGACGGGTGGGGTCTGTTCTTCCGGCTCAATCCCCAGGTCGACGACGTGGTGGAGCGGTTCGGCGTAATCGCACCAGACGGCGTCCGTCTGCTGGTGATGGGCAACACCGTCCAGCCCGCGGCCGGCTGCCTGTGTCCGGAGAACGCCCTGCTGGCGGCGGTGGTCAATGCCATCGGCCTGCGCCAGGGTGAGGCCATCCTGATGGACACCCAGGCCGGGTTCGAACATTTTGGCCGAGCCCTGGCCCGGGGCTTCAGGCATGCATTGGTCGTCGCCGATCCCACCTTCAACGGTCTGCAGGTGGCGCTGCATGCGGCACGCCTGGCCATGGATCTGGATATCGGCAATATCCACCTGGTGGTCAACCGGGTGCGCGACGACGACGTGTACGAACAGGCCCTCGAGCGCATCGAGGCCCTCGGGGGCTTCCCGTTCACCAGCCGCCATCGCGTGCCCTTCGACGAATCCATGCTCCGATGCGAACCGTCTGTCGCGCCGCTGCTGGAGGCGGATCCGACGCCGCTGGGCGGCACCCTGGACGGTCTGATCAAGGTCCTGCTGGAGGACCAGGAGGCAGTATGGCAATGCGCATCCTGATTGTGGGCGCCGGCCCTGCCGGCATCGGCGTGGCGGAACGGCTGCGCGAACTGGAATCCGCCCACGGCGAAGCCCTGGACATCACCATGGTCTCCGCCGAACCCTTCCCGCCTTATGCGCCACCGGCGATGGCGGATCACTTTATGGGCGGCGGCGAGGCGCGTCTGTTCTGGAAGGGTCACGATATCGCCCAGCGCCTCGGCCTGGTCTACCGGGCCGGCGCCAGCGTCCAGCGGCTCGACAGCCGTCGGCGCCGGGCGTTGCTGGACGATGACACGGTACTGGAGTACGACCGGCTGGTGATCGCCAGCGGCAGCAGACTCTACGCGCCTCTGCGCGGGTATGAGCTGCCGGGCGTCTACAACTTCAAGTCCCTGAGCGCCGCCAGGGAGCTGGTGGCCCACGCCCGCAGCGGCGAGGTTGCGAAAGCGGTCGTGGTCGGCGCCGGCTTTATCGGCGTAGAGGTGGCCCTGTTACTGGCTGACCTGGGCGTCGCCGTGCTGATGCTGGAGAAGAAGGACCGCGTGATGCCGCGGGTGCTGGACCGGGAGAGCGCCGGCCTGGTGCTCGGGGCATTGGGCAAACGCGGCGTAGAAGTGGAGACTGGCGTCGAAGTGGCTGCGTTCTGCGGCCGGCGCAAGGTAAAACGTCTGCGCCTGGAGAACGGTGACCACGTCAAGGCGGATGCCTATGTGGCGGCCACGGGCGTCAAGCCGAATATCGAGTGGCTCGAGGATTCGGGCATAGAGACGGATTGGGGCGTGATCGTCGACGACCAGCTCTCCACCAACGCCCCCGGGGCATGGGCCGCCGGCGACGTGGCCGAGACCCGCGATCGGATGACCGGTCAGCGCTATGTCCACGCGATCTGGCCCAATGCCGTCGCCCAGGCCAGGGTCGTCGCCGAACGCATGCTCGGTTATGACACGGTCTATGAAGGTGCCGAGTCCATGAACAGTCTGCGCCATCTGGGCGTGCCGCTGATCGCGGCCGGCGCCAGGAGCGGTCAGAAGACCCTGCGTCTGGCCCGGCACGGATGGCTGCGCAAGATCTTCCTGGACGAGGGCAAGATCGTGGGCTATCGCCTGGCCGGCGAGATCGGCGGCGCCGGGCTCTATCGCTCGCTGATGCTGCGCGGCGTCGACGTCAGCCGCTTTGGCACGGATCTGGCGGAGCCCAGTTTCGGCATCGGACAACTTGCGACCACCACGACAGAGATGAGGGCCGGGATGTAGAGCGCCAGAGGACCCGGGCCTTGAGAGCCCGGGGATCCGGGCGAAGGGATGTGACATGCGCGCGGCAGCGATCGCGCTTTATGAACGGATCGTTTTGGGCCGGCCCGTTGCCGTTCTCCTGGTCACCTGCCTGCTGGTGGCCCTGTTCGGCTGGTTCGCGCCCCAGTTCCGGCTCGACGCGTCGGCCGATTCCCTGACCCTGGAAAACGACCCGGGTCTCCGCTATTACCGCTCGATCCGGG
>JASFJM010000251.1:0-3795 GCA_050122055.1 Gammaproteobacteria bacterium | reverse complement strand
TGCTCGAGATCCATGGAGTTCCTGCCGTCTCCGCTGTCGCGCCCGTACGCCACCGGAAAGCATCCGAACGCGCGATCAGGCGCTGAATGCGGCTTCTATCCAGCGGAGTTCATTGTCACCACCACCTGGTGATATTGCCACAACGTCAAAGCGCACGGGGCCGGCCGCCAGCCGGGGATGCCGGGCGAGGAAGTGACGGGCCGCGGCGATGATCCGGGCCCGTTTGGCAGCGGACACGGATTCCTCGGCGCTGCAGCGGGCACCCGGAGCCCGGGCGCGGACCTCCACTACCACCAGGATGTCCCCATGCCGCATCAGCAGGTCGATCTCGCCCCAGCGACACTGATAGTTTCGATGGAGACATTCGAGTCCCCTTCGCCGGAGAAAACGCTCGGCCATCCGTTCGGCTTCTCGGCCGCGGAGCCGGCTCACCCCGGGTCAGGGATTGGGGGCAGAACGCGGAGCTGGCCGTTGGCGATGGCGGCCCAGATTAGTCGGCGATGGATGCGCTGCTCCTGTTCGAGCTTGAGCACGCCGGTGAGGCCTGACAAGCCGTCCCGCAGCAGGCCGCGGTCGTTCCTCAGGATCGGGACCAGCCGGTAGGCATCGAAACCGAGTGCATACAATCTGGCGCGGCGACCGCTGCTCGAGGGCCATATGGTGGCGAGCCGGTCGCGCAACACCACTACGTCCTGTTCCGCGCCCAGCACCCATGGCATGTCGTTGAAACGGACGCCATCCAGATCCCGGTTGGGACCCTCGTCCGGCGCGTAGATGGCAGACGTGGCGTAGACCGGCAGGTCCGCGCCGTAATGGAACTTCAGCTGGGGGCGGATCTGACGCCCGTCACCCGACTGCGCGGCGACGAAGACGAAGTCGGCGTCCTGCCGCCGTCTGGGTTCGAACTCCAGGTTGAGGCCCAGCACGGTTTCGAGCTGCCGATGCCGCTGTGCGCTCTCGTCCACCAGCAGCAGCCCGCGGATGGGATCCGAGAAATCGGCGGCGCCGGGCGTGTAGGTGGAGATCCCCAGCAGGCGACCACCGCCGGCCTGGAGGGATTCGCCGAAGCTGGCCACGATGCGCATGCCCCAGTCATTCCCCGGCACCAGTGCCACGGCCTCGCGGAAGCCGTCGTCGAGGGCCCGGCGCGCGGCCTGTTCGGCCTCGTCCTCGGGAGAGAGCGCGAACTGATAGACGTAGGGCGGCAGCGGGTCTCCCTGTGGCACTTCGTTCAGGGCGAGAGTCGGCACCCCGCCGGAGACCGAGCGCAGCGTCTCCACCTCGCCCTTGGACAGCGGGCCGACGATGAAATCGGCGCCGTCGGCGGCGGCCTGTTCCCAGGCGCCGCTGGCACCGAGCCGGTTGCTGTCGTAGATACGGACTCCCGGCCGCTGTTCCGTCTGCTGGTAATAGGCAGCAATAAAGCCATCCCGCACGGCGGCGGACGAGGCCGCCAGACGGCCGGTCAGAGGCAGCAGCAGCGCGACCCGGCTCGGATACTCGTTGAGATCGCGGTAGGTGGCCAGCGCGGTCTCCAGCACCTCGCCACTGGCCGGATGGGACGGGTTGCGCGCCCGCCAGTCGAGCAGGCTGGCCTGGAGCTGGAACGGGTTGCGGCCGTAAGCCTCGAGCAAGGTCCCCAGCTGCAGCCAGCCGCGGGCGACCGGATCCGCGTCCGCAGGGATAGTGAAATCGGCGTCGGCCGCTGCCGCCTCCTGCAGACGATTCCAGATGCGGCGTTGATTGTCGCGGATCTGAGAGGGATCCTCGAGCAGGGCCTCCCGCTGCACCAGGGCGATGACGGCCGGCCCGGCCTTGCCGAGCACGAGACTGGCGTCGGACTCCACCTCCAGCGCCTGCAGGCGGATCGCAGGGCTGGCGTCATCCGGGATCAGGCCGAGGGATTCGAGGGCGTCGGCTCCGTCGCCGGCCCCCACCGCCAGGCGCGCCCGCAACAGCAGATACTCCCCGGCGGCCGCGGTTCCCGATGGCACGGGCACCCGGGCGAGCACCGAGCGGGCCTCGGCGGTGCGGCCCCCCAGGAAAAGATTGCGCGCGGCGTTCTGAAGCGCCACATCGCGCTCCGACCCGGAGGCGGATTCAGCCAGTTGCTGCCACTTTTGCGCGGCCTCGGCATAGCTGCCGGCCGCTTCCATCTGGCGGGCCGCGGCGATCTGGCCGGCGCGGTCCTCCGCATCCGGCCGGACAGGACCGCATGCGCTCAGGATCAGGCACGCCGCGACAAGCGCGAGGGCGTAGCGGAGAAGAGATTGCCGTCCGGTTTGCATAGCGTCTGGTTCCCGTTGCAGGATGAGCCGCCGACCATTTAAGGCGGCCACGGGTCGGGGAGTATAGTGCCAGAATCCGCCGGGAAGCTTTATATAGTCGCGACGCCGATCGGCAATCTCGACGACCTGAGCCCCCGCGCGCGGGAGATCCTGGCCACGGTCGATGCGGTCCTGTGCGAGGACACGCGTCATACGGGCCAGATGCTGGCGCGGCTTGGTATCGATACCCGACGGATATCGTTCCACGAGCATAATGAAGAAGCCCGGGTCGCCGGCATCCTCGAGAAGCTGGCCGCCGGACAGAGTTTTGCCCTTGTCTCCGATGCCGGTACCCCACTGATCAGCGATCCCGGTTACCGGCTGCTGGCCGCGGCCCGCGAATCCGACCTGCCGGTCAGCCCGGTCCCCGGGCCCTGTGCGGCCATCGCCGGGCTCAGCGTGGCCGGACTGCCCACCGATCGTTTTTGCTTTGAGGGCTTTCTGCCGTCGCGCGCCGCGGCCCGACGCAGGCGCCTGGAGGCGCTGGCGGAGGAGGCGAGGACACTCGTGTTCTACGAGTCAGGACGGCGTCTGGCCGACACCCTCGACGACATGATCGGTGCGTTCGGCATCGAGCGGGCCGCGACGCTGGCCCGGGAGCTGACCAAGACGTTCGAGAGTGTCTATCGGGGCAGCCTGGGCGCGCTGCGGGAGCGGATTGGCGTCGATGCCGACCTCCGTCGCGGCGAGAGCGTGCTGGTGATCGCCGGCACCGGAGAATCGGAGCGGGCGGCCGCGCCGGGGCTGGAGCAGCTGCTCAGGCTGCTCGTAACCGAACTGCCGGCCAGCCGGGCGGCGCGCATCGCTTCCGCCATTACCGGTTGCAAGCGGGCGGAAGCCTTCGCCATCGCATCCAGGCTGAGCGGCGGCACGCCAGGCAAGGACGCTCCGGTATAATAAAGGCGGGAGTCGGCCAGACAGTCGCCGTGGCCGGAAACGGTCACGGAGGAAAGTCCGGGCTCCGCAGGGCGGAGTGCCAGGTAACGCCTGGGGGGCGCGAGCTCACGGAAAGTGCCACAGAAAATATACCGCCCAAGTCCCTGTCCCAACGCGGGCAGGGGCCGGTAAGGGTGAAATGGTGCGGTAAGAGCGCACCGCGCGAGTGGTAACACGTCGCGGCACGGTAAACCCCACTCGGAGCAAGACCAAATAGGGGAGCATGCCGTCCCTCGGGACGGCGACGCGCGGCCCGCGCGCGCTCCCGGGTAGGTCGCTTGAGGCCCATGGCGACGTGGGTCCCAGATGAATGACTGTCCACGACAGAACCCGGCTTATCGGCCGACTCCCATCTTCTGTCCCGGGTCCCCGACCAAAAAATCAAAAAAAGTCGAAAAAGTTGAAGAGCTTTACCAAGAAGCTCTCTTAAGCACATGATTTACAGGGCCTATAAACCCGGTATACTGGCTTCGAAACCGCGTCTAAGTGCCTGTACGGCATGAAAAATTTGCGATTGAGACGGTTGACATAA
>JASFJM010000250.1:0-3799 GCA_050122055.1 Gammaproteobacteria bacterium | reverse complement strand
GGCCATGCTGCTCAACTTCTCCCGTGGCCTGTATCGCTATCGGGATGCCCAGGATGCGCGCCGCTGGGAGCGGGGTCTGGTGTCCGAGGAGCATCTGTGGGAGCTGACCGGCAAGACCATGCTGGTTGTCGGGCTGGGCGGTATCGGCACCGAAGTGGCGCGCCGCGCCCACGCGTTCGGGATGGAGGTCATCGCCACCCGGAACAGTAGCCGCGAAGGCCCGCCGTTTGTCAGCTATGTGGGACTGGCTGACGAGTTGATGACGCTCACACCGCGAGCCGATGTGATCGTCAATGCGGCGCCCCTGACTGCGGCCACCACCGATCTGTTCGACGCCGGTTTCTTCCGCGCCATGAAGCCCACTGCCTATTTCATCAATGTGGGCCGGGGGCGCAGCGTGGTGACCGCGGACCTGATCCAGGCCCTGGAGCAGGGCGAACTCGCCGGCGCCGGGCTCGACGTCACCGAGCCCGAGCCGCTGCCGGCGGATCATCCCCTTTGGACCGCCCCGAACGTGATCATCACCCCACACGTGGCCGCCGGTTCGGACCGGCGGATCGAGCGGCTGTGGATCGTGATGCGGGAGAACCTGCGCCGTTACGTGGCCGGCGAGCCCATGCTGTCGGTGGTCAGCGTGGAGCGTGGCTACTGAGCTTCGGTGTCCTGCTTGTCGCCGCCGTTCCCCTTGCTCTTGTCGAGGCGGGTGAACTTGGAGCCCTCCAGCGTCAGGTTGAACATCAGCCCCTTGTTGCCGAACACGAAACCGACGATCGGGTCCCGGATGTTGGTGGTGTCCAGGGACTCGCCCGCGCCTAGCTCGACCAGGGCGACGGAGCCGTCGACCCCGGCCTCCCAGCCTTTGCTGTCGCGGAAGTTCTCCAGCGCCTTCTGCTCCATGAAGATGATGATCACCGTCTTGGCCTGGGCCCCGAGCTGGAATCCGAACGAACCGGCGACGGTGTTGTAGTAGTCCACGGTCGCGCCGCCGATGCGCAGGGCGCCTTCGCCCCATTCGGCGCCGACGACGAATCCGCCCTTGAGCACCGACGGGAATACCAGCACGCCCTTCGCCGCGTTCATGAATTCCTCGGCGCCGTCTACGTCCTCACGGAAGCGCTTCAAGGCCGCATCCACCTTGATATCGATCTCCTGGGCGGAGGCGGCATGCGCGGCGGGGACGACGGCAGCCGTCAGCGCCGCGCTCATCGACAGCACACTCATCCAGCGGATAGTCCGATCGATCAAAGCCATAAATCTCTCCTTCATAATTCGGGCAATTCCCGTCTTATTCAGCCGTCCAGCTCGTCGGTATCGTACTGTCCCGTCAGGCGCCTGCGCACGTGAGACCAGGAGATCCCGACCGCCATGACGAGCGACAAAAGAACCAGCACGATCCAGGTGATGGCCTCGACGCTGTCCGCCGGCACGATACCGGCGTCGATGACCAGCCACAACAGGGCGCCAAAGAAGGCGAAGGCCAGGATCAGACCCAGGGTGCCCAGAGAGCGCAGCGTCGCGCGGATGTAGATGACCCAACCGATCAACAGGGCGACACCGGTCAGTGCCACCAGCGGCGTGATCCCCGGCAGGTCGGCCTGCAGCCAGTCAAACCAGGAGATCCCGGTGGGGTTGTAGCTGAGCAGGACCAGCAGCAATGCCACGATCAAGCGGATGGCAAAGCTGGCCGGTCCGAAATCCCGCCGTCGTTCCGCGTCTTTTTTTCCCATACCTACATCCGCAAATCAATGACCATTCAGATGATTGCGCTCTCGTCTTCCGGCAGGCCTTCGTGCTGGTCGAGATCGGCAAACGCCTTGATGGCCTTGGTCGCTTCGCCGGGCCGCGCCATGCGAGCGATGTGGAACAAGGCATCGCCTTCGTTGACCAGCGGCAGACGGCTGCGGCCGATCACGATGCCGCGCGTGTGGGCAAGCAATTCTGTTTCCGCGTCACTGAAAGGGTCGGTGACGGTGCCCATCAGGTCGCCGGTGTCGATCCGCGCGCCGAGCCGCACGTGGCTGCGGAAGAGGCCGCCTTCGGGCGAGCGCAGCCAGCTGCTGGAGCGGGCGACGACGGCTTCCTTGGTGGCCGCCTTGCTGCGGGAAGGCGGCAGCATGCCCAGTGCGCGCATGACGTTGAGGATACCGCGGACGCCGCCGCTGATGCAGACCTCGTCGAATCTCAGTGCCTCACCGGCTTCGTAGAGTAGCGTCGGTACGCCGATATCCGCGGCGGCGCCGCGCAGCGAGCCGTCACGATTCTGCGCGTCGATGATCACCGGCGCCCCGAACGCCCGGGCCAGTCGCTCCGTATCGGGATCAGACAGATTGCAGCGTATCTGCGGCAGGTTGCTTCGGTGGATGGCGCCGGTGTGGAGATCGATGCCGTGGGTACATTTGCGCACGATCTCACTCATAAACAGATTGGCCAGGCGGGCGGCCAGTGAGCCGGTCTCGCTGCCCGGGAAACAACGATTGAGATCGCGGCGATCGGGCAGATAGCGCGAGTGTTGCAGCACGCCGAAGGAATTGACGACCGGTACCATCAACAGGACGCCGCGCAAGCGCTTGAGCGCCGGCGCCTTGCGCAGGCGGCGTATGATCTCGATGCCGTTCAGTTCGTCGCCGTGGACCGCGGCGCTGACGAACAACCGCGGGCCATCATCGCGGCCGTTGATCACGTTCACCGGCATCTCCACCGGCGTCCGCGTGTACAGCATGGCTACGGGCAGTGGCAAAGTCTTTCGCGCTCCCGGCGGGATTTCGGTATCCCCGATCGTGACCGGTTTGCCGTCGTGTTTAACCCTTGCCACGTGTCCCGGTCCTGTTCAGACGCGCATTCTTCTCCAGGAAGCTAATGATCTGGCCGGCGATATCCAGTCCGGTGGCGCCCTCGATACCCTCCAGGCCCGGCGAGGAGTTGACCTCCAGTACCTGAGGGCCGTCGGCGGCGCGGATGAGATCCACACCGGCGACGTTCAGACCCAGCTTCTTGGATGCCCGGACGGCCGCAGCGCGTTCGTCAGGCTTCAATTTTACGACCGTTGCGGTCCCGCCGCGGTGCAGATTCGAGCGGAATTCGCCCTCCAGCGCCTGCCGCTTCATCGCTGCCACGACCCGCTCGCCGATGACGAAGCAGCGGATGTCGGCGCCGCCGGCTTCCTTGACGAATTGTTGCACCAGGAAGTTCGCATCCAGCGCTCGCAGGGCATCGATCACACTCTCCGCCGCCTTGGGAGTCTCCGCCAGCACCACACCCTTGCCCTGGGTCCCCTCCAGCAGCTTGATCACCACCGGCGTCCCGCCCACCTGCTTGATGATGGTCTTGATGTCATCGGCACGATGGGCAAACCCGGTCACCGGCAGTCCGAGCCCGGCCCTGGCCAGCAACTGCATCGAGCGGAGCTTGTCCCTGGAGCGGCCGATGGCGACCGATTCGTTCAGCGGATAGACACCAGTGACTTCGAACTGACGCAGCACTGCGAGGCCATAAAAAGTGATCGAGGCGCCGATCCGGGGGATCACGGCATCGAAGTCCGTCAGCTTCTTTTCTCCATAAATCACGGCAGGCGTGTTGGATGTGATGTTCATCACGCAACGCAGTGTATCGACCACGACTACCTCATGACCGGCCTTCTCGCCGGCCTCGATCAGGCGTGCGGTGGAGTACAGTCTCTTGTTGCGGGACATGATGGCGATCTTCAATGTTCCACCTCCCGGTCGTCGGTCGCTGCGGCGGGTTTGCCGCAAAGATAGGAGCGTGATGGGTTGACGGTGAAACGGCCCTTCATGGCCGAGCG
>JASFJM010000249.1:0-3805 GCA_050122055.1 Gammaproteobacteria bacterium | reverse complement strand
GATCACCACGTTGTCGCGCAGGACGCGGATCGGATTGTTACGCCGGACCAGTCCGTCGACGACCATACAGCCGGCGATGGCACCCAGCTTCGGCGAACGGAACACATCGCGCACCTCGGCCAGGCCAACAATCTGCTCCCGGATCTCGGGCGACAACATGCCGACGATGGCCGCCTTCACGTCGTCGATGGCTTCATAGATGATGCTGTAATAGCGGACGTCGACACCGGTCTCCTTGATGGCGTTCCGGGCCGCGCCGTCGGCACGGACGTTGAATCCGATCACGATGGCGGAAGACGCTGCCGCCAGATTGATGTCCGACTCGGTGATGCCGCCGACGTTGCTGCCGATGACGTTGACCGACACCTCGTCGCCGGAGAGCTTGGTCAGGGCGTCGCGCAGCGCTTCTGCACTGCCCTGGACGTCCGCCTTGATCAGGATCTGCACCGTGTCGGAGGCGCCCTCCTCCATCCGCGAGAAGACGTCTTCGAGCCGCGCGGCCTGCTGCTGCGCCAGCTTGACGTCGCGCAACTTGCCGTGGCGATGGGAAGCTACCTCGCGGGCCTTCCGCTCGCTTTCGAGGACGATAAAATCGTCACCAGCGTTCGGGGTCCCGGAGAGCCCGAGCACCTGGGCCGGGACCGAGGGGCCGGCCTCTTCGATGGTCTGGCCGTGCTCGTCGAACATCGCCCGCACGCGTCCGAACTCCTCACCGGCCAGCATGATGTCGCCGTTCTTGAGCCGGCCCTGCTTGACCAGCACCGTCGCCACGGCGCCGCGGCCTTTCTCCAGACTGGACTCGACCACCACGCCCGCCGCCGGACCATCCGGCACCGCCTTCAATTCGAGCACCTCGGCCTGCAACACCAGGGCCTCCAGCAGGGCATCCACGCCCTCGCCGGTCTGGGCCGAGACGTTGACGAAGATCGTGTCCCCGCCCCATTCCTCGGGGATCACCTCATGCTGGGACAACTCATTGCGCACGCGATCAGGATCTGCCGCCGGCTTGTCGATCTTGTTGACCGCCACCATCAGCGGGACACCCGCCGCCTTGGCATGCTGGATGGCCTCGATGGTCTGCGGCATGACGCCGTCATCCGCCGCCACCACCAGGATGACGATATCGGTGGCCTGGGCCCCGCGCGCGCGCATGGCGGTAAACGCCGCGTGGCCGGGCGTATCGAGGAAGGTGACCTTGCCCTTGTCCACTTCCACTACATAGGCGCCGATGTGCTGGGTGATACCACCCGCCTCGCCGGCGGCTACGTGGGTCCGCCGGACATAGTCGAGCAACGAGGTCTTGCCATGGTCCACATGGCCCATGATCGTGACCACCGGCGCCCGGGGCTCGGGTTCGCCCTCGGGCCTGGCCGCCTCCGCCACCACGTCCTCGAGTTGGTCTTCTTTGAGCAGCTTGACCTTGTGGCCCATCTCCTCGACCACGATCTGCGCCGTATCCTGGTCGATGACCTGGTTGATGGTGGCCATGGCGCCCATGCCCATCATGGTCTTGATGACCTCGCCCGCCTTGACCGCCATCTTCTGGGCCAGCTCGGCGACAGTGATCGTCTCCGGCAGCGCGACTTCGCGCACCACGGGCGCGGTCGGCCGCTCGAAACCGTGCTGGCTGTCGACAGAAACCGAAACCGGGCGCCGGTGGGTGGGACGCTTCCGGCGGCGCCCCGGCTTGGAGCCGGGGACCACGTGCAGTTCCTTGCGGCCATACCGCGTCGCAGGCTTGTCCTTCCGGGCCCGCTCCGTCTGTGCCCGCTCGCGAGCCTCGCTGGCGCGCCTGGCCTCTTCCTCGACCCGGCGGCGTGCCTCCTCCTCGGCGATCCGGCGCGCTTCTTCCTCGGCCTTGAGGCGGTTCTCCTCCTCTTCCCGGAGACGGTCGGCCTGCTCCAATTCGCGCTTGCGCGCCTCTTCTTCGCTCCGCCTCTTTTCTTCTTCCGCTTCCTTGGCCCGCTGCTCTGCGAGACGCGCCTCTTCCTCGGCCTCGCGGGCCTTGTCCAGCTCTTCCTGCTGCTGGCGGGCCTGCTCTTCCAGCACGTCACGCTTCACGTACGTGCGCTTGCGCCGCACCTCGACGTTGACGGTGCGGGAACGACCCTGGGTGGCGCTTTGACGCAGTTCGCTCTGGGTCTTGCGCTTGAGCGTGATCTTGCGCGGCGCGGCGCCCTCGCCCTTGCGGCCGTGGCTGCGGCGGAGATAGGTCAGCAGCTCGAGTTTGGCGTCATCGCTGATCCTGGCGTCCGGGCCGCCCACATCGATCCCTGCCTCCTCGAGCTGGACCAGGAGTCGCTCGACCGGCACTTTAAGAACTTCGGCAAACTGTGTGACAGTGACGTCAGCCATGGGTAATCCGTCCTCGGTAATCAGGCGCTTTCCTGGGCTTCGGCTTCCTCGAACCAGTGAGCGCGCGCGGCCATGATCAGTTCCGCCGAGCGCTCCGGATCCAGTTCCTCGATATCTTCGAGTTCGTCCACCGATTGCTCGGCAAGATCCTCCCGGGTCACGATGCCCCGGCTGGCCAGCAGATACGCCAGTTCCTTGCTCATCCCCTCGAGACTCAGCAGATCCTCGGCGGGCTCGGCCTTGTCGATCTCTTCCTCGGTCGCGATGGCCTGCGTGATGAGCACGTCACGGGCACGGGTGCGGAGTTCATTGACGATCTCTTCGTCAAATTCCTCGATCTCCACCAGCTCCGGTACCGGCACATAGGCGATCTCCTCGATGGTGGAGAAACCCTCCTGCACCAGGATCATGGCCACTTCCTCATCGACGTCGAGCTGCTTCCGGAAGCGTTCGCCCAGTTCCTTCGCTTCCCGGTCGCTCTTCTCGTCCGCGTCCTCGGCGGTCATCACGTTGAGTTCCCAGCCGGAGAGTTCGCTGGCGAGGCGGATGTTCTGCCCACCGCGGCCGATGGCCTGGGACAGCTTGTCCTCCTCCACCGCCACGTCCATGCTGTGTTCGTCCTCGTCGACGACGATGGACACGACCTCTGCCGGCGACATGGCATTGATCACGAACTGGGCCGCGTTGTCGTCCCACAGGATGATGTCCACCCGCTCACCGGCGAGCTCGTTGGAGACGGCCTGGACCCGTGATCCACGCATGCCGACACAGGCACCCACCGGATCGATGCGCTGGTCGAGGCTGCGAACCGCGATCTTGGCCCGGAGACCGGGATCCCGCGCCGCAGCCAGGATCTCGATCAGACCCTGACCCACCTCCGGAACCTCCAGCTTGAACAACTCGATCAGGAATTGTGGCGAGGTCCGGGTCAGGAACAGCTGGGGCCCGCGGAGTTCAGAGCGGACCTCGCACAGCAGGCCCTTGATCCGGTCCTGGGGGCGCACCGGCTCCCGCGGGATCATGTTCTCGCGCGGGATGAAGGCCTCGGCGTTGCCACCGAGATCCACATAGATACCGTTCCGGTCGACGCGCTTTACCAGGCCACTGACCATCTCGCCCACGCGTCCCTCGAACTCCTCGACGACCTGGGCGCGTTCCGCCTCGCGCACCTTCTGCACGATGACCTGCTTGGCCGTCTGGGCGGCGATGCGTCCGAAGGCGATGGATTCCATCGGCTCCTCCACGTAGCCGTCGATTTCGGCCGCGGGATCCATATCCAGCGCGTCCTCCAGACGCAGCTCGTGATCCGGCTCCTCCAGCTCGGACGAATCGTCAGCGAACACCTTCCAGCGGCGGAAAGTCTCGTATTCGCCGGACTCCCGGTCGATCGCAACCCGCACGTCGATGTTGTCGCCGTGACGCTTGCGCGTCGCCGACGCGAGCGCCGCTT
>JASFJM010000248.1:0-3822 GCA_050122055.1 Gammaproteobacteria bacterium | reverse complement strand
GGGTGTACCGCAACTGTTCCTGCGCTGCGAGGCAGATCCGGAGGTCCTGCATCAGCGGGTGGTGGCACGGGCCCGCGAGGGCCATGATCCCTCCGACGCCGGCCCCGGGGTGCTCGCGGCCCAGATACGCCGCTACGGGGGCCTCGCGCCTGAAGCGGACAGCCTGATCGTACAGACGGACCGGGATATCGACCTGGACAGCCTGAGGAGCCGCGTGCGCGAGCGGTTGGAGCGCGCCGGCGGATGAACCGGGCAGCGCCCACGCGGCCCGTTTGACGAATGGGCCAGCTACTGTCGGGGCCGCTTCCGGAGTGGGCGAACCGCCGCTTTACATAAGGTGATCATTCGCCTCCGGGCAGACCTTTGGATACACTGCCGAGATGGGGGGATTCCCGTGAGAGATGGTCTCGGGAGTTTTCCCTGTGAGCGGAAAACTTCAGGGATAATAAGAATATGTCCATCTTTGTTGACAAGGACGACAAGTTTCACCACGCCCATGGCCAGCACTTCGCGGTCTCCTGTCCGTCCTGCTCGGTGCTGTCCCACATCTCGCCGGTTTCCTGGCCCCACTTCGCCGAACTGGAACGGTTCAAGCCGAGCGAAGTCGGCGTGGTTTTCCGCTGCGATGCCTGCGGCGACCCGGTGTTCCTCAAGTACCCGGTCAAGGCCTATCTGGAGGACCGGGTCGAGCTGTCCACCAATTATCAGGAGATCGAGCGGCCCCGGGAGCGCTTCGACTTCACCTATCTGCCCGAGGACAGCGAGATCCTGTTCCGCGAGGCATTGAGCTGCTATTCGTCGAACTGTATGAATGCCTTCGCCAGCATGTGCCGGCGCACGGCCCGGCATGTGTTCAGGGACCTGGGCGAGAGCGGCAAGATGCGCATCTTCGAACAGTGCAACGATATCCGCGACATGGCGGAGGTCGACGAGGAGACCTTCGATGTCATCCGCGAGGTGCTGTTCGACACCGATGACCAGCTGGACAACCTGCCGATGCTGAATACTTCCCAGGCCGGGGTGCTGATGGAATTCATGCGCGACATCCTCTATCAGTCCTATGTCCGCAAGGGCAAGCTTCAGCAGGCGATGATGATGCGCCGCTATCTGACCGAGGATACGCCTGTGGACGCGCCCGCAGAACAGGATCGCTCGACCGCCTGATCCCCTTCGCCAACCCGTTCGGTCGGGCGACAGCCGGCTCGACTCAGCGCCTGGCGAGCCGGGGCAAGGACTTTCAGAAACCCATCTGCCGCGGGTCCTGATCCAGCAGCGCCGCCATCACGGCGCGCCGGTTCTCCGCCACGAATTGCAGGGTCCGCAGGATGGGATATTGCTGGGGGACCGCGCCGCTGGCATCCGCGACCTTGCCCACCGAAGCGATGATCTCCGCCAGGAAATCCGGCAGCGTCAGCACTTCACCGCCGCCGATCGTCGGATGGTTCAGACGGCTGCCGAGACCGATCAGGGCGATCTGGCGGATGGGAGCATCCGGTTCGAAGTCGCCGAGCAGGTCCGGGATGAACCGGCGTCCCGCGTCGAACCGCGCCCGAAAACGGGCCTCGCGCTTCTCCCAGCTGTGCGCATCCATGGACGGTTCCACCTGGACCACCTTCCGCTGATCCAGATGCACGGAGAGGATGGTCAGCTCGCTATCGAAACCGCCCCCGGGTCTGGGGCCGACCGGTACGTTGCGGCGCACGAAATATCCGCTGTATTCGTACCACTCCGCCGCAAGCTGCTCGAGGTAATTGGCTGACATTCTCGGCTCTCCCTGTTTCCGGCACGGTAACCGGCGCCTCTGCCTGCTCGGTCCCGGCCGCTGCGCCCCCGCCGGGGCGTCACGATCTCAGGCCCGTTCCAGCTCGTCAAAAGCCTCCCGGGTCAGATTGCGCACGCCGCGGCTCGTGACCAGGATGTTGTCCTCGATGCGGACGCCGCCACAGGGGGCGATCTCCGCCACCCGTTCCCAATCGATGTCGTCGCCGATCGGACCTTCCCGCAAAGGTGCCAACAGCTGCTCAATCACATAGATACCGGGCTCGATAGTGAACACATTGCCGGGCTCGACCGAGCGGAGATTCCGCAGAAAGGGATGACCCGATGGCTGCGGGATGACGGTGCCCGCCGTATCCGCCAGCTTGCCGCCACGGTCGTGCACCTGGAGGCCAAGATGGTGACCCAGGCCATGGGGGAAGAAGGCGGCGGTCACCCCGCTTTCGACCATGGACTCGGGGCTCATGCCCACCAGGCCAAGCTGGGACAGGATGTCGGCGACATCGGCATGGGCCTGCAGGTGAAGATCGAGGAATGCCTGCCCGGGCCGGATGCCCGCGATCAACTCCCGCTGGGCATGATCCAGTGCCGAAACCAGATCGGCGAACAGACCGTCGGCCGCAGGCCAGGTCCGGGTGATGTCGGCGGCGTAACCCAGATAACTGGCGCCCGCATCGATCAGAAACGAGTGGGCGGTCGCGGGCGGCTGGTGATCGAACAGTTCGTAATGCAGCGTCGCGGCGTGCTCGTTGAGGGCGATGATGTTGCCGTAAGGCAGCGCCTGCTCGTTCTGCCCGGCCGCCCGCTGGTATGCCAAATGGATTTCGAACTCCGCGGCGCCCGCCTTCCGCGACTCTCTCGCCGCGATGTGCGCATGCGCCGCGATGCGACTCGCCTGTTCGATGCATGCGACTTCATAGTTCGTCTTGTAGACCCGGTGATAGTCGAGCCAGTGGGTCAGGGCCGGCGGGTTGACCTGATCGGCGGCGGCGCCCGGCGGAAGTCCGGCGAAGTCACCCAACCAGGCCGCGCGCCCACCCGGATCCCCGAGCGCCTTGAGGGCCGCCTCCGCCGAGCCGGCGCTCTCGATGTCGAAATTGCCGGCCCAGAAGCCGGTTGGTGCCCCAGGCACCACATGCCAGTAATCACGCGGCTGGTGGCAGATCAGTCGCGGCCGCTGGCCGGGTCGTATGACGACAAATGAATCGGTGTGATCGCCTTCGGGGATCCATTGGCGATAACGGGGATTGATCCGGAACGGAACAGTCTGATCGTCTTCGAACCGGTACCGGGGCGTGCCGGAGGCCAGGATGACGGATTCATGGCCGGAGGCCTCCATGGCCGCAACATAATCTCGCTGCAGCCGCTGCAGATGGGCGTCGAACAAGACGCCGAGATCGACCGCTTCCCCCATGCTCACATTCCCCCTGCACCCGGCACCACCGTCGGGTGGACCATCGCAGCATATCACGGCGATTTATCCGGATACGCTCCCGCCAAGCGACAATATTGCCGGCCAAAAAAGAGAGCGCGCCCGTGACGGACGCGCTCCCATCTGTGCCGATTCGCGGCTGAAAGATCGCGTGGTCTACTGACTCGCACCCTCGAAGGACATGTCGGCATGCCGATGATAGATGGTGCTGGTGGCCGACTTGATGTGCTTGTTCATCGCCTCCCACATGGCATCGGCCTTTTCCTTGCCCATGGACTCGGCGATGGTGTCGTAGGCACCCGTCTCGGGACCGGCGAAGCCGGCCCAGTCGTTCTCCGGGATCACCAGACTCATGGCCGGCACGTCGCCATCGAGCTGCCAGATAAAGGACCACACCTCGTCCCAGCCCTCCTCCCGCAGAGCATCGGTGATGGCCTTCACCGCGGCGAAGTAGGGGCGGCCGCCACCGGGCTTGAGATGATAGGTGTAGACCCAGAACCATTCGAACGGACCTGCGTCCTCGGGCCAGTGACTGATCTCCGGAGCGAACTCGGCCAGATGACCTCTGTAGGTCTCTACGTACTGATCCACGTTCTCCATCCAGTGCTCGTAGG
>JASFJM010000247.1:0-3844 GCA_050122055.1 Gammaproteobacteria bacterium | reverse complement strand
GCCTGTTGATCGCCAACCGCGGCGAGATCGCCTGCCGCATCATCCGCAGCTGCCAGCGGCTCGGTATCCACACCATCGCGGTCCACTCGGCCGCGGACGCCCACGCCCGCCACGTGCGCCTCGCCGACGAGGCCCTGGACCTGGGCGGGCTGCGCCCGGACGAATCCTATCTGCGGATCGACCGCATCGTCGATCTGGCCGCCGGGCGCGGCGCCGACGCGATCCATCCCGGCTACGGTTTTCTATCTGAAAACCCGGACTTTGCCGCCGCCTGCGAGGCGGCCGGCATCGTCTTCGTGGGGCCGGATGCGGAGACCATCCGTCTGATGGGCTCCAAGAGCCGGGCGCGACAGATCATGGCCGATGCCGGCGTGCCGGTGGTGCCGGGTTACGACGGCGAGGCCCAGGACGACGACAGCCTGCTGGGCGCAGCTCGGGAGGTGGGTTTCCCGATCATGCTCAAGGCCTCCGCCGGCGGTGGCGGCAAGGGCATGCGCATCGTCGGGGACGAAGCGGGCTGGGCCGCCGCCCTGGCCGGCGCCCGGCGCGAGGCGGCGGCGGCCTTCGGCGATCAGCGCATGATCGTGGAGCGCTATGTGCGCAAACCGCGCCATGTGGAGGTGCAGATCATCGGCGATCGGCAGGGCACGGTGCTGCACCTGTTCGAGCGGGAATGTTCCATCCAGCGGCGCCATCAGAAGATCATCGAGGAGTCCCCCTCCCCCGTCGTGGACGAGGCCCTTCGCCGGCGCCTGACCGACGCCGCCGTGGCGGCGGCCAAAGCGGTCAACTACGTCAACGCTGGCACGGTGGAATTCCTGCTCGACGCCTCCGGTGAGTTCTACTTCATGGAGATGAACACCCGGCTGCAGGTGGAGCACCCGGTGACCGAGGCCATCACCGGCGTCGACCTGGTGGAATGGCAGCTTCGGGTGGCGGCCGGCGAAGCCCTGCCCCGCGCCCAGTCCGATATCGTCAGCCACGGCCACGCCATCGAGGCCCGGCTCTACGCCGAGAATCCCTTCAACGATTTCCTGCCGGCCACCGGGCGGATCGGCCGCTTCGTCCATCCCCACGGCGCCATGGACCTGCGACTCGACACCGGCGTGGAGGACGGTGACGAGGTCAGCATCCATTACGACCCCATGCTGGCCAAGCTGATCGTCTGGGGTCCGGACCGGCCCGCCGCCGTCGAGCGGCTGCGCCACGCCCTGGCGCGCACCCTGCTGACCGGGCCGACCACCAATCTGCCGCTGCTGCGGAGCATCGCCGGCCACCCGGATTTCGCCGCTGCGGACATGGACACCGCTTATCTGGACCAGCACCTGGACCAGGTCCTGGCGGCGCTGCCGGCGGCACACGACATCGCCCTGATCGCGGCGGCCTGCAGCTTTGCCGTCGAACGGCCACCGGCCGCCTCCACCGCCGATCCCTGGTCGGCCTGGGACCGGGCCGACGGCTGGCGAGCCGGGGGCGGCGGTCTGCGCATGCGTTTCGCCGATGCCTCGGGCGAACGGTATGACATCGTCCTGATTGAACAGGAAGAGGAACAGGGCTGGATCGCCGAGCTCGGCGATGGCCATAACAAGGAGCCGGTCCGGGTCCGCTACCGGCCGCTGGATACGGACCATGTGGAACTGCAGGTGGACGATGCCGACGTCCAGGCCACGGTCTTGAACGACGGCACGGATTGTTTCGTCGGTCTCGATTTCGGCGGCTACGAATTGACCCGGCTGCCGCTGTATCAATCAGACGCCGGCGACGCCGAAGCCGACGCCCATCCGGGTGCGCCCATGCCGGGACGCGTCGTCGCCGTCCACGTGCGCGAGGGCGATTCGGTGGAACCCGGCCAGCCCCTGCTGGTCATGGAAGGCATGAAGATGGAATACACGCTGGCCTCGCCCATGGCCGGGATCGTGCGGCGGGTGCTCTATGGCGAAGGCGATTCGGTGGAGGCCGAGACGCCGCTGGTGGATATCGACCCCCGCGAAGAAGCATGAGCACCTTGCCGAACAAGGTCCGGGTGGTGGAAGTCGGTCCCCGGGACGGACTGCAGAACGAGAAGCAGCCGGTGCCCACCGAGGTCAAGATCGAGCTGATCGACCGGCTCGGCGCCGCCGGGCTGCCGGCGGTGGAGCTGACCAGCTTCGTCAGCCCGAAATGGGTGCCGCAGCTGGCCGACGCCGAAGCGGTGCTGGCCGGCGTGGATTTCCGCCCCGGCACCGATTACCCGGTGCTGGTGCCGAACATGAAAGGCCTGGAGCGCGCCATGGCCGGCGGCGTGCGGGAGATCGCCGTGTTTACCGCCGCCTCCGAGAGCTTCAACCGGCGCAATATCAATGCCGGCATCGACGAGTCGTTCGAACGCATCGCCAAGGTCGTGACCGCCGCCCGCGACACGGACATCAAGGTACGCGGCTATGTCTCCTGCGTGCTGGGCTGCCCCTACGAAGGCGAGATCGATCCCGGGACCGTCGCCTCGGTCAGCCGGCGGCTGCTGGAACTGGGCTGTTACGAGATCTCCCTGGGCGACACTATCGGCGCGGGCACGCCGCTGGCGGCGCGGGAAATGCTCGAGACCGTGGCCGGGGCGGTGCCGATCTCCCGGCTGGCGATCCATTTCCACGACACCCGGGGCCAGGCCCTGGCCAACATCCTGGCCTGTCTGGAGACCGGCGTGGCCACCGTCGACGCTTCGGTGGCCGGCCTCGGCGGCTGCCCCTACGCCCGCGGCGCCAGCGGCAACGTGGCCACCGAGGACCTGGTCTATATGCTTCACGGCATGGGGATCCAGACCGGCATCGATGCCCGCGGCCTGATGGAGGCCAGCCTGTTTATCAGCCGGGCTCTGGGTCGCCCGCCGGCCAGCAAGCTCGGTATGATTGCCGCCCTCGCTCAGGACGGCCACAAAGGAACAAAGACAGAATCAGGATAGACAAGGCCGGCTGCCGTCCGTGAGCGCGGACGGACATCCGGCCCGCCACAGATTTGGATCAATGCAGCCCGGGCCATGCCGGGCGAGGGAGAAAAGATGGACATCAAGAATGCCAGCGCCGTCGTCACCGGCGCCGCCTCGGGTCTGGGACTGGCCGTCGCCCAACGGGTCGCCGCCGAGGGCGGCCACGTCGCCATGCTGGACGTCAACGAGGACCAGGGCCAGGAAGCCGCCGCCAAACTCGGCGACCACGCAATCTTCATCCGAACCGACGTGGGCAAAGAAGAGGAGGTCAATGCCGCCGTGGACAAGGCGGTGGAGACCTTCGGCGGCGTCACCCTGTGCGTCAACTGCGCCGGCATCCTCGGGGCGGCGAGAGTGCTGGGCCGCGACGGTCCCATGCCGGGCGAGTATTTCGCCCGGGTGATCCAGGTGAACCTGATCGGCAGCTTCCTGATGTGCAAGGCGACCGCCAGCGCCATGCAGCACAACGAGCCCAATGAGGAAGGCGAACGCGGCGTGATCATCAACACCGCCTCGGTCGCCGCCTTCGAGGGCCAGATCGGCCAGGCAGCCTATTCCGCGTCCAAGGCCGGCGTCGCCGGCATGACCCTGCCCCTGGCCCGGGAGTTCTCGCGCCTGGGCATCCGGGTCAACACCGTGGCCCCCGGTATCTTCCTCACGCCGATGATGGAGAGCATGCCCGACGAAGTGCAGCAGTCCCTTGCCGCCCAGGTGCCGTTCCCGTCCCGGCTGGGACGTCCGGAGGAGTTCGCTGACCTGGTCGCCTATCTCTATGGCGCGGTGATGCTGAACGCCGAGACCATCCGCCAGGACGGGGCTATCCGCATGCAGCCCAAATGACACGGATGACACAGACATCCAGGCCGGCCGTTCCGGCGGCCGGCC
>JASFJM010000246.1:0-3845 GCA_050122055.1 Gammaproteobacteria bacterium | reverse complement strand
ACCCGGCCCGGCGACGGCAGGCATCGGTATCGACAGGCCCGACCCGGTGCTGCTGGAAGTCTTCAACAATCTGTTCATGCATATCGCCGAACAGATGGGCGTGGTGCTGGAGAAGACCGCCCATTCGGTCAATATCAAGGAACGGCTGGACTTCTCCTGTGCGGTGTTCGACAGGGACGGCGGACTGGTCGCCAACGCACCCCACATGCCGGTGCATCTGGGTTCGATGGGCGAAAGTGTGCGCACCGTCATCCGCCGCTTTGGCGGACAGATGGAACCCGGCGACAGCTACGTCCTCAACGCGCCCTACGACGGCGGCACTCATCTGCCCGACGTGACCGTGGTCTCGCCATTCTTCGTCGACGGCGAGGACAGCCCCCTGTTCTATGTGGCCGCCCGGGCGCACCATGCCGATATCGGCGGCATCACCCCGGGCTCGATGCCGCCCGACAGCACACGGATCGAACAGGAGGGCGTGCTGATCGACTGCATGCAGCTGGTCCGCGGCGGGCGATTCCGGGAACAGGTCATGCGCGAGGTACTCGCGGGCGGGCCCTGCCCGGCGCGTAACCCGGACCAGAACATCGCCGACCTGCGGGCCCAGCTCGCCGCCACTTCGCGCGGACTCGATGAACTGGCGCGGATGCTCGGCCAGTACGGCGCCGACGTGGTGCGGGCATACATGGACCATGTCCAGGACAACGCCGAAGAAGCCGTGCGGCGCGCTATCGGCGGGCTCACCAGCGGCAGTTTCCGTTACGAACTGGACAACGGCGAGGTCATCGCGGTGCGGATCGACGTGGACCGGGATGCCCGCAGCGCCGTGATCGACTTCGACGGTACCTCGGCACAGAGCGCCAGCAACTTCAACGCCCCGCGGGCAGTTTGCCGGGCCGCCGTGCTGTACGTGTTCCGGACGCTGGTGGACCACGATATCCCGATGAACGAGGGCTGCATGCGGCCGCTGGAGCTGCGGGTGCCGCCCGGCTCGCTGCTGGACCCGCGCCCGCCGGCGGCCGTCGTGGCCGGCAACGTCGAGACCTCGCAATGCGTCGTAGATACCCTCTACGGCGCGCTCGGCGTGCTCGCCGCCGCCCAGGGCACCATGAACAATCTCACCTTCGGCAACGAGCGTTATCAGTATTACGAGACCCTTTGCGGCGGTGCGGGCGCCGGTCCCGGGTTCGACGGGGCTTCCGCGGTCCACACCCATATGACCAACTCACGGCTGACCGATCCGGAGATCCTGGAGTGGCGCTATCCGGTGCGTCTGCGCCGGTTCGAAATCCGCCGGGGCTCCGGCGGCGACGGCCGTCACCGGGGCGGTGACGGGGTGCGCCGGGAGATAGAGTTCCTGGAGTCAATGAGCGCAGGCATGCTCTCCAATCATCGGCGGATCCCGCCCTTCGGCGTCGACGGCGGCGAGCCGGGCGCCACCGGCCGCAACCGGATCCGGCGCCGGGACGGGACGACCGAGGAGCTTAGCGCCACCGCGACCCTGGAAGTGGAAGCCGGGGACGTATTGATCATCGAGACGCCCGGCGGTGGCGGTTTCGGACCGGCCGGGGAATAATCGGGCTCCGTTGTTGCAGCGCAGGAGCCGGGGCCGTGGGAGACACTCCGCTCAGATATCCCTACCGCATGTATCTCAGGCTCACGCGCCTGCCCCTGGGCCACTGGCTGTTCACCCGCATGGTCTGCTTCCAGGCGCCCTATTTCAGCTCAATCCGACCCCTGTTCAAGGATCTGCGTCCCGGCTCGTCCACCGTATTCATGGGCAAACGGCGGCGGGTGCAGAACCACATCGGCACCGTCCATGCCCTGGCCATGGGCAATCTCTGCGAACTCGCCGCCGGTCTGGTGATGGAGGCCACCCTGCCTTCAGACATGCGCTGGATACCCCGCGGCATGAACATCGAATATCTGCGCAAGGCAGAGACCGATGTCACCGCCACCGCATCCCTCCCGGAGCGGGCCTGGGGAGATGCCATGGATGTTCCGGTCCGGGTCTCGGTCCGGGACACCGGCGGCGAAGAGGTGGTGAGCGCGACCATCACCATGTATGTGACGCCGAAGCACTGACCGGGATGGCAAGGACGGCCACGGATTATCCCTCCAGGCTGGGAAACTCCGGGCCGCGTCCCCGGGGCTGTGACCCTGCTCACAGACTGCGGCACCCGCCCGGCTTAGAGTATTCCCGATGGCGAAGATCGACCGCGCTGATTAAGTCAAACGGGGGACATGGCCTTGAGCAATCGCTGGGATCCATACGACGTCTGGAACCGACTTCTGCATGACAATCCCGTCAGCGTGGAAGATCCTGCCAACAGCACCGGGGCCATGGACGCCAGCACGGCGCGTGATTTCTGGGCCAGCGTCGCGGATTATCCGGATCCCCTGCAGGATGCATTGTTCGTGATCGCCCATGCGCGAGGTTTCCCGGCCGCCATCGCTGCCCTCGATCAGGCGATACGGGACTCCCTCCGCGCGGCGGAGCCGCGGCCTGCCCGCAAGGACATTCTGCCCCGTCATGCGTCGCCGACGCCGCGGACGCCGGATTTGGAAGCCACAGACATCCTTTATCAGGACGCATTCGCCTCCCAGCCGCGTTAGCCGGACTCATCCGGGCTCGCCTCCGGCACGCACGCGGCCAGAGCCAGCCACCTGGCTGCCCGTCCCCGATCCGGATCGGCGACCGTCGCCGTCTTCCTCAGCGACTCCCGCCACAATGTCGGCAGACCGTGATAGTCCGCACCGCCCGCCACCAGGGCCAGATACCAGTCATAGGGCCGCAGACCGTCATCGACCCACTCCGGGTGCGCGCGATAGGACCAGGCCTCGATCCGGCTCGAGCCCATGCTGACGCGCATCGTCACCGACTCGTAGCCGCGCCCCGCTCCCTCGGCCTCATCCAGGGCCGCCCGCTCGACTTCCCGGATGCGATAGACGACGCCGTGGACCACATCCCCGGGGCGTCCCGTGGCGAACACATTACATTTGCCGGAGAGATCGCCGGCGACGCGGCTGCGCTTGTGGAAACGCAATAGGTGCCGATCCAGGCGGGCGACACCGAGCGGCTCGCAGGAAGGTGTGCGCTCGGCCAGGCGCAGGGGATGCATATTGGAGCCGTAGGCGAAGTAGAGGAAATGCCTGCTCACCAGGGATCAGATCAGGGCCGTCTCGCGGGCGCCGGCGCGCATCCTCAGCCGCCGGCGAAGCGGAAACGATCCATATTCAGGGGCACGACCCGCGCGGCCTCGACGGTCTGGCTGACCCGCATCACCAGGTAGTGCCCGGGCCCGGCCACCGCAAACCCGACGATGAAATGGAGTGAGCCCCGCACGTCCTCTCCCTGGGGATTGGTCTCTGAATCACACTTGACGAAATAAGGGGGATAACCTCCGCCCGTGGGGAATGCGCCGCGCTCCGCCAGGGCAGCGAAGAACCCTTCGACCTGGTCACGGACGCGGGCACGCAGGTCACCGCCAGGGACCTCGAATACGACCCAGCGGGTGCCGTGTCTCAGGGCCTCTTCGATCATCATCGTCATGCGCTTGATACGGACCGATCTGAAGGCCGGGACCGCACACTCGGGCCCGGCCAGAGTCCGCTCACCGCTCAGGGCGACGCGGCCACCGGCGCCCCGATGGAGGACGTTGACGCCGAGGGCGATGAGATGCTCCGCGCTATTGTGATCCAGATCGGCGACCGGACGTGCCGAGCCGCGCAACAGGCGCGGCGACTGGCGCCAGGGCGTCCAGGGGTCCGGTCCATGGTCGCTCCTCGCCAGCAGCCCGGCGACGGCCCCACAGCTGGCCCGGGGCTCGTCATCGGCCTCGCCGGCG
>JASFJM010000245.1:0-3877 GCA_050122055.1 Gammaproteobacteria bacterium | reverse complement strand
GAATAAATTAATTTTGAAACAATGGCTTGCATGCTATTCCGCCCACGGAGGGGTGCCGGTCCAGCCTGTTTGGCCCATTATTTGCTTTCTTTTCGATCAGGAGGGGCACGTAAATCGTGTCCGGCCGGTCCGGTAGACGGTCCTCTGACCACCGGATCGGGCAAGGGGGAATTAGCGTGGAGAAGACGACGATGTTGAAGATTTTCGAATTCCGGTCTGCCGCCGCGGCGCCACTGATGTTGCTGGGCCTGATGCTGTTCGGTTTCAGCGGTACCGCCAGCGCCGTGCCCTGCGACCAGGGCGGCGTGTCGGGCTCTATGTATTGCCAGAACGGCAACGACAACAATGATTTTCCGGCGCCGGACATCGTCAATGACGAAGCGTTCTTCGGCTTCGACGACTGGGTCTACCTCAACAAGTACGACGTTGACGAGGACAAATACGACAACGGCGGCGACTGGGGTTGGCTGGTCGAGCCCGGTCCGGTCGTCGATGAACTCTGCGCCGAGAGCAACAACTGGGCCCAGCCAGACGGCTGCTGGTCCTTCGACATGGACGTGTGGGACGAATTCGAACACGTCATGATCGTCGTCAATACGGGCAACAACGACGGTGTCTTCTTCTCTGGCTATCTGCTCGAAGATGGCGTCACAAACGGGTTCTTCGACACCGGTGACAAAGGCCTTTCCCACCTCACGCTCTACGCGCGCGGCGAGGGTAATGGTAATGGTAATGACGTCCCCGAGCCGACCAGCCTCGCGCTCGTGGGTGCAGGCCTGCTGGGCGCCGGAGTGTTCCGCCGCCGCCGTAAGATCTGATCGGTAGACGATTCCGACGAAACAAGAGTCCCGAAAAGGGACCATTGGGGACCCGCCGTTATGGCGGGTCTTTTTTATTCAGGACCTGTCGACGGCGCGTTGTCGCTTCGGCTCCGGCCCCCTAACATGGGATCAGGCCAGAATTCAGTCCAGAATTCGGGCAAGAACCCCGGAGTGCGGATGGGCGCAAGTCTGATCCCCCTCGTCTACGTCGGCCTTGGCGGCATGCTCGGCGCCGTGGCCCGCTACCTGGCGACCCTGGCCACCGCCGGGATCAGCCTGACCATGCCCTACGGGACCCTGATCTCGAATCTCGCCGGCTGTTTCTTTGTCGGCGTCATCGCCGCCTTCGCCGCCGAGGGTGATCTGCTGTCGCCGGAGACCCGGTTGTTTCTTGCCACGGGTTTTTGCGGGGGTTTCACCACCATGTCCTCCTTCGTCTATGAGCTGGCACAATTTCTCCGCAGCGGTGAGCTGTACTTCGCTGCGGTCTATTTCGGGCTGACGCTGGCGGGGGCGATGGTCCTGTTTTATCTGGGCAGCATGACCGTCGTGCTGCTCCGGTCCTGAGAGGTCGAAGGATGCACACCGAAGGCGAAGCCGTGCTGCTGCGGATCTTTATCGGCGAATCCGACAAGCACGGGCATCTGGCCCTCTATGAAGCCCTGGTCCGGGCAGCCCGCTCCCAGGGCATCGCCGGCGCCACGGTGCTGCGCGGCATCTGCGGTTACGGCGCCACCTCGAAGATGCGGCAGGTCAAGGTGCTGGACCTGTCCTCGGATCTGCCGGTGGTGGTGGAGATCATCGAGAAGGAATCCCGGGTCGAGGACTTCATGGCGACCGTGGACCGCCTGATGGAGGAATCCAATTCGGGTGGATTCGTCACCATGGAGAAAGCCCACGTGGTCCGCTACTTCCAGGAATCGGGCGAGGGCGACTGAGTCGCCCTGACAGCGGGACTACATTTCGACCCCGGCGATGCTCTTCTTCATCAACTCCGCGGAATTGTCCAGGGCCTCGTGCTCGTCCGGCTCCAGATTCAGATGGATCAGCCGTTGCACACCGCTGGCGCCGATCAGGGCCGGGACGCTGACGCAGACATCGAACAGGCCATAGACGCCCTTGAGCCTCGCGCTGACGGGCTGGATGGACAGCCGATCGTCGAGGATGATATCGGCGAGGCGCGAGATCACCAGGCCGATAGCCCAGTTGGTGTAACCCTTGCCCTCTATGATGTGATAAGCCGCGTCGCGGACGTTCCCGAATAACTCCTCCATCTCGGCCGGGTGCCACTCTTTCCCCAGTACGCCGCCACGGATAGGCTTGCCGCCGATGGTCACCGTGCTCCAGGCCGGGAACTCCGAATCGCCGTGCTCGCCGAGGATATAGCCATGTACCGAGCGTGGATCGACGCCGTAATAATGTCCGAGCAGGGTGCGGAAGCGGGAGGTGTCGAGCATGGTGCCGGTGCCGATGACATGATGCCGGGGCCGCCCGCTCATCTGCTGCAGCATATAGGTCAGCACATCGACCGGATTGCTGGCCACGATCAGGATCGCATCCGGCGCATAGCGATCGACGCCCTCGGCAATGCTGCGAAAGATCCGCGCATTGTTGGTGAGCAGATCCAGCCGGGTCTCGCCGGGCTTCTGCGCCGCGCCGGCGGCGATGACGATCACCTGACAACCCGCGAGGTCCTCGTATTCGCCGTCCCGGACCACGATGCGGCCTACATACCCCTGACCGTGCATCAGATCCATGGCTTCTCCATGGGCGCGCTTCTTGTCGACGTCCACCAGTACAAGTTCGGCGCAGGTCTCCTGCACGAACATAGCAAATGCTGCGGCTACGCCGACCTGGCCGGCGCCGATCACCCCGACTTTTTGTCTGCTCACAGGCGGTATCCTTTTTCTGCATCGCCGGCCCGGCATCAATGCCAGCGGCTGGGACGATTATAATCAGGCCCGGATCCGGACGGGGTTGGGGAAAGTCCCTACTTTGCTCACGCGCACGCAGCGCGGCATGATGCGCGATATCCTGCGGCAGTGACGGCCCTCCCGCGGACCTGGGGCAGACACGGAGAGAAAGATGGCGTCAGACAGACCCCGCAAGGCGGGCATCATCACCAGCGGTGGCGATGCGCCAGGCATGAACGCGGCAATCCGGGCGATCACTCGTACCGCCTTGCGCAACGATATGGAGGTGGTGGGCTTCTATCGTGGTTACTCCGGCATCGTCAACAACGATTATGTCGAGCTGGAACGCAGGTCCGTTGCCAACATCGTACAACGTGGTGGCACCATCCTCCGATCGGCCCGCTGCGCCGAGTTCATGAAGCCCGAAGGGCGGGACAAGGCCGCCGACAATCTGCGCGACCTTGGTGTCGACGTCCTGTTCGTGATCGGCGGCGACGGCTCGCTGCGTGGAGCCAACGCCCTCAGAAATCACTGGGACGGCCAGCTGATCGGGCTCCCCGGAACCATCGACAACGACCTGGCCGGGACCGACTACACTATCGGCTATTTCACCGCACTGGATACGGCGCTGCACGCCATCGACAAGGTGCGGGATACCGCCGACGCCTTCGAGCGCATCTTCCTGGTGGAGGTGATGGGGCGCATGGCCGGATTCATAGCCCTCGGCGTCGGCATCGGCTGCGGCGCCGAAGAAGTCCTGTTGCCGGAGCGGCCGGTGGATCTGCGCGACCTGATCGGCGGGATCCAGGACTCCCGGGCCATGGGCAAGACCAGCTGTCTGATCGTGGTGGCCGAGGGCGTGGTCCACAAGGGGGTGCGTTCGATCGATGGTCGCATCACCATCCACGACTCGAGCATGCTGGCCAAAGAGATCCAGAAGGAGACCGGGCTGGACAGCCGAGCGGTGATCCTGGGCCACATCCAGCGTGGTGGCAACCCGGCAGCGCTGGACCGGATCCTTGCCGCGACGCTTGGCGTCTATGCGGTGGAGGTCGCCCTCGAGGGGGGCTCCGGGGTGATGGTGGGAGTCCAGTCCAGGGAACGATGCACCGTACCGTTCGAGGAGACCTGGACCAAGCACTC
>JASFJM010000244.1:0-3907 GCA_050122055.1 Gammaproteobacteria bacterium | reverse complement strand
GCGCGCAGGGCACTCATAAACTGCCGGCTGTCGTGGATACCCTCGATGTAGAGCATGATGGCGTCGGTGTTGGAGTCCATCACCAGATAATCGAGGATCTCGCCGAATTCTATGTCGGCGGAGATGCCGGTGGAGATCACGTTCGAGAAACCGATGCCGCGGGGTCCCGCCCAGTCCAGCAGCGCCGTGCACACGGCCCCGGATTGCGAGGCCAGAGCCAGACGGCCGGGCTTGGGTGAACTCTGGCTGAAGCTGGCGTTGAGGCGCAGTGACGGGCGGATGATACCGAGACAATTGGGCCCCAGGAACCGGATCCCGTGACGCCTGGCGGTCTTGAGGACCGCCCGTTCCAGCGCCGCGCCCTTAGCCCCGATCTCGCGGAAGCCGGCGGAGATGATGACCGCAAAACGGATGCCTTTTTCACCGCACTGCTCGAGCACCCCGGGCACCGAGCGGGCCGGGGTGGCGATAACGGCAAGGTCCGCGGCCTGGGGCAGGGCGCCGACGTCCGGATAACAGCGTCGTCCCTGGACCTTCTCGTGTTTGGGATTGACCGGGTAGATGCGGCCCTTGAAGCGTCCCTGGATCAGGTTCCGGAGGACCACGGCGCCGATCGAACCCTGTTCCTCGCTGGCTCCGATCAGGGCCACGGAGCTGGGCTGGAAGATGTTCGCGATATCCAGGCCGAAGCGTTGTTTCGGGGGTTTCTTCATCGACTCGCTCTATTTGCCGGTCTTGAGTATGCCAGTAGACTCATGACCAGATATTGATTTGGAGCGTGTTGTTGGCCACCGCTTTCATCACCCATCCGGCCTGTCGCAACCACGAGATGCAGCCCGGGCATCCGGAATGTCCCCGCCGGTTGAGCCTGATAGCGGATCAGCTCCGGGTCCAGGGCATCGACGATTTTCTTCGCCACTATGAGGCGCCGCTCGCCAGCCGCAAACAGCTGGAAAGGGTGCACGACCCTGATTACCTGGACAGACTCGCGGCGACCTCGCCTGTCGAGGGGCTGGTGCAGGTGGACCCGGATACCGCCCTCGGCCCCCACACCCTGGAAGCGGCCTTCCACGCCGCCGGTGCGGTCGTCCGCGCGGTGGACCTGGTCATGACCGGCGAGGTCGGGAATGCCTTTTGCGCGGTCCGGCCACCGGGCCACCATGCCGAACGGGCCAGCGCCATGGGCTTCTGCTTCCTCAACAACATCGCGGTCGGGGCGGCTCACGCCCTGGCGGCCCACGGTCTGTCCAGGGTGGCGGTACTGGACTTCGATGCCCATCACGGCAACGGGATCGAGGAGATCTTTGAACACGAGCCCCGGGTACTGGTCTGTTCCACCTACCAGCATCCGCTCTATCCCTTTTCCGGGGCACCCAGCATCCCCGGCCATATCATCAACGTGCCGCTCGCCGCCGGCACTCGCGGCCAGCCATACCGGGACGCGATCGAGCAGCACTGGCTGCCGGCGGTGGATCAGTTCCGGCCCCAGCTGATCCTGGTCGCCGCCGGTTTTGACGGCCACGCCGCCGATCCGACCACCGACTTGATGCTAAACGAGCGGGACTACGAGTGGATCACCCAGCAGATCCTGGCGCTGGCCGCGCGGCACACCGGCAAGCGTCTGGTGTCGGCTTTGGAGGGAGGCTATGCGGCTGGCGCTCTGGAGCGTTGTGTCGCCGTCCATATCCGCGAATTGGCAGGGCTCTGATCCTCAATCACCCTTGTTGACGGAGTCCCGGCCGCCAACCATGCTCTGAGTGAGAGGTTCCGTGATACGGGAGATTTGATGGCCACTGCGGCGATCCGGCATGTGCCCAACGCCATCTCCTTGGGCAGGTTGTTCTGCGTGCCGTTGCTGGCCTGGCTGGCCTGGATCGGAGCCGAGATGCCCTTCGTCTGGCTGACGATCCTGGCGCTGGCCAGCGACGGCATCGACGGCTGGGTGGCGCGCCACTTCGACTGCATCTCCCGCCTCGGATCCCTGCTTGATTCCATCGCCGACGCGATGTTGATGCTGGTCATCGGGTACGGCACCTGGGTGTTCCACCCGGTCGTATTCACCGACTACGGCTGGCTGATCGCTCTGGTCATCGGTCTGTGGCTGCTCGAGCATCTGCTGGCGTTGTTCCGTTATGGCCGGCCATCGAGCTTCCACACCGCACTCACCCGGTTTGGCGTGGCGATGTTCGCCGTGTTCGTGGCGGTGATGTTCCTGTATCGGTTCGAGCCCTGGTTGCTCTGGATCGCGGCCTCTCTGAGCATCCTGGCGGTGCTCGAGCAACTGGCCATGATCTGGCTGCTCCCCGAATGGTCCCCTGATCTTCGCGGCGGTCTGCCGGAGGCCTGGCGTCGCGCCCGCCAACGGCATTGAGAGCCGGAAACCCGGCTAAATTCGGGCCCCGGAGGGCAGGCGCGTGGCTGGGTGCGGCGGGCCAGTCCGGGGCCGATGTGTTACTCTAGATTCATGGCACAAGCAGCACGAACCTCAGCAAAATCCGCATCGGCGACCAACGATCCCTTCGAGATCGCCTCCATTACCAAGACCAAGGCTCCGGCCGGCATGGAAGCCGCAAGCTGGTATCGGTATGTCATCCGCCAGGGCAATAACACGATCGACGGGCGCCGCCAGGGCAGCCTGAAGAACGTGACCAAGGCGGTCGAAGAAGTGGTCGAGCGGCTCAACGAGCGCCGCATGGGCAAGGTCGGCAGGGTCCATCTGACGCCGAGCCCGAAGCGCAAGAAGAGCTAGCTTCCCGGTCTCTTCGCCGGACCCTCCCCGCTGCGAACGGGATTTTCGCAGGCGGCTTCTCCGCGATCCCTTCGCAGTCATCGATGCCATGGTCGATCCCATGGTCAAATCGTGATCGCTCTCACGGCGCGCCCCGTCACGCTCCCGTAAAGTCCTCATGGCACCGTAGGACGGTTTCCGTCTTGGAAACTGCGCCTGCGGCGGAGGATTCGCGTGGCCAGAGCCTTGCCGATTATGACAAGTATCCTGCTGACCCTGATCACGACCGGGTCGGCGGCTGCCGGCTGCCCGGGTCCGGATTGGGATCGGGTGGGTTATCTCGACGGCAACCAGGGCCAGCCGATGCACTGGATCGGGCGTTACGGCCGTCATTGCGCGGTGGAAGGCCGGACATTCGACCGGGACGCTTATCTCTCCGGCCGACGGCGTGGTCTGGAGAATTTTTGCCAGCCGGCCATGGCCTATGCCGCCGGTGCTGCAGGCGAGCGGTATCTCGGCGCCTGTCCCCAGGAGCTTGAACCCGCCTTTCTGGACGCCTTCGTCGCCGGTGCCCGTCTCCATTCGGTGCGCAGGTTGATCGAGCAGCTGGACCGGCAGATGGCCTGGTACGCGGAACGGCTGCAATCCCCCTCTACCGACCCCTCTCGCCGTCAGGTCTTCGCCGAGGAATTGACACGCCTGGCAGAGCGCCGGCGCGAATTCGAATCACGGCTGGACCGATATACGGAGCGCTTCGCCGCACTCGATCCCGGCCGCCCCTAGGGCCCCGGCACCGGCGATCCGGCCGGCGCCAGGAATTCATGTATGGCGACACCCGCGAAGGAGGGCCACGCGGCCCAGGTCTTCTCCAGGCCCGGCAGCATCGCTTCCAGCGCTTCGGTCCTGCCCCGGAATGTCGTGCGGTCGGCGGTGACGGGGACCGAGTAGGCCAGCGCGTAGCCGGGCCCGGCGGGGTTCGGCGCCGGGCCATGCAACAGGATCAGCACTGGCGATCCGCCCAAATCGACCCGCCACAGGCGCCCCCGTTTGAACGGCCGGAAGTGCCAGCGCGTCTGCTCCGGGATGGGGCCTGCTTCCAGAGCGATACGGACATAGCGTTGGTGATCCGCGCCCCAGGCCAGGAACGGCCCTGCACCGTCGAGGATCTGGTCTTCATCG
>JASFJM010000243.1:0-3907 GCA_050122055.1 Gammaproteobacteria bacterium | reverse complement strand
CATCTCCAGACCCACGTCGAAGCCTTCTTCCATGGCCAGATCTTCCATCACATCGTCGATGGATTGCCGGGAGACATTGACGGTCCGGCTGGCGCCCATCTTGCCGGCCAGTTCCAGACGGTAGTCGTTGACGTCGGTGATCACGACGTGGCGGGCGCCCACATGCCGGCAGATGGCGGTGGCCATGATGCCGATGGGGCCGGCGCCTGTGATCAGGACGTCCTCGCCCACCAGATCGAAGGACAGCGCCGTGTGGGTGGCGTTCCCCAGCGGATCCAGGATCGAGGCGATGTCGTCGGTGATCGCATCGGGCAGCTTGAACACGTTGCTGGCCGGGATCACCAGATAATCGGCGAAGCAGCCCTGGCGGTTGACGCCGACGCCGCGGGTATTCATACACAGGTGACGCCGGCCGGCGCGACAGTTGCGGCAGTGCCCGCAGGTAATATGGCCCTCGCCCGAGACCCGGTCGCCAGGCTTGAGTCCCTGCACTTCGCTGCCGATCGCCTCGATCACACCCGCAAATTCGTGACCCACGGGCATGGGCACGGGGATCGTCTGGGCCGCCCACTCGTCCCAGTTGTAGATGTGGATATCGGTCCCGCAGATCGCGGTCTTGCGGATCCGGATCAGGACGTCGTTGTGTCCAGGCTGCGGTTCGCTGATATCACGCAGCCAGATGCCGGGCTCGGCTTTTTCCTTGACCAGGGCACGCATGGGTTTGGCCTCCCTTAAGGTTCAGATCACGCCGAGTTCGCGGCCCACGATCCCGAAGGCCTCGACGGCTCTATCCAGGTGGGCTCGCTCCAGTCCGGCCGACATCTGGGTGCGGATCCTGGCCTTGCCTTTGGGCACGACCGGGAACGAGAAGCCGATCACATAGACGCCGTGCTGCAGGAGCCGGTCGGCCATGTCGCTGGCCAGTTTCGCATCCCCGAGCATGACCGGGATGATGGGGTGGCTGCCTGGCAGCAGGTCGAAGCCCAGGGCCGTCATCTGCTCGCGGAAGTAACGGGTGTTGTCCCACAGCCGCTGGCGGAGCGCGGCGCCGTCTTCGAGCATATCCAGCACCCGGATCGAGGTGGCGGCGATGACCGGCGCCAGGGTGTTGGAGAAGAGATAAGGGCGCGAGCGCTGACGCAGCCAGGCGATGAGTTCCTTGCGGCCGGACGTGAATCCACCCGATGCACCGCCCAGGGCCTTGCCCAGGGTGCCGGTGATGATGTCCACCCGGCCCAGCACGCCGCAGTGCTCATGGGTGCCGCGGCCGGACTCGCCGAGGAAACCGGTGGCGTGGCAGTCGTCGATCATCACCATGGCATCGTGGGTCTCCGCCAGATCGCAGATCCGGGCGAGATCGGCGATGGTGCCGTCCATGGAGAACACACCGTCGGTGGCGATCAGACGGGCCCGGCAGTCCGCGGCCTGCCCCAGCTTGTCGCCCAGGTCGTCCATGTCGTTGTGGCGATAACGCAGTCTGCGCGCCTTGCTCAGGCGGATGCCGTCGATGATGCTGGCGTGATTGAGCTCGTCGCTGATCACCGCATCGTTCTCGCCGAGCACGGTCTCGAACAGACCGCCGTTGGCGTCGAAACATGAGGAATAGAGGATAGTGTCCTCGGTGCCGAGGAAGCGGCTGATACGCTCCTCCAGTGCCCGGTGTACCGTCTGCGTGCCGCAGATAAAGCGCACCGAGGCCATGCCGAATCCGTATCGGTCCAGCGCCTCGTGGGCCGCCTCGATCAGGGCCGGATGGTTGGCCAGGCCGAGATAATTGTTGGCGCACAGGTTGATGACTTCGCGCCCCGCATCGCCCCCGTCTGCAACGCGGATGGCGGCGTCCTGTGGCGTGGTGATGACCCGTTCGGTCTTGAACAGCCCGGCTTCGCGCAGCGCTGCGGTGTCGTGGGCGAGCGTATCCAGAAAAGCCTGGTTCATGATGTGATGCTCCACGGGAGGAAGGAAAATTATAGCAGCCGGACCTGGGTTAGACTCGGAGTCGCGAGCGGGATATTGGACGGCGGCGGCGAGAAGATGAAACCGGAACAGGCACAGATGCGGCTGGACAAATGGCTGTGGGCCGCGCGCTTTTTCAAGACCAGGGGCCTGGCCCAGAGCGCGATCAACGGCGGCAAAGTGCATGTCAAAGGCCAGCGGGTCAAACCGTCCCATGCGGTGAAGCCGGGGGACGAATTGAGTGTCTCCAAAGGCCCGTTCCGCTTCGTCGTCACGGTGCTGGCACTCGCGCGCCAGCGCGGGCCGGCTTCCGTCGCCGCGACCCTCTACGAAGAGCATCCGGATAGCAGGGCGGCGAGGGAACATCTGCGGGAGGAGCGGGCTCTGCAACGCAGCATCAAGGCAGGTCCGGAATCCCGCCCGGACAAGCGTGCCCGCCGCCAGATCGTGCGTTTTACCCGGCGCCGGGAGGGATGAGCATGCCGCGACCGCAGACCCCGCTGCTGGCTGCCGACGTCGTGATCGAGCTGGCCGGGACCGCCCGGCCGTCAGTGGTCCTGGTCCGCCGGGCCAATCCGCCCCTCGGTTGGGCCCTGCCCGGGGGATTCGTCGATATCGGTGAGACCGTCGAGACCGCGGCCAGGCGGGAAGCGCTGGAGGAGACGGGGCTTGAGGTCTTCGACCTGGAGCTGTTGGGCGTCTATTCGGACCCCGGGCGCGACCCCAGGGGGCATACCGTCAGCGCCGTCTTCATCTGCCGGGCCGAGGGAGAGCCCTGCGGAGGAGACGATGCGGCCGAGGCGGCTGCCTGCCCGCTGGAAGCCCTGCCTCCGCTGGTGTTCGATCACGCCCGCATCCTTGCCGATTATCAGGCCCGCCGGTCTCTCCGCGAGGATCCGGATCGGTGAGAGGCCGATGCGGCGGGTGTCCGTATCTCCTATAATTTACCGACTGAATCCGCGCCCGCTGACCTGCCCGATCCGAGCGGCGCAGCGGGGCTCCCCCAAGAGGATCCAAGCTGTGCACGCCACCACGCCCGTCGCCCCTCAGACTGCCTCTATCGTCCATGCCGCCAACGCCGAGCCCGAGCCGTCGCTGGTCCGGCACCTGAATGCCGCCTACCTGGCGGACGAGGAGGCGGTGGTCCGGGAACTGTTGTCGGTCGCTACCGTGGAGCCCGGGCGCAAGGCACGGATCCGCGAGACTGCCGAGGAGCTGGTCCGGGCGGTGCGTGCCAATCGCGGCAAGACCGGCGGCCTCGATGCGTTCATGAGCCAGTACGATCTGTCTTCCCAGGAGGGCGTGGTGCTGATGTGTCTGGCCGAAGCGCTGCTGCGGGTGCCGGACAAGGAGACGGCCGACAAGCTCATCGCCGACAAGCTGCTGGCCGGTAACTGGAAAGAACATCTCGGTACCAGCGAGTCGGCGTTCGTCAACGCCTCGACCTGGGGTCTTATGCTCACCGGCCGCATCATCCGGCTGGATGAGGAGACGGTGCAGCATCCGAGCCAATTCATGAAACGGCTGGTTACCAGAGCCGGCGAGCCGGTCATCCGCGGCGCCATGCGCCAGGCGATGAAGATCATGGGCCACCAGTTCGTGATGGGCCGGACCATCGCCGAGGCCCTGAAGCGCTCACAGAGCGGCGACAACGCCCAATATCGTTACACCTTCGACATGCTCGGGGAGGCGGCCCTGACCATGCCGGATTCCCGTCGCTATTTCGAGGCCTATTGCAAGGGCATAGAGGCGATCGGCACGACGGGATTCAAGGCCGCATCGGTGTACGCAGCGCCGAGCATCTCGGTGAAGTTGTCGGCGCTATATCCGCGCTATGAATACGCAAAGCGGGAACAGGTGATCGCCGAACTGCGGCCGATGCTGCTGGAACTGGCGCTGCTGTCGAAGAAGGTCGGTATCGGCCTCACGGTCGATGCCGAGGAGATGGATC
>JASFJM010000242.1:0-3933 GCA_050122055.1 Gammaproteobacteria bacterium | reverse complement strand
TTTGCCCGGGATCTGGTCTGCACCTTGCGCGGAGACGTGGACCGGCACTATATCCCCACCCGCCGGCACGACGACCGGGGGCGGCTTCAGCTGGCCCCGGGAGACTGAGCGCCGGAGCCCGCGGCGCCCAGCCAGGCGGCACCGCGGACACCGCTGGCATCGCCGTGACGGTTCTGCCGGATGGGCGTAAGGGGCTCGTCGGTGAACAGATACTGCCCCACGGTCCGCTCCGCCAGGCTGGCCAGATCCGGGAGATTGGACATGCCCCCGCCCAGGACGATGACGTCCGGGTCGAGGATGTTGATCACCAGCGCCAGACTGCGCGCCAATCGGTCTACGTAGCGCCCGAGCGTCGCCGCGGCGATCGGATCGCCGTGCCGGGCGGCCCTGACGATCTCCCACGTCCCGCACTCACTGCCTCCGTTTGCACGGTGATCCCGCTCCATGCCGGGGCCGGAGAGGAAAGTCTCGATACAACCCCGGCGGCCGCAATAACACGGATTCGAAGGAGCCCGCTCGTCGCCCTGGACCGGCAGGGGGTTGTGCCCCCATTCACCGGCGATGCGCTGGGCGCCCTCCAGGATGCGGCCGTCGACGACGATGCCGCCACCGACACCTGTCCCGAGGATGACGCCGAAGACGACGCCGAATCCGGCGCCGGCCCCGTCCACGGCCTCGGACAGGGCAAAACAATTGGCGTCGTTCATGACAGTGACGGGCCGGCCGAGCCGGGATCCCAGGTCCCGGTCGATGGGATGGCCGATCAGCCAGGTGGAATTGGCGTTCTTTACGCAGTGGTTGACGGGCGACAGGGTCCCCGGGATCCCCAGCCCGACGCTCGCGGTCCGGTTGCTGGCATGGCCGGCCGCCTGCTCCGCCTCGGCGACCAGCCCGACGATGAGATCCAGGGTGGCCTCGTACTGACGCGGCGTGGCTCGCCGCTGACGGAACAGTTCATGGCCATCCTCCGCCATCGCAATGATCTCGGTCTTGGTCCCGCCCAGGTCGATACCGATCGCGGTCATACGGAGTCTCCTGCGGTTGATCGGCAAGCTTAAGCGCCCGTCCCGGAATTGTCGCGCCCGAGACCGGGGTTTTCCCGGACGAGCCATTTCGTGGCAAGCTGGCGTCGCGCGGAAGCCCGCATCCGGACCAGGTCGACAAACAATGGAACAAGACGAAAAGAATGTCCTCGGCGAGCCTCTGCAACCGTGCGGCGAGCAACCCCTGACCGGTTTCTTCAGGGACGGATGCTGCCGCACCGGACCGCAGGACTTCGGCGCTCATGTGATCTGTGCCCGGATGACCGCGGAGTTCCTGGAATACAGCCGGGCCCGGGGCAACGACCTGATCACCCCGCAGCCCGGGGCCGGGTTCCCTGGGCTGAAGCCCGGGGACCGCTGGTGTCTGTGTGCCTCACGCTGGAAAGAGGCACTGGAAGCCGGCACCGCTCCACGCGTCATCCTGCGGGCCACCCACGAGCGGGCGCTGCGTATTGTCACGCTCGACGATCTCAAGCGGCACGCGCTGGATCTTTCCTGAACCGGGAGCCGGCAGGCGGGCCTGGCGAATCTCCACTATGCTGGGAACCAGAATAAGGAAACATTTCATGCCCACTGAAGACGCCATCACCCTTGCAGCCCACGAGATCCGGGACCTGATCGACAACATCAACCGGATCTGGCTGCAGGGGGACCCGGAAGACCTGCGCAGTTACTTCCACCCGGATGTGGTGATCCAGCCGCCAGGCGACACGCCGCGGGTCTACGGGATCGATGCCTGCATCGCCAGCTACGTCGAGTTCCGCAGCGAGGCACGGATCCAGCGATTCACGCCCGGTGACGCGGAGATCGACGTCTTCGGCGACACCGCCGTCGCCACCTACCGCTATGAGATCGTCTATGAGCTGCGGCAGGAGAAGTTCGACGAACTGGCCGGCGAACTGCTGGTCCTGCTGCGCAGCGAGGATGGCTGGCGGATCGTCTGGCGGACCCTGCTGAGCTGAGTATCGCCGGGACGGGACTCAGGGGGCGAGCCGTTCGACCGCCCAGTCAGCGCCCTCGCGGACGTACAGGAACCGGTCGTGCAGGCGGTTCGGCCGCCCCTGCCAGAATTCCATTTCCCGCGGCTGGACCCGGTAGCCGCCCCAGAACGACGGCAGCGGCACTTTGCCCTCGGCGAATTTCCGCTTGATCTCCTGGAGCTTCATCTCCAGGATCTTGCGTGAGGTGATCGCGCGGCTCTGGTCCGAGACCCAGGCTCCGAGCTGGCTGCCGTGGGGACGCTTGAGAAAATAAGCCAGCGCCTCGCTGCGCGATACCGGCGCAGCGTCCCCGCGTATGATCACCTGGCGTTCCAGCGTCTGCCAGTAGAAGAGCAGCGCCACCCTGGGATTCTCCGCAATCTGGATCGCCTTGGCACTTTCGAGATTGGTAAAGAAGACGAAACCGTCGGCGTCGAAATATTTCACCAGCACCGTGCGAACCGAGGGCTGACCGTCACGACCCGCGGTGGCAAGGCTCATGGCGTTCGGTTCCAGCAGACCCACACCGCGGGCATCGTCGAACCAGAGCCGGAACTGGTCCATGGGTTCCCCGGCGAGGTCCTCCCTCGTCAGAGCGCCACGATCATATTCCCGCCGCAGTTCGCTTATGTCCATCTGTGGTTCCGCCTCTGCCGGCAACGCCGGTTGCATCCTGTCCCGAAGCCCGGCGACGACGGCGCCCCTGACCCTGGAATGCGCGATAGTATCCGGCGCAACGGCACGGCCGCATCCTCCGACCCGGGACTAGTCCGCTCCGGCGAGATCATGGCCGGGCCCGAAAATGCCCCGGGCCGAAGGCATCGACCTCCAGCACTTCGCGGCGGGCGTTTTCCGCGTAGCGCAACTCGTCCGCCTCGGCACGGGTGAGCACCCTCGCCACTACGGCCATCTCCAGACGCTGCTCGAAGGGGCCCTCCGGCACCAGCTCCCGGCGGGTGCCCTCCCGCAGCTTCGAAGCCAGCGGCGAGGTCATGGTGACCTTACCCAGCGCCGCTTCCAGCCTGGCCAGTGGCTCATCCGGGTCCGACGGGATATAAATCCCGGCCGCGATCCGGTCACGGCTGGTCGACGGTACGGTGATGAGCTCCACCAGTCTGTCTTCGAGCCGGTCTTTCGGCGGACCCCATGGCCGACCCAGGGGAAACAACATCCATCTCAGGAATCCGCCAGGGATTCGCGGCAGGTTGGCACAGACGGCCTCCAGGGCCGTCTGGCAGCGAAACAGGCTGTCCGCCATGACCCAATCCAGCAGCAGATCGTCACTGGCGTCGCCGTCCGCCTGCCCGTGGTGCCGGAGCGCCGCCGTCGCGATATACATATTGCTCAGAGTATCGGCCATCCGTCCCAGCAGGCGCTCGCGGCGCTTGAACTGACCGCGGAGCGTGACCAGCAGGATGTCCGTGGCCAGGGCGAATCCGGCGCTGATGCGAGCGATCTGCTGGTAATCACGGCGCCGCGCCCTGGACCTCGCCGGATGTCCGGCGAAGCGGGCCCCCGTCAACCCGTGGACCAGGCTGCGCAGCCCGTTGCGCGCCGCCAGCCGCAGGTGGCGTGCGGCTGCCCGGTCGAAACCCTTCATGTCCGGAGTGCCAGGGCGGGTGGCGGCGGTCAACTCGGTCTGCAGACAGGGATGGCAGCGGATCACACCCTGTCCGAAAGTCATCAGCGTACGGGTCAGGATATTGGCCCCCTCCACCGTCGTGCCAATGGGTCCGAATTTGGCGGACTCGGCGATGAGGTTGCGCGGGCCAAGACAGATGGCGGCGCCGGCATGGACGTCCATGCCGTGCTCGATCACGCGGCGGCAGCGTTCGGTCAGGTTGTACTTGACGATCCCGGCGGCGACCGCGGGCTGGGTGCCGTCGTCCAGCTCGGCGAGGATCAGCTGT
>JASFJM010000241.1:0-3993 GCA_050122055.1 Gammaproteobacteria bacterium | reverse complement strand
CCTGCGCCGGATGGAGAGACATTCCTCGTAGCTCGCGCAGGGCTCCTCGATGTAGACATCCACATCGCGCACCCCGCGGACCACCCGGGCCGCATCGTGCATCAGCCAGCCGGTGTTGGCATCGGCCACCAGCCGGTCGCCCGGCTCGAGCACCTGGGACACGGCCTTGATCCGGGCGATGTCCTCCAGCGGGTCGGCGCCCACCTTGAGCTGGAAACGCCGATAGCCTTCGGCCCGATAGCCTGCCACGCTGGCGGCCATCCGCTCGGGCGTGTCCTGGGAGATCGCGCGATAAAGATGGAAGTCGTCGCCGAAACGACCGCCGATCAGCTCGCAGACCGACTGGCCGCAGACCTTGCCGAACAGGTCCCAGCAGGCCATGTCGATCCCGGTCTTGACGTAGGGATGGCCCTTGAGCGCGCGATCCATGCGGTCGTTGATTCCGCCGAGACGGGTCGGATCCATCCCGATCAGATGGGGCCCCAGTTCCCTGACTCCGGCCCGGACGCCTTCCCCGTAAGCTGCCAGGTAGAACGGACCTAAGGGGCAGACCTCGCCGTAGCCCGTCAGGCCGTCGTCGGTCTCCACGGCCACGATGGTGCTGTCAAAGACCTCGACCGATTTTCCGCCCGACCACTTGTAGCTGCCTTCGTGCAGCGGCAGATCGACCTGCCAGGCTCTGATACGCTCTATCTTCATGTCGCTGCCGGTGCTCCTGAGGGAAGCGCCATTATGGTCCGGCGCCGATTGCCATCACAACCGGCACTGCCCGAAGCCCAGAAAAGAGAAACAAGACGCACGAGATCAAACGATGCTCATCCTCAATGCCAGCCAGGTCCGCCAGACACTCCCCATGCCGGCAGCCGTCGAGGCGATGAAGCGGGCGTTCCTGGCCATCTCCTCCGGCGAAGCGGACATGCCCCTGCGCAGCCATATGGATGTGGCCGGCGGCAACGGCACCACCCTAGTCATGCCGGCCCATGTCGTTTCCGGTGACACGGATTCCCTGGCGGTGAAGATCGTCTCGGTCATCGGCAGCAATCCTCAGCGCGGGCTGCCCCGCATCATCGCGACGGTGCTGGCCATCGACCCCGAGACCGGCGAGCCCATCGCCGTGATCGAGGGCACGACCGTGACGGCCATCCGCACCGCCGCCGCATCCGCTGCGGCCACCGATGCACTGGCGCGACCCGACTCCGAGACGCTGGCCGTCATCGGCGCCGGCGTCCAGGCCCGGGAACACATCGCCGCGATCCACTGTGTCCGTGATATCCGGCAGACCTTCCTCGCTGCCAGGGATCGCGCCCAGGCCGAGCGCCTGATCGAGGACATGTCAGCGGCTGATCCGGCCAACCGTGACATCACGATCTGCGAGAGCGCCGACGAGGCCGTGGCCCAGGCCGACATCGTCTGCACCGTGACCACATCGGCCGACCCGGTGTTCTCTGCCGATGCCATCCGGCCCGGCACCCATATCAATGCAGTGGGTTCCTACCAGCCCCACACGGTGGAGATCCCGGGTGAGACCGTAAAGGCGGCGAGGGTGTTCGTGGATCACCGGGAATCGGCGATGGAGGAGGCGGGGGATCTGATTCAGCCTCTGGAGGCCGGGTTGATCGATGAGAGCCACATCCTTGGCGAGGTAGGGGAGGTGCTGGCCGGCAGCACTGAAGGCCGGCGCAGCGCCTCGGACATCACGTTGTTCAAGTCGGTTGGCTGTGCGGCGGAAGACTGCCTGGCTGCAAGCGAAATACTGGCTCGGGCGCGGGCGCTCGGGGCTGCCCAGTCGGGATAGCACCGCGGTCTGATTGCACCGGGCGGCTAAGCTCAAGCAAGCGGATTTGGCCGGCGCATCCCCAGGTGTGGCCGTTGGTCCAGTACGAGCTCAGTAGTTTCCGTATCGCCAGTCCTGCCGGCACGCACCGTGTGTCTATCCTTCCACCGGCCCATGCAGCAGCGCATGTCTGGTCAGGTCTACGATCAGGTCGACTTCCCTGGCGCCGATATCGAATACGGGCGTGTAGCGTAACGAGTGTTCACCACCGTGGATCACGCCAAGGCCGTGTTTCCGCAGGTACTCTTCGGTGCTGTTGGCGCCGTAGACCTTATAGCGTGAGTGGAGCTCGCAGCTAAGCAGCAATCCCGTGCCTTGGGCGCCGGTGACGCCGCCGTCGGTCGCGTCCGCCAGGTCGGCCAGGCGCTCGACGAGTTCCTGGCCCCGGTTACAGATATTCTGCCGGCGCTCGGGCGTGAACGAATCGAGCACGGCGACGGCGATATCCAGGGCGCGCGGATTGGTGGTCATCGTGTTGCCGTAAATGCCGGGCCTGTGCATCTCGGCAGCCCGTGCCGACAAGGCCAGCACTGACAGGGGGAACTGCCCGGCATTCAGCGCTTTGGAATAGGATTCCATGTCCGGCTCGTCGAGCGTCTCGAAGCCCGGGTAGTCGACGATCGACAACACCCCGCGAGCACGCAGCCCTGCCTGGATCGAGTCGACGACGAACATCGAACCGTGTTCCCGTGTCAATTCCCTCGCGCGGGTGTAGAACTCCGGCTCGATCGCCAGGCCCGGGTTGCCTTCGCCCATGACCGGCTCCATGAAGAAGGCTTCGATAAAGACGCCTTCCTTGCGGGCTTGCTCGAACACGGCTTCCAACGCCTCGATGTTGTTCGGCTCGACCGTCAGCAGATAGTCGCAGCCGCTGAAGGACGCGAGATGCCTGCTGTAGGTCTTCTTCGAGGAACTCGAGAAACGGGCAGGCCGGTCGGTCCGCCCGTGGAAACTGCCCTTCAGGGTCAGCCCGCGCACCTCGCAGCCCTCGTAACGAGCCCCGGGATCGGTCAGGCGCTTGGTGTTGGCGTCGGCGATCCGGGAGGCCACGGTCATGGCTTCGGAGCCGCTGTTGAGGCAAAGGAAACTGGTGAACGGATTGCCGCCTTCGCGGGTGTGACCGATCTCTTGTCTCAGGCTATTGATGAATTCGATCTGACTGACGCTGGCCGTCATCACGTTGGCCATCACGTGCGGTTGGTCCATCGCCTCCGCCACTGCCTCGGGGGCATGGCCCAGCCCCAGCATGCCGTAGCCACCGCAGTCGTAAATCACCGCGCCCTTGAGGCTGACGACCCATGGCCCCGCGGCGCCTGCCGCAACATAGGGGTTTACGACGTCCCTGGCGTAGAAATTCGTCAATCCTTCCTGCGCCTGGGCAACCTGATCGGCCTCAGCCAGGGCGAGAAAATCCCCGTGTGAGTCCTTGAGCCCGAGAAAGTGCGCGTAGGCCCGTTCGATGGCCAGGGCCAGTCGCCGGTCTTCCTCGAGGAACTCCCCGATCACCTGGTCGGTGAGGCCAACGGTCTGGGCGGGACCGCCATGAACCCTCATCTCCTCCAGTCGGGCGAGATGTAATTCTGTGCTTTGAGAGGTCATTGCCTGTGGCATCGGGATTATCCGTAAATATTTTGATCCCGAACTATACCAAATGGGCCCCTCGGTGCGTCCGCCTGCGGACGGATCCGGCCCTGCCGACAGGGATCGGACCGCCATCTCGCCCGGCTGCCCGGGGTTGCTCTCGGCCCGCCCCGCGGTCCTGGCCGCGGAGATCGTGAACGGCCGGGGAGTCCGGCACATGGGTCAGATCGGAATCGAGGGACTGTGACCCTGATTCGGAGTTTGGCTCAGTGACTCCTGATGGCTGGCCCCTGATGGCTGGCCCCTGATGGCTGGTACGGGCGCAGTCGCCCGGGATCGGTGAGGAGTTCGCTCTGATCCGAGCGGGTTCGGCGACGGGATTCAGGGGCAGTGACCTTAACCCTGGGTTATTGTTCCTGTCTCTGGATTCCCGTGATTTCGTTTCGGGGCCCGACGTCAGGCACCGGCCCTATTCAGTTGCCGCTGACACAATCATCCAGAGAGCCGCGGCACGCAGCAACACACTCGTCGCTGATCGGTTCAGGCTCGTTGGAGACCTGCCTCGTATCATCGCAAGA
>JASFJM010000240.1:0-4008 GCA_050122055.1 Gammaproteobacteria bacterium | reverse complement strand
GGGCAGCCTGGCGCTCATGGCCGCTCCGGCCAGCCCCATCAGAGACAGGATGCCGATCACCCCGCTGGTCGGGATCACCGTGGCGAGGGCGCCGATAGCGCCCGCGGCCAGCAACAAGACGCCGATAACGGTATTGGAAACCGCCACATAATCGGTGCGCCGGTTCCCGGAAGCCAGGTCCACCACGTAGGTCTTGCGCCCGACGCGGACGCCACTGTGGGCGAGACTGAGCACGAAATAAGCCAGCGGCATGAACCAGAACAGGGAGACGACAGCGGGCGTCAGTTGATCGAGCAGGAAGATCAGGATGCCGGTGGATGCGGTGATGATCGCCGCGGCCACCATGACCCATTTGCTGGATCGATCGGCGAAACGGCCCCAGAAGGGCGCACTGACCAGGCTGGCGAGCCCGCCGGCCGCCACGTACAGGCCCAGCAGGTAAGACGGCGATGCCAGTTTCTGCTGACCCAGGGCCACATAGAAGGGCGCGCTCAGGGCCGAGCACATCAGCAGGGCCCGGGCGATGACGAATCGACGGAATCCTTTGTCGGTCCGCAGCAGATCGAGCCGGCTGAGTGCCTCCGATATGGCGTTGCCGCCGCCACTCGTTTCTCCCGGGAATTCCTTAAGCCGCGCATACGTGGCCGTCGCGAGCACCCAGGTGAGAGAGGCGGCAACCAGAAGCACGCCGAACATCTCGCCGCCGCCGTTCTGGGCGAAGGGCAGCATCAGGATTACGCCCACGCCCAGGGTCACAAAGCCCGCCGCGCTCGCCGCCCAGCCGGTCAGCTGCCCCCGCCGGGTCTTGGGTATGGTCTTGCCGAGCACGTCCTTGGCGGCGACCGAACAGAATCCGCGCGCCAGACTGAACAGGATGATCAGGGCGATGATGGCGAAACCGGCCTGCTCGCCTCGCAGGCTCACGGCGACGATCCCGAGCCCCGCGATGGATCCGGCCTGCACCAGACTGCCCGCCACCCAAACCCACTTTCTGACCGATAGCTGGCGGATGTAGCGGGCGATAAACAGCTGGGGTATCAGCGAACCGGACTCCCGGATCGGCACCAGGAACCCCAGGACGGCCGCCGGTGCCCCGACCGCGGTCGTCACCCAGGCGAGGACCGTCTTGGGGCTTGCGATGGCGTCGCCGAGCTTGGTCAGGAAATAGGAAAGGAGCAGGAGGGAGAAATTTCCCGGCGTCTCCCGGCAGGCTTCGGCCGATATGTCGGTGCAGACCCGGGCATCTTCTTCGTTGACCAGCTTTTCGTAGATACCCTCGGTCAATATTTTTTTTGTCATCATGCCCGCCGGAGACTGGATTTGCCGTGACAGTCTACGTGTCTGAGGCTCTGCTGCCAGGCTGCGCTCGAATCCGCCGTCGTGCTTTCCACTATCAAACCCTGACCTGCAATGCTCGTCGTCGCCTGGGGAACCCCGCGGATCAATTCTCGAAGCCCCCGGACCCTCCAGCTATCCTTTGCCCTGACCTCACCGGATCATGAGACCGGGGGGCGAGACCGCCATCCGCGCCGCCGATGGGACGACAACGTACGAACGCGCGCCGCACAACAAAGACCGAACCAGGACCCAGAACGATGAAGACATCAAACCGATCTCACCGCCTGTCGACGATTCTGTTGTCATGTCTGCTCGCGTCGATCGGCTCCATTGGCCCGAGCACTGGGCTGGCGGCAGCCGAGCAGGGCGCCACGGCCCCGGCGAACGATCCGGCCGGGCGAACCGCGGAGCCTCCAGTCTCCGACGCATCGATCGCGGAACTGCGCGCCCTGCTGGAGCGCCAGCAGCGGATGATCGAGTCCCAGCGGCAGCAAATTCAGACCCAGCAATCCCAGATCGATCAGCAACAGCAGCAGTTGAGCAGCCAGACCGGCCTGCTGGAGGGCATGCAGACGCGGCTGGATCAGCTGGAGATGGAGCAGGGTCAGACCCCCCGGATCAGCCCGGAGGAGGACCTGCGGGAGACTGTGGCCACGCTGCAGGAACGTCTCGCAGCCATCCCCGAGGATCCGGTCAGCGCCCTGGGCGAGGAGAGCTTCCCTGGTTCCCTCCGCCTCCCGGGGACCAATGCCGCGATGAAGATCGGAGGCTTCGTCAAAGGCACCCTGGTCAAGAGCTTTGATCCGCTGGCCACCACCGACCGCTTCATCGTCGGCTCGATCCCGGTCGGTGATTCGGAACCCGGCGCCGAAGAACAATCGAGCCTGACCGCCAATCAGTCCCGGGTGAATCTGGAGATGCGGGAAAAGACCGGGGTCGGCGATCTGCGCGCCTTCGTCGAGGCGGACTTCGCCAGTTCCGGGGATACCTTCCGGCTCCGTCATGCCTATGGTCAGTACGGCAATATCCTGACCGGCAAGACCTGGTCCACCTTCTTCGACCCACTGGCGGGACCCGAGGAGATCGATTTCGAAGGGATCAACGGCAGGACCATCCTGCGTCAGACTCAGATCCGCTGGTTCCCCCGGATCGGGCGAGACTGGAATATGCAGGTAGCGCTGGAAGACCCGCAATCCAAAGTATCCGAGATCGATCTGCAAGGCAGCCCGACTCCGGGCGATCCGGGCTTCAATCCGGATTTCGGCGAACAGATCGATTCAAACGGCGTGTCGGACCTGCCGGATCTCGTGGCCAGCATCCGCCGGACATGGTTTGGCCGCTGGCACCTGAAGACCGCTTTCGTATGGCATCAGATCCGTGCCCAGTACTCCCAACAGCCGTCGCTGCCGAAAGAGAGCGAGGCAGGCTGGGGGCTGACTACCAGCGGCGCCTTCAAGGCCGGCTGGCTGGATGACCGGGACAACATCAAGTTCCAGCTCATCTTCGGCGATGGCATTTCCCATTACGTCAACGATCCCAACAGCATCGGCGGCCAGGACGGTGTGTTCACCCCGGACGGATCCTCGATCAAGACCCTTCCGATCCTTGCCGGCTTTGCCGCTTATCAGCACTGGTGGGGCGATACCCTGCGGTCGAATTTTATCGTCAGCGGCGTGGAGATCGACAATGAGGGCTTCCAGCCGGACGACGCCTACAAGCGGACCATCCGGGCCAGCACCAATCTGTTCTGGTCGCCGACGCCCCGCGTCGATGTGGCCGCGGAGTTCATCTGGGGTCAGCGCACCAACAAGGACGGAGAGGAGGGCGACGCGTCCCAGATCCAGTTCGCCACCAAGTATCGGTTCTGAGCGCCATCCCCTGGGCCGGCTCGCTCAAACTCAGCGGCGAGGCGTCAACGAGGTGAACGATTTCCTCGCCGTCGGTGGTCGCCGGAGTTCCGGCGCACGGGGCTCGGTGAGATGCCGCTTCCCCGGACCGGGCATTGGCAGGACATTCTGACTGTTCGGCGACGTATCATTGGTGAACTCAAGCGACAGGGTCTGGGCACGCCGGCGCGACCTTACCCGACTTGATCCGGTTCCATGCCCCACGAGTGATCCCGCCATCGACGCTTCCGAATCTCACGAATTTATGACCCTGAGTGACGGGGTCTGCCATTACCGGATCGACGGCCCCGACGACGGACCGGTGCTCCTGCTGATCCACGGAGCGACGGTGCCGGCGTGGGAATTCGACCGGATCGTCCCCTATCTGACCGCCGCGGGTCTCCGCTGTGTCCGGCCGGACCTGTTCGGCCACGGCTTTTCCGACCGGCCGCCTCTGGCGCACGAATACGAGCTGTTTGTCCGCCAGCTGAGCGAACTGCTGGATCGACTTGAGCTGAACGGCCCGGTCGCGCTACTCGGCCATTCCCTGGGCGCCGCGGTCGCGGCCCGTCTGCTGGCGGCTCAGCCGGCGCGGTTCGCGGCGGCGGTGCTGGCGGCGCCGCTGGTGGACTTCACCGTGCAAAACCCCATGGCACGTCTGTTAAATGTGCCACTGCTCGGTGAGCTGCTGATGCCGGCCTACGTGGTTCCGATGCTGGTGAGGCGACGGACCCGCCGGTACCGGGCGATCGAAGACGGCCGTTTCGTGGGCAAGTTCCACAGC
>JASFJM010000239.1:0-4019 GCA_050122055.1 Gammaproteobacteria bacterium | reverse complement strand
GTTTTCCGCCAGCTCCCGGCTACCCCGGGGCCGCCTGCGAGCGCACGAAGTGCGCGATACCGGCGCCGCTTGCTGCTGACCTGAACTCGTCCTGAACGAGAGCCCGCCGCGGCCTGCCAACCCCATGCCCGACTCGGGGCGCTGTAGTACACTTCGGACCCTTTGAGCACTCACAGTCGACCATGCCGCTACCCCGAGCACGCTATGCCATCCCTCTCGCTCTGTTGGCGCTGATCGGCCTTCTGATTCTGGCCGCACCCACGCTTGCGCGCTACGCCCTGGTGAAGCTCGTCAGCGACAGGTTGCAGGTACAGGTGAGCATCGAAGACGTGGACCTGAACATCTTTGACGGCGAGGCCCGGATTCGCAACCTGTTCGTCGAGGGGGATCACGCCTCCAGTCTGGGAGGCGCACAGCTCTACGCTGATCTCGACATGGGTGCGCTGTTGACGGGCGACCTGGTGGCCGAGGCCATCCGACTGGACGGCCTGCGCCTGCAGGTCGTCCGCAGCAGCGCCGGGGAGATCGTGGTCGTCGTCCCCCTGGTGGCGCAGGCGGGTGGGGAAGAGGAGGCCCCGGCCGAGCTGCCGCTGTTCGAACTGCAGGAGCTGACCGTGACGGATACCGAGGTCGACGTGGACCTCGAGCCGGTGCGCGGGCGGTTCACCGTGAAAGAGATGACGCTGCGCAACCTGACCACGCGGCAACCCGCGCCCGCGCAGCTGAGTCTGGCAGCGGACTGGAACGGCGCGCGGCTAGCCGTTGACGGGTCTCTCGCGCCCTTCGAGGAGGCGCCCTGGTTCGAAGGGGAACTGTCCCTGCAGGGCGCCGACCTGGAGGAATTGGATCCCTACCTGCCAGCCCCACTGGCCGGACTGGACGGTGGCGTCAGCATGCGCTGGCAGGGGCGGCTGGGTGTGGAGCGCGTCGCCTTGCAGGGGGATCTGCGGCTGGATGAGGCGACCGTCGGTCTCCAGAATCTCGCGGTCACCGGCAGCGCGTTGTCCTGGCAGGGCACTGTGGCCGCCGGCGGATTTGCCGACGCCCTCGAATTTGTCGTCGCCGGGGAAGTGACCGGCACCCGCCTGGGCATCGCCGACGAGGCGCGTGGGGTTACGCTGTTCGAGCTGGGCGAGCTGCATCTGGAGGATCTCAAACTGGACCAGCGCGGCGCGCTGGAAATTGCCCGGCTGGAGTTTGGCGAGATGCGCGCGGTGGATCGGGGCAGCGAGGAGCAGCGGCTGCTGCAGGCGCAGGCTATCCGGATTCGCGCGCTGGCATACCGGGACAACACCCTGGACGTGGGCGCAATCGCAAGCGAGGGGGTGGCGTCCAGCCTCTACCTGACGCCCGCAGGTGACCTGGTCGCTCGCGGTGTGCTGACGACCTCACTGGAGGGGCTGCGCGAGAGCGGCGAGGCGGCGGATGAATCGGAACCGCTGAAGTGGCGGCTGGGGGAGGTTTCCGCGCAAAACAGCCGGGTGACGGTGGTCGATCAGCAGTTCGACCCGCCGTTTACGCTCAAACTGGCCGTGGAGCGCCTGCAGCTGGGTGAGCTGGACAGCACCCGGCCGGAGCTGCCCATGCCCATCAGCCTGAAGTCGCAGGTGGGCGAATACGGCCGCTTCGATCTCGAGGGCGAGATGACCGCGCTGGCACCGGCAACCCGCACCGCGCTCAAGGGCCGCATCGACTCCCTGCCCCTGCCCATGGTGTCCCCCTACATCGAAAGCATATTGGGCTACGAGCTGGTCGCCGGCCAGTTCGATCACGACTTCGATTTCACCGTCGTGGAATCCCATGTCGAGGCGAGCAACGAGCTGAACCTGCGCAAGCTGCGGGTCGAAAAGCTGGAGAATGCCCAGCCCACGGCGCCGCTCCCGGTGCCGCTGGGCTACGCGCTCGACATGCTGCGAGACAGCGACGACCACATCGCACTGTCCGTGCCGCTGGAGGGTGAGCTGGACGATCCCGCCTTCGGGCTGGACCAGATCATCAGCCGCGCGCTGGGCAAGGCGCTGCGGGCGGGATCCACTGCCTACCTGAAGTTTGCCCTGCAGCCCTACGGCGCCATCTGGACGGGGGTGGAGATGGGGATGAAGATGGCGGGCAAGATGCGGCTTGACCCCATGCCCTTCCCCGCCGGGAGCGCCGAGCTCGGCGAGCTGCAGCTGGACTACGCTGCCAAGCTGGCGCAGATCCTCGCCGATCGCCCGAATCTCCACCTGGAGCTTTGCGGGGAGGCCGGCCGGGACGATTTCAGCCAGCTTGCGCAGGCGGGGCAGACCGGGGAGGCCGCAGCTTCCGGGCAGCCGTCGGCGGTGCCTGCGGCGGAGCAGCGCGAGCAGATGCTGGCGCTGGCGGAGGCGCGAGCGGACACGCTCAAGCGCTGGCTGGTTTCAGAAAAAGGCATCGAGCCGGCGCGGCTCTATCCCTGCAAGCCCGCCGCCGATCCCGAGGCGGAGGTCTCCGGGGTGCTGCTCAGCCTGTAGCCGGCAACCTCTGGGGTCCCCGGGGTTGCCAATGATTCTGCCGGCGGCGTGTCGGCGGCGCCGGTCCGTGGACGACGATCCCGCGGTTACCGCGATCAGGCGAGGGCGGCGGCCTGCCGTTCCGCGTAGGCCGTGACGAAAGGGTAATCCGGCTTGCCGTTGGGGGCGCGCTGCAGATCGTCGATCGCGAAGATCAGCTTGGGGACCTTGTAGTCCGCCAGGTGCTCGCGGCAGTGGGCCTGGATAGCCGCCACGTCGAGATTGTCCGCACTGAGATTCGCACCCTCCACGACGGCCACCACCTGCTTGCCGAAACGGGGGTGGGGCAGCCCCACGACCAGGGCGTCGCTGATTGCCGGATGCTGCACCAGCACGGTCTCCACCTCGACGGTATAGACTTTCTCGCCGCCGGTATTGATCACCGTGGAATCCCGGCCCAGCAGCACGATCATGCCGTCCTCGCGCACAGTGCAGCGGTCGCCGGTTTTGACATAGCGCGTGCCGTTGATGGTGACGAAGGTCTCGGCGGTTTTTTCAGGCGCCTTGTAGTAGCCGATCGGCATGTAACCGGTGGAATAGACCATGCCGATGGTGTCGCTGCCCGGCACCACCTCGTTGAGATCGTCATCCAGCACGCGCGCCGTGGGCAAGGGCTGGAATACCCCGGCCTCGGGGGTGGAAATGCCGTAGCCGGAGGCCTCGGTGGAGCCCAGGGTATCGAGCATGAACAGCGTCGGCTTGTGTTTCAGGAGGGTCTGCTTGCTGGTATCGCTGAGTGACGCGCCGGAGCTCACCAGCATCATCAGGCTGTCGATGGGCTTTTCGTCGGCGCGGCGCTCCAGCGCCTCGATCAGCGGCAGGGCGAAGGCATCGCCCACCAGCACCAGGCCCGCAACCTGGTGCTGCCTGATGGCGTTCAGGGTAGCGTCCGGGTCGAATTTCGCGCCGGGCAGCGTGGCCAGGGCGTTACCCTGGGCAAGCATCTGCAGGGCCATCATCAGGCCGGCGCCGTGCATCAGCGGGCTCAGGGAGAGAAACGGCGAGCCGCCGGGCAGGCGGTTCACGTTGGCCACGTGCTCCTCGAGAGTGGCGGTATGCTCCTCGATGCCCAGCACCAGCTTCAGGGCGTTGCTGTAGGGAACCTGCAGCTTGCGCCACATGTCTTCATGGCGCCACTGGGTGCCCTTGGGCAGGCCGGTGGTACCGCCGGTGGCGATGAGAATGAGATCGTCGCTGGAGGTTTTGCGCCGGAAGTCGCCGGCCTCGCGCTGCTGCAGCGCGGAGAGCGGCACCGCGAAGGCGTTGCTTGCTTTGCCCTCGCCGCTGCTGCCCAGCACGGCGGCGCCGTCGACCTCGATGAATACGGTGGTCTCACGCAGCTGGGGGTGGATGCGTGCCACGACGTCGGCGAATTCGGCGTCATACGCCAGCACGCGGATGTCCAGGCCGTTGCAGAGGTCGACCAGCTCCTCGTCCTTGTAGCGGTAGTTCACGTTGACGTGGCTGTGGCCCGCCAGGCCCGCGCCG
>JASFJM010000238.1:0-4080 GCA_050122055.1 Gammaproteobacteria bacterium | reverse complement strand
CGAAGCTCACGCCCGGCCCCAGACTCAGGGTCTCGAGCTGGCTTGCAGGCACACGCAGGGTCTTCATGCGCAGGTTGGCGAAGCCACGCTGCCGGTCCGCGCCGAGCAGGCTGACGCGTTCGGCCTCATCCGCGTCTGGGGTCGCTTCATAGGCAACGACCACTTCGACCATATCAGTGCCGCCAGCCCGGGCCAGGGCAGCGGCCTTCGGGCTCAGACGCGCGTAGCGCCCGGGGCGCTGGACCCGGGGCGCGTCGGAGGTCGAGTCTTTGGCGGCTGTCCGGCGCGCCGCCTCGACCGAGCGGTCTCTGTAGATCTTGCGGATTGACTCGTCGGCCCGCAGCGCAGCGAACGGGTCAACGGTCAACTCGGCCGTTACGGAGTCGGTCACATCGAGTTCATGGCTGATCTCACCGCTGGTCAGCCTGACGGTTCCGGACACCGACTGCAGCTTCCGCTCCTGAATAATGTGGCTCGGAATTTCCCGGGCAGTCGGGTCGTCACGGTCGTGATCCGTCGGCCAATGGGCGGATCCCAATACCATGACTGCGGCCATGAGCAGGGGAGCGACAGTCGAATAGGATGCTTTAATCTTCATTGCGTCTTCCCTTCGCTCAGGCGCAGGTGGCCATCTGGCGGGGCTCGGAACTGCGGATCTCGAGGGCGCCGCCTTCGATCATCAGGTCGGGATCGCTCTCGATGCTCTCGAACAGGTCGTCGACGTTCTCGGTCTCGGGGGTGCTGATCAGGCCGACCCAGGCGTTGCGGCTCTCCTTGGCCATGTACATGGCGCGGTCGGCCACGGCCATGACCTGCTCCCAGGCCAGCCGTCCGGCCTGCTCGCGCAGGAACGGGTAACAGGCAAAACCGACCGAACAGGTCGTCTTCACCACGGTGCCGTCGTCCAGCACCATGATCCGGTCGGCGATACGGCTGCGGATGCGCTCGGCCAGTTCCTCGGCCTCGTCGGCATCCGTATGCCTCGCGATCACCAGGAATTCGTCGCCGCCCCAGCGGATGATCAGATCGGAGCTGCGCGCGGCATGGCGCAGGGTGTCGCGGACCTGGAGCAGCACCTCGTCCCCGGCTGCGTGGCCGTGGGTGTCGTTGATGGGCTTGAAGTGATCCAGATCGACCATCAGGAACACCAGGTCCGTGGTCCTCGGCTTGCCCTTGCTCTGGCGGCTTTCCTGATAACGGCGCCGCACCAGGTCCACATCCTTGGACGCCTCCTCGTAGAGATAGCGGCGGTTTCGCAGGCCGGTCAGCGGATCCGTCAGGCTGGCTTCGGCAAGCTGGCCGTTGACCGAGCGCAGCTCCTCGTTGCGTTCGGCCAGTTCCTGGGTCCGGGCAGCCACTTCGGCCTCCAGCTGGCGGCTGTAGGCTTCCTTGCGCTGCAGGCGGCGGCGCTGGACCATCCACAGCCATGCGATCAACAGCATCGCAGCCACGGTATAGGCGGCATAGGCCTCGCGCGTTTCCCACGGCGAAGGCGCGACAGACACGGCGAGTCTGAGCTCGTTCTCGCTCCAGACACCGTCGCTGTTCGCAGCCCGGGCCCGGAAAACGTAGTCACCGGCGCCGAGATTGGTGTAGGTCACACGGCGACGGGCCCCGGCATCCACCCAGCCATTGTCAAAGCCTTCCAGGATGTACTGGTAGCTATTCTCGCCGGGCGCCGCAAAATCCAGCGCGGCGAATTCGAAGCTGACCACATCGTCGCGGAATCCGAGGCTGACGTTATCAAGCAGATGGTAGGGTTGATCGGTGACGACCGGCTTGTTCAGGACGTCGTAGCCGGTCAGGCTCAGCTGAGGCGCCCGCGTGTTGACCGGCAGCGCGTCCGGATGGAAACGATTGAACCCGTTGGCACCGCCGAAGAAGAGTTCCCCGTCCTGGCTGCGGAAATGGGCGCCGAAGTTGAACTCCTCGGCCTGCAGCCCGTGGCTGCGATGGAAGCGCTTGACCCCGCCGGTTTCGGGATTGAAGCGGTTCAGCCCGAAGTTGGTGCTCAGCCAGAGGTTGCCTTCATGGTCACCCTGGATGCCGTAGATTACGTCATTGGACAGGCCGTCCGCCTGGGAGTAGTTACTGAAGCGGACCACGCCCGGATGCCGCGTCGAGACCAGCACCCGGTCGAGGCCGCCGCCGCGGGTGCCGACCCATACCCGGTTCTCGGCATCGACGAACAGCGAATAGACGGTGTCGGAGCTCAGGCTCGACTGGTCCAGAGGATCATGGCGGAAGGCTTGGAAGTGGCCCGTGATCGGATCCCAGCGGTTGAGGCCGCCACCATCGGTGCCGATCCATACCGCGCCGCTGGCGTCTTGAGCGAAGCTCGTCGCCCGGGGGCTGGACAGGCTGGCCGGATCAGCCGGATCGTGGGGGAAATGCAGGAATCCGGAGCCGTCGCTATCGAGCCGGTCGACGCCGGCGCCGAAGGTCCCGATCCACAGGCGGCCTTCCCGGTCCGGGAACAGGGCCATAATGCCGTTGGCGGCGAGGCTCGCCGGATCATCGGGGTTGTGGCGATAGCGCAGGATCTGGCCGGTGGACAGGTCGAGGCGGTTCAGGCCGCTGGCCATGGTACCGACCCACAGCCCGCCGCGCTGGTCGGCGGCCAGTGACATCACGCGGTCACCGCTCAGGCTCTCGACGTTGTCCGGATCATGACGGATCTGACGGATGCTCCCGGCATCCGGGTCGATGGCGTTCAGCCCACCGCCGAAGGTACCGACCCAAACCGTGCCATCCGCGCCCTGTTCAAAGGCCATGACGTTGCCTGCGCTGAGTCCGCCTGCATCGGCGGCAGCCCGGACGTGGCCCATGGACCAGGAGCGCGGGTTCCACTTGAATACGCCGGCGTGCTGGGTGCCCACCCAGAGCATGCCGCTGCGATCCTGATAGAGACTGCGGACGTTATTGTCGCCGAGACTGTCGGGGTCGCCGTTCTCGTGCCGATAGCGGCGGAATTCACCGCTGGAGCGATCGAACAGGTTCAGGCCCGAGGAGGTGCCGACCCAGAATCTGCCGCTGTCGTCTTCCAGCAGGGTCCAGACCCGGTCATGGCTCAGGCTGTTCGGATCGGCGGCATCGTGACGGAAGCTGGTGAAGCGCTCGGTCTCGCCGTCGAATCGATTCAGCCCGCCGCCTTTGGTGCCGACCCAGACCGTGCCTGAGCGGTCTTCAAAGATGACGCGCACCTGGTTGCTGCTGAGGCTGCCGGTGACCGACGGGTCATGGCGAAAATGGGTGACGCGGCCGCTGGCCGGATTCAGCCGGCTCAGACCGGCGTCGCTGCCGACCCAGACTTCACCCTTCCGGTCCACGTGGACGGCGAAGATCTCGTCGCTGCTCAGGGAGGCCGGATCCGAAGCGCTGTGGCGGAAATGGGTGATGAGGCCGGTGTCGGGCTCGAAGCGATCCAGACCGGCGCGCTGGTGACCGATCCAGAGCGTGCCGTCCGGGGCCAGGTCCAGGGCGCGGATGTTGTTGCTGGCCAGGCTATCGGGCTTGGCCGGGTCGTGGCGATAGACATGAAAATTGCCGGTGGCGTTGCGCCGCAGGGCCAGCCCGCCGCCATCGGTGGCGATCCAGAGGTCGCCGTTCGAGCCCTCGACCACATCGAATATGAAGTCGCTGGTCAGCGAGCCCGGGTTCAGGGCCTCGCGGCGGAAGGTCAGGAACTCGTATCCGTCATAGCGATTGAGCCCGTTTTCGGTCCCGAACCACATGAATCCGGACGTGTCCTGGACGATGCTCAGCACGGAGTTCTGGGACAGGCCCTCTTCCTGGCCGAATCCCTCGAAGCGCATCGGCTGGTATTCGGGCTGCTGACCGTGGGCATCAGCGATGCCGGTGAACATCAGCATGACCGCGGTCGCGAGCAGGCTGGCCGCCATGAGGATTGCGCCTTTGCGCGGCTCGACGATTCCGTTCGGGATGATTCTGGTGTTGATCATTCCTGTATCCTCTCGCTACCGAGGCGGCGGCTTATTCTTGTTCTACCCAGTGGTTGATCGACGCGGCTTCGGTCAGCCCATCGGTCCAGATGTAGCTGTCGGTCCAGACGAAACCGTC
>JASFJM010000237.1:0-4089 GCA_050122055.1 Gammaproteobacteria bacterium | reverse complement strand
GGACTGGCGTCGGCCCGCTATCCCCGATCCCAGCCAGACGTCCGGCGCCTGTCTCCAGAGGACCGTTCGGGCGCTGTATGTGACCTCGCGCCAATAAAAAAAGCCCGGAGAAACATCTCCGGGCTTCCAGGCGTTCTCGCTGCTTCCTGTCGGCAGGCTTGATCCGAATCCGCCCGCCGTCCCCGGTAACAAAAAGGGGTGGGCCCGAAGGCCCACCCCGTTGTTGGCAGACTATCTCAGCTCAGCCTTACTGGTTGGCTTCGATAATGGTCTCGCGACCTTCCTCGAACGGCTGCGGTGTCCAACCGTTCGCGGCCCCATGACCGTTGATGGCGTTGTACTCAGCCCTGTCTGCGGCCGACCACTGCTCGTGGCAGGTCATGCAGGATGAGGACTGGACACCCTCGAGCACGTCATTGAGCTGGTTGCCGAAGGGCGGCTGACCAGTATCGACGGTCGAGGCCATGGCCTTGGTCGCATCCGGCAGGAGGTTCACGAACTCAGCCGTGTGGCAGGCTGCACAGTCGTACAGACCGCGTGGATAGGTCGGCTTGTGGAAGTTGTGCGGCTGGCACGGGTCGCTTCCTGCGGCCGGGTCCGATCCGACGACCGTGAAGTAATTAGCTCCCGTGTCGTCGTCAGCCTGGGTGCAATTAGCCCCCGTCGGCCAGTTGTTCAACTTCGACTCGTCCTCGGCCCAGGCGTAGATGCCGCGGCCGCGGTAGATGACGAGCGGGACCTGGGCGCCGTCGGAGTCCCCGTACGCCGCTGTGCCGGAGGGATGCACGCCGTGCACCATCTCCTTGATGCCGAAGTTCTGGCCGGCCCTGCCGTCATACGCTTCGGACGCATCCACGCCGAACTCGTCGACGCGGACGTACTGGTCGTTGGCGGCCGGGTTATGGCACGTGTAGCACAGGTCCACATTGTCGACCCGATTGCCGCCGTGCTGGTAGAGCGAACCCACATGGCAGTCCAGGCACAGGCCGGTGTCGACGATGGCGCGACGCGCAGGCGCGGGCCCACCGACGCCGACGACGTAGTCGTAGGTGGCGCTCTTGGCGCGGACCCTCATGAGACCGTCCGCGTCGGCGGGATCGATGCTGACCACGGCGGGCTTGCCCTGAAGACCCACGCGGCCATACATGGCGTCGATCGCTTCCACCGGAACCACCGTGGTCGCGACGTTGCCGGAGCAGGTGGTGTTGGTGTCGTCGAGACCCGGAGTTTCACCAGGCTGACCGGCCGCATCCTCGCTTGTGTTGAGGAGGAAATCCTCACCCTGGGCATAGGCGCGCACGACGCTCCAGTCGCCGCCGCCGCCGCCGCCCGGCAGGAAGAACACAGGCGCACCCGGCCCGACGGTGGCGTTACAGGGATTGACGCCTGCGCCGTCGTAGTCGGCCTGCCAGGTGATGGTCAGGTCGGTGCCGTCATCGGCCACATCCGTGATCTGGACGTCGAACTTGGCGCCTTCTGTGACCGAGGTGTCCTCGCCGGCCCAGATGATGCCGCCGCGCTCGGTGATCGAGCCATCATGCACGTCCCGGACCGTCAGCACGTTGCTGGCAGGACCGCCGGCGACGTGACAGGCCTCGCAGTTTTCCGTGATGCCGGCATGCACCACTCCGAGCGGGTCGTCGTCCGCGAACATGGTCGCCGTGGACCCGTGGCAGCTGAAGCAAGCGTCGGCATTGACGCCCATGGTATTGGCCGCCGCGAGGTTATCCGGCGGTTCGTGGCAGACGCTGCAGTTGTTCATGTACGTCGGGTACGTGATCTCGACGACCTCGCCGTTGTCCACCCAGATACTGCTGTGGTAGCCGTGAGTCACTTCGCCGAGGCTCGGCACGGTGTCGACGCCGTGGCAGACCAGGCAGGGCTCGGCGCCGTCCGCCGCGGCATAGTAGCCGCCGTGGACGTCGATGCCTTCCGGACCGTGGCAGCTGGTGCAAGACTCGGCGGACACCACCGGCGGTGCGATTTCGATCGGGGTGGCCGGGAAGTCACCGAAGAAATAGACACGCGTGTCTCTGTCGCTGCCCGCCCCAACCCGGAACAGGTAGCGATTGTCGTTGGCCGCCTCGGCCGCGCCGCCCAGGACCTTGACGGTGTAGTTGCCGCCGCCGTTGTCGATCAGCGTCAGGCTCGCGGCATCACAGGGGTCGCTGCGGCTCGGGGCGTTGCAGATGTCGGTCCGCACCAGGCCGTCGGTCCGATAACCGCGCTGGATCGAGTCATAGCCCGTGGCCGGCGCTCCATCGGCCGCCAGGTCGAAGGTGACGTCCAGGTCGGGTCCGTTTACCAGGAAGGCCACGTTGGTGACATCTTCGATCGGCGGCAGCGCGTGGACAACTGCCGCATCAGCGATGGCGCTGGCGCCGTGGCAGACCGCGCAGCTTTCCACGGGGACGGTCCCGGCGACGGTCTGGCAGTCCAGCACGTCGACGACGCCGTCATTGTTCCTGTCTTCGTCGGGTAAGTCCGGTACCCCGTTCTCGTTGAGGTCCCAACAGGCCAGCCCCGCGGGGCCGTCGGCGCCATCGGCACCATCCCGGCCGTTGTTACCGTCATCGCCGTCACAGCCGGCAAGCGTGAAGGCAGCGGCGCAGAACACCACCGCCCAGAAACGAACCCATCTGATGCTCATCGTTGTCTCCCCGGGGAATCCAGAGCGCCTCCCCATAGGCGTAAATGCTTCTTATTTAGTGCATTTAAGGCATTGTTCAATTTCTTATACGCCCACTGGGGGGGCATTTCCTTGATCGAGATCAATCAAGCCCCGTGAATTGAAGAATATTTCGGGCTGGCCCGAGACCTGCGGGCCGAACGAAGTTACCGGCCGGCGGAGAGGAGGTGCGGGTCCGGTTCCCGCCATGCCGGCCGCGCCAGCCGCCGGGACCCGTCCACCCGGGGCCGGTCGGTCCGGGCCGAGTTCCGAGAGGAGGGGGAACGGGCTAGGGGGGTCCGCCCCGGTGTCTGGAGCGCCGATCGTACAGATCCACGTAGTCCCGGTAGTGATCCGCGTACTCCGCGAAGTGCGCCTCGAGGATGGCCAGCTGCTCGTCGCTGCCGCTGAAGTAGGCGCCGAGGTCCTCGTTCCGGAACGACAGGAGGCGCTTGAGGTTCGGCTCCACGTCCGAGGTCATATACAGGCCCATGTCGGAGTATTCCAGGATCGGATGGTTGTCCGTGTGCAGCGGCGCGCCGGCCACCAGGTCGTCCACGTCCTGCTCGCCGAGCAGCAGCATGCTCGCCACCTCGTAGACGCTGTCGACCCGGATGGTCCTCAGGTCTGCCCGGATGCCCTCCATCGCCGCCTCGAGCCCGGCCAGGTCCGCCCGGATGGGCCCAGGCGTGCCGGTGAGGATGATGAAGTGAGTGGGGTACTGGGTGAAGTACCAGACGGCGGTGTGGGGGAAGACGTTATCGAAGGTGGCGATCAGGATCCGCAGGTCCTCGAAGGACAGGCCGCCGATAGGAAGCCAGGCGGCGGCGACGCCGGTCCCGGTCAGCGCGTCGCCCATGATGGCGAAGTACTCCCGGGTGTAGAGGTAGGGGTTGCGCTTGTACTTGAGATTGGTCACGTCGGTGACGATGACGTCGAAGGACCGGTCCACCACGTCGATGTAGTTGCGGGCGTCGTCCAGGACCAGCTCCAGGTCCGGGTCCGCGTAGGAGTCGTAGTTCACCTGGCTGAACAGGGGTGCGGCCTCGATGATCCTGTCCTCGATCTCCACGGCGTGGACCTCCACGTCATGGAGCAGCATGCTGCCGGAAGTGGTCCCGGTGCCGTAGCCCACCGTCAGGGCGGCCTCCGGTTCTTCCGCCAGCAGCAGGGGCAGGTGGGCGAGCATCTTCGAGTCCGCGAGCAGCACGGGATCGGTCCCGGAGACGTTCTGGCCATCCACGAACAGGCCCCGGTACTGGTCTTTCTCCAGGGCGGTGACCGTGCCTGAGAGGCCCTCGGAATAATAGATGACGTCGAAGCCTTCCACATTGGTGTGGAAAGTCTTGCTGTCGGAGAAGACCAGCAGGTTGGCCAGGACCGCCACGGCCGCAAGGGAGGCCGTGCGGCCCAGGGTCAGC
>JASFJM010000236.1:0-4141 GCA_050122055.1 Gammaproteobacteria bacterium | reverse complement strand
CGCGCCGGGTTCCGGGACCACCGCCGGTTGCGCCTCGGCCTTGGTCTCCCGGGTGGCCGCCTCTACGTCCAGCGGCAGCCGCATGGTAAAGGTCGAGCCTTCTCCGACGACGCTTTCCACGGCGATGTCGCCGCCCATCATCTGGCAGAACCGCCGGCTGATGGGCAGACCCAGTCCGGTGCCACCGTAGTCCCGGGTCGTGGTCTCGTCGGCCTGGGAGAATTCCTCGAACACGTGATCGATCTTCTCCGGCGGGATCCCGATGCCCGAGTCGGACACCGACATGCGTATCCAGTCCATGTCGTCGACGCGTTCGCTGGCCACCACCAGCCCGATCTCCCCCTCATGCGTGAACTTGGCGGCGTTGCTCAGGAGATTGAACAGCCCCTGGCGGACCTTGGTCACGTCGGCCCGCATGGCGCCGATGGATTCGTCCATTTCTACGCTTAGGCGGTTGCCGTTCTTTTTTACGACGGTGTCGATGGTCGCGACCACACCTTTCACCATCTTCGGGATATCAAAGCACTCCAGGTAGAGGTCCATCCGGCCGGACTCGATCTTGGCCAGATCGAGCACGTCGTTGATCAGCGACAGCAGATGGGTGGCGGCGCCGTGTATCTTTTTCAGGTCGCCGGCCGCGTCCTCGTTGCCTTCGTCCTCGGCGTCTTCCATCAGCATCTCGCTGTAGCCGATGATCGCGTTCATGGGTGTGCGCAACTCGTGGCTCATGTTCGCCAGGAAGCCGCTCTTGGCCTGGTTGGCGGCTTCGGCCGCCTCCATGGCCTGTTTCAGTTCCTCGGTGCGCTGGGCCACGGTGATTTCCAGTTCCGCGCTGTGGCGCTCGAGCTCGCGGTTCTTCTGCTGGATTTCGCCTATCAGTTCCTCGCGGGAGAGCGCCTGTATCCGATTGCGTTGTTCGGCGATGAAAGTATCCGTCGCGCGGAATTCGGCTTTGGGCAGCCGCTTCAGGGCGCGGACAGTGTGCAGATCGTCCCTTGCGGGGCGTTGACGCAGGCAGTCAAAGAACCCGGCCAGACCGGCGAGTTCCGGCATCCTGCCCCGGCATTCGAAATCCAGGATCAATTGCGGCGGCGAGCAGTCTGTCGCCAGGGCGACAGTGATCCCCGGCCCGACACTTTGTCGATGGAGTTTCCGCGCCGCCTCGGAGACGGCGGTGGCCAGACGGGTGGCCTCGATGGGGTCGTAGCCCAGCGCGCTGGCGAGGCCGCGGATCTTGTTGCGCGCATCGTACGCCGAACTCCGGTGCTGGAGGTTGATCCGGCCGAGCGTGATCATCCCCGGTACCTCACCGCGATACAGGCGGCGTCGTCATGATCCTTGCCATAACGTTTGACGATGTTGCGGGCCACTTCTTCCGGCGAGTGGTGCGAGGCGCCCGGGTAGTCCTCCACCGTGAAGCGGCCGCTTACACCGTCGGTATGGAGGATGATCAGGTCACCGGCTTCGAGCTGCATCGTCTGTGGCAGCAACGAGCGCATGCTTTGTCCCACGACGCCGTCCTTTGACACCAACCGGGTTTCAGCCTTGCCCATGCGACGTATGGCGGTATTGCCGACACCGACATATTCGATACACCCCGTGGACTCGTCGAAGGCACAAAGACCGACGGCCGCTCCCCGGGTGCCCTTGAGGTGCTGATGCAGACGCGTCATCACACCGGATACATCGGCGTTCCCATAGCGACCCAGGTAGGTCTCGATCACATGGGTCAATTCGTGAGCCTCCGGCCCGTGGCCCAACACATCCACGATGGCGACGAACAGGCTCTGCCCGAGCGTCCGGATGACGACCGTGTCGCCGCTCACGGATTCGCCGAAGCAGGGCCGGATCCGGCTCGAATATTCCAGCACCTTGTCCACGGTCATAACCATTTTCGTGCCGTTACCCGGGTACCCTGGCCGGGCGCCGACTCCAGTGAGAACTCGTCCATCATGCGTTTCACACCCGGCAGTCCCAGCCCCAACGTGCCTCCCGAACTGTAGTGATCATCCATCGCCGCCTCGCAGTCGATGATGCCGGGACCCTGGTCGGTGACCTCTATCTCGATCCCCGGACGGCCCATGGCCGTCACCCGACGCAGTCTGACCTCGCCGCTGCCCGCATATTTCAGGATGTTGCGCACCAGCTCGGACACCGCGGTGGCGATCATGCGGCTGGGCATCTCGCCGAAGCCGGCGTTCTGAGAGTACAGCGTGGACTCGAGCACGGCCTGACGGACATCCGTCTCGCTGCGTATCTTCCGGTGCAGTTCGGCGCTCATGGTTCTGCATGCCGTGCGTGTGGGTCCGCGTCCGGGTCTGCGTCCGGATCTGCGTGCGCATCGGCAGTCTTCCCGGATTCTTCCGCAACCGCAGCATCATTTCCGGGCTCGAGCTGGAGCAGGGTGAATGCCGCATCGAGGTTGATGGCGGCGCGCAAGCCATCCGTATCGGCGCCGGCCTCGATGAGGGCAGAGACGACACCTGGCCGCAGGCCGGCCAGCACGGCTTCCGCACCCATGATCGAGACCATGGTCATGATGCGGCGCAGGGCAGCAAATTCATCGGAATCCAGCGTCTCGAGACCGGAGACGTCGAGGATCACGCCCCGCGATCCGGTCTCCTGGACACGATGCAGCAGCTCCTCCCGGAACCGGGCCAGGACGCCGTCGTCCAGATCCACCTGGATCGAGGCTACCACGACGTCGCGGCTGACCTGCATGGCCACTCCGGGGGTGTCAGCGTAGTTCTGCATGGGACGCGTGCCTCAGTCTCCTGTCCCGATGGGCGCCGGGCCATCGATTCGGCCAGCCCGGCGAAACACGACAGCGCGACAGGATCCGGCCCGGCCCGGTCCGGCGATGGATCGGTCGGGCCTGGAGCCTGGTCCGGCGGCCGCTCGGACACGGCATTCGACAGTGATGACGGGCATCGGGAGCTCCCTTGTGGCGGGTGGACAATCATACCCCAAGCCGGCACCGCCGCCCTCCCGGACGTCGGCTGCCATGCCCCCGTTAAGTTCGATTCTTGCTGTCACAGGGCATCCCTCTTTGCTACGCTATCGGCTCGCGGCCCGGAACCCGGCCCGCAACAAATTCCACGCTCACGGGGCAAAGACCATGAAGGCAGTTCAAAAAGCGACCATGGCTTCCGGCGACCTGAAAGCCATCTACCAGGCGCTCGACCGGGTCCAGGCCATCATAGAGTTCGGGCTCGACGGCACGGTGTTGTCCGCGAACGATAACTTCCTCGATCTGTTCGGATACAAACTCGATGAGGTAGTGGGCAAGCACCATCGGATGTTCTGTGATCCCGCCTACGCGGAGTCGGATGAGTACGCCGAGTTCTGGAACAAGCTCGGACGCGGCGAGTTTCACTGCGCCGAGTTCAAACGCCTGGCCAAAGACGGCAGGGAGGTCTGGCTCCGGGCTTCCTACAATCCGGTATTCGACGACAAGGGCAATCCGGTCCGGGTGGTGAAGTTTGCCACGGACGTCACCGCGTCGAAGCTGCAGATCGCCGAATACGAAGGCATGGTCCGCGCCATCCAGCGGGCCCAGGCCATCATCGAGTTCGACCTCGACGGCACGGTGCTCACGGCGAACGAGAACTTCCTGCGCATCTTCGGATACACCCTCGACGAGGTCGTCGGCAAGCATCACCGGATGTTCTGCGAGCCCGGTTACGCAGAGTCGGCGGACTACGCGCGTTTCTGGCAGAAGCTCGCCCGCGGTGAATACGTGGCCGACGAGTTCAAGCGGGTCAGTAAGGACGGCGCCGAGGTCTGGCTCCAGGCATCCTACAATCCGATCATGGACATGGAGGGCCGGCCGCTCAAGGTCGTCAAATTCGCGTCGGACATCACCACCGAGGTACAAAAACGGAGCCTCGCCCTGCTGGAGATGTCCACGCCCGTGACCAAGATCTGGGACGGTGTGTTGTTCGCCCCCATCGTCGGCATCGTCGATTCCAAGCGCTCGGTCGACATCATGAACAAGGCCCTGTCCAGCATCGCCGACACCCGCGCCAGTACATTGCTGCTGGACATCGGCGGCGTTGCGGTGGTGGACACCGCGGTGGCGAATCACCTGATCAAGATCGCTAAGGCAGCGGTGTTGATGGGATGCCGGACCATCATATCC
>JASFJM010000235.1:0-4168 GCA_050122055.1 Gammaproteobacteria bacterium | reverse complement strand
CGAGGACTATGAATCCTCGGGGGTCTTCGCCGCCGGCCTGATCATCCGGGATCTGCCCCTCCTGTACAGCAACTACCGGGCCGAGGAGAGCCTCGGCGCGTTTCTGGTCCGCGAGGGCGTCGTGGCCATCGCCGGCATCGATACCCGTCGCCTGACACGGATCATCCGCGAGCGCGGAGCCCAGTCCGGGTGTCTTGCCGCCGGCGATGTCGACGTGGAGACGGCGGTGGCGCGTGCCCGGGATTTCCCGGGCCTCAAGGGTATGGATCTGGCCAAAGTGGTCAGCGTGGATACGTCCTATGATTGGCGCGACTCGATCTGGCGCCATCCCCAGGAAGGCCATCATTCGCGGCCGCGGCCGGCCCATCGGGTAGTGGCTTACGATTTCGGTATCAAACGCAATATCCTCCGTCTGCTGGCCCATCACGGCTGCCAGGTGACCGTGGTGCCGGCCCAGACCCCCGCCGAGGAAGTCCTGGGCATGGATGCCGACGGCGTGTTCCTCTCCAACGGGCCAGGTGATCCCGAGCCCTGCGACTATGCCATTGAGGCGACCCGGACTTTCCTGGCCCGGCGGGTGCCGGTGTTCGGGATCTGCCTCGGCCACCAGATCCTCGGGCTGGCTGCCGGGGCGCAGACCATCAAGATGAAATTCGGCCATCACGGCGCCAATCATCCGGTTCAGGATCTCGACAGCGGGCGGGTGATGATCAGCAGCCAGAATCATGGCTTCGCCGTCGATGAGGCGTCGCTGCCCGACAATGTCAGGGCTACCCATCGCTCCTTGTTCGATGGTTCGCTGCAAGGCCTGGAGCTGACCGATCGTCCGGCGTTTTCATTCCAGGGTCATCCGGAAGCGAGCCCGGGACCCCACGATCTGCGGCCGCTGTTCGAGCGCTTCGTCGTCATGATGGAGCAACGGCATCAGGTAGCAGTCTGAATATAAACAATAAGTTAAAGAACTATTTTAATTTAAAATATTATTTCGAGTCCTGCCGGTGGATCACCGCCCCGGACCGGCTCGAATGGCGGGCGGCATGCCAAAAAGAACCGACATAAAGAGCGTCCTGATCATCGGCGCCGGGCCCATCGTGATCGGCCAGGCCTGCGAGTTCGACTATTCGGGCGCCCAGGCCTGCAAGGCGCTGGGGGAAGAGGGCTACCGGGTCATCCTGGTCAACTCCAACCCGGCCACCATCATGACCGACCCGGAGATGGCGGACGCCGTCTATATCGAACCGGTGGACTGGCGGGTGATCGCCCGGGTGATCGAAGCGGAGCGGCCCGACGCCCTGTTGCCGACCATGGGCGGGCAGACGGCGCTCAACTGCGCCCTGGACCTGGTGCGGGAGGGTGTCCTCGAGCAGTACGGCGTCGAGTTGATCGGCGCCTCCCGGGAGGCCATCGACACGGCCGAGGACCGGGACCTGTTCCGCAAGGCCATGCAGGAGATCGGTCTGGAGACACCGCGATCGGCCGTGGCCCACGATATGGAGGAGGCCCGGGCGATCGGGGCCGAGATCGGTTTCCCCACCATCATCCGGCCCTCGTTCACGCTCGGCGGCACCGGCGGCGGCATCGTCTACAACCGGGATGAGTTCGAGGAGAAGGTCGCTCACGGTCTGGATCTCTCGCCCACCACCGAGGTGCTGCTGGAGGAGTCGGTACTCGGCTGGAAGGAATACGAGATGGAGGTGGTCCGGGACAGCCGGGACAACTGCATCATCATCTGCTCGATCGAGAACCTGGATCCCATGGGGGTGCATACCGGCGATTCCATCACGGTCGCGCCGGCACAGACCCTGACCGACAAGGAATATCAGCGGATGCGGGACGCCTCGATCGCGGTGCTGCGCCGTATCGGCGTGGACACCGGCGGCTCGAACGTCCAGTTCGCCATCAATCCCGAGGACGGGCGCATGGTCATCATCGAGATGAACCCGCGTGTCTCGCGCTCCTCGGCGCTGGCTTCGAAGGCCACCGGATTCCCCATCGCCAAAGTGGCGGCCAAGCTGGCGGTCGGATATACCCTGGACGAACTGCGTAACGAGATCACCGGCGGCGCAACCCCGGCCTCGTTCGAGCCCACCATCGACTACGTGGTCACCAAGATCCCGCGCTTCACCTTCGAGAAGTTTCCCGACGCCGATCCTCAGCTGACCACCCAGATGAAATCGGTGGGCGAGGTGATGGCCATGGGCCGCACCCTCCAGGAGTCCCTGCAAAAAGCCCTGCGCGGGCTCGAGACCGGCAGCGACGGGCTCAACGAGGTCTTCGATGAGAGCCTCGACGAGGAGAGCCGGGCCAGACTTGAGCAGGAGATCGCGGTCCCGGGCGCCCACCGACTGTGGTACGTGGCCGACGCATTCCGTCACGGCTTCGATCTGCAGACCGTCTATCAGCTGAGCTGGATCGACCCCTGGTTCCTGGCCCAGATCCGGGACCTGGTGGAGGAGGAGCAGGTCCTGGTGGCCGGCGGCGAGTCAGCCCTGGATGCCACGCGGCTGCGGAGGCTCAAGCGCAAGGGATTCGCCGACAGCCGCATCGCCACGCTGACGGGTCTGCCCGAGAGCGAGATCCGCGGGCGCCGCATCGAGGCGGGCATCCGCCCGGTCTACAAATGCGTGGACACCTGCGCGGCCGAGTTCGCCACCACCACCGCCTACATGTACTCCACCTATGAGGAGGAGTGTGAGGCGGCGCCCAGCGAGCGGCGCAAGATCATGATCCTCGGCGGGGGACCCAACCGCATCGGTCAGGGCATCGAATTCGATTATTGCTGCGTGCACGCGGCGCTGGCGCTGCGGGAGGCCGGTTTCGAGACCATCATGGTCAACTGCAATCCGGAGACCGTCAGCACCGACTTCGACACCTCGGACCGGCTCTATTTCGAGCCGCTGACCTTCGAAGACGTGATGGAGATCATCGATCTTGAGCAGCCCGTGGGGGTCATCGTCCAGTACGGTGGTCAGACGCCGCTCAAGCTGGCCCGCGGGCTGGAGGCGGCGGGGGCACCGATCATCGGCACCTCGCCGGACTCCATCGACCTGGCGGAGGACCGGGAGCGCTTCCAGAAGCTGGTAGACGAACTGGAGCTGCTGCAACCGCCCAACCGCACCGCCCGCTGCGCCGACGAGGCGGTCCGGCTGGCGGAGCAGGTGGGCTATCCGCTGGTGGTGCGGCCCTCCTACGTGCTGGGCGGGCGCGCCATGGAGATCGTGTTCTCCGAGGACGAACTGCGCGCCTACATGACCGATGCGGTCAAGGTCTCCAATGACAGCCCGGTGCTGCTTGACCACTTCCTTGACTCGGCAGTGGAAGTCGACGTCGACGCCATATGCGACGGCGAGGCGGTGCTGATCGGGGGCATCATGGAACACGTGGAGCAGGCCGGCGTACATTCCGGCGATTCCGGCTGTTCGCTGCCGCCCAATACCCTGGATCCGTCGATCCAGGAGCAGCTCCGGGATCAGGTCCGGCGTCTGGCGCGGGCCCTGGGCGTGGTGGGGCTGATGAACACCCAGTTCGCGATCCAGGGCAAGAACATCTACCTGCTCGAGGTCAACCCGCGCGCCTCGCGTACGGTCCCCTTCGTGTCCAAGGCCACCGGCCGGCCTCTGGCCAAGATCGCCGCCCTGTGCATGGCGGGCAAGACCCTGGCGGAGCAGGAGGTTTCGGGAGAACCGAAGCCGGATTATTTCTCGGTCAAGGCCTCGGTGTTCCCGTTCGCCAAGTTCATCGGCGCAGACCCCATACTGGGACCGGAGATGAAGTCGACCGGTGAGGTCATGGGCACCGGCCGTTTCTTCGGCGAAGCCTATGCCAAGGCACAGCTGGCCGCCGGCGTGGTGTTGCCGAGAACCGGCACTGCGTTGATCAGCGTGCGTGACCGGGACAAGGACGAAGCGGTGATGCTGGCGCGCATCCTCGTCGACCGGGGATTCGAGATCGCGGCCACCGAAGGCACCGCCGCCGCCCTGAGCGATGCGGGCGTGCCCTGCCGGAAGGTCAACAAGGTCCGCGAAGGCCGGCCCCACATCGTCGACATGATCAAGAACGATCAGATCAGCCTGATCGTCAACACCACCGAGGGCCGTCAGGCGGTGCGCGAGTCCCACTCCATCCGTCGGGAAGCGGTGTACCGGAAGGTGACCTACTACACGACTAT
>JASFJM010000234.1:0-4229 GCA_050122055.1 Gammaproteobacteria bacterium | reverse complement strand
TATGAGTCCCCTGCTCTAACCAACTGAGCTACAGGCCCTCCGAAAGACCACAAGTTTACAGGATTAGCGCACACCGATGGATGCCTCGGCCCGGCCCGGGGCCTTGTCCTGGCCTCGTTCAAAGCGAGCCGGGGCGGGCATGGAGTAGGGCTTGATGCGCCCGCACCCGAGACCTACGCTGGTGTAGTCGGCGGCTCAGGAGGCACATCGTGACCCAGGACAATCTGGTCTGCTGGAAATGCGGCGGGTCCCTCGAGGAAATCCCGCTGCCCCTGTCCCGGCGGGCGGAATGCCCGGACTGCGGGGCCGAGTTGCACGTTTGCCGGATGTGCCGCTTTTACGACACGACGGTGGCCAACCAGTGCCGTGAGCCGGTGGCGGAGCCGGTCCAGGACAAGACCCGCGCCAACTTCTGCGGATATCTCGAACCCCGATCCGGTGCCTGGCAGCCGGCGGATCGGACCGGGGCGAGCGAGGCGGAGCAGGGTCTCGACGCCCTGTTTGGCGGCGGCGAGGGCGAGCGCAAGGACCCGGATCCCGCCGATCCTCTGTCGCAACTGGAATCGTTGTTCGGCGACAGCACGAAGAAGCCTTAGTGCAAAATAGAATCGCCGGGCCATGCTTAAACGCCTGGCCCGGCGATCTGGCTCCGGTTGTCCGGTCTCAGTCTTTGGGGATGAAGATCTTCTGCCCCGGATAGATTTTGTTCGGATCCTTGATCACTTCCCGGTTGGCCTCGAAGATCTTTGTGTAGGCCATTGCGTCGCCGAGATGCTTCTTGGCGATGCCGGACAGGGTGTCGCCGGATTGGATGGTGTAGTACTCGCCGGGCTCTTCCTCTGCGGCCGCGGCTGGCGCTGCGGCTTCGGCGGGGGCGGCTGCGGCTGCCTTCACCGTGAGCGCGTCAGCATTGACCGCCTTGACGCCCTGGTTGTTGCCGGCAGTCAGGGTCGCAACCCGTTTGGTCCGGGCGCAGTCGCATTCGCCGGCCAGGGTCACGACGCCGTCATCGAATCCGACTTTCAGGTCCGAGATCATGCCAGGCATGCCCTGGCTCAGTTGCTTCTGAATATTCTCAGCAGCATCTTCATCGCTGCTGAAGAGTTTCTCGCCCACGTCGGCGATAAAGTCGAACATTCCCATTCGCTTGCTCCTTTCTTGAAAAATCCGATGACCGCTCAGCGGCCGAGGAACTTGCCGGCGAGGCCGAGCAGGTCGTCCGCCATGGAGCCGTCCCCGTCGCTGTCCAGAAACGAACCGAGCAGGCCGGTGACATCACCGCCTCCGGTTTGCCGCTGCTGGCCCATGGCGCCCATGACGGCGGCGGCCAGCATCGGCAGCATCTGCTTGACGACCCCCACATCGACGCCGGTCCCTTCCGCCGCCTGCGCCGCGACGCCGCGGCTGACGTCCTTGCTGCCGAGGATATGGCCGAGGATGGCATTGCCGTCCTGGATCGCGCCCATGCCGGACAACTCCGCCGGCTTCTCCAGATAACGGCTGTGGCCGCCGTTCTGCAGGGCCCTGGTCAGGGATTCAAGTCCGCCCGGCTGGGCGGTGTTCTTTTTCAGGCCGGCGCCCAGTGCCGGCAACAATTTCCCGATCACTGCCTGGGCCTGGCCCTGGTCGAGGCCGAATTTGCCCGCGATGGCCTGGTTGGCGCCTGCGCTGCTGAGCATGTCCATCAGATTCATGAAAGATCCCCCCGGCGACCACGAGCCGGGTCGTGGCACCATATCGATGAAAAAACAGATGAAAGAAAAATAGCCGTCCCACTGGAGAAAAGCCACCGCGGAAATCCCGGCGACTTCGCGTCCACGGACTATACTGGACGGTGTCCTCTCCTGTCCTGGGTCTACTGGAGGAAGCCTTGAAAGCGTCAGATCTGCTGGTCCGTTGTCTGGAAGAGGAGGGCATCGGGTTCATCTTCGGGGTGCCGGGCGAGGAAAACGCGGATTTCATGATGTCCCTGGAGGCATCGGAGCGTATCCGTTTCATCCTCACCCGCCACGAGCAGGGCGCGGCCTTCATGGCCGAGGTTTATGGCCGGCTCACCGGCAACCCGGCCGCCTGTCTGGGCACCCTGGGTCCCGGGGCGTCCAACCTGATCACCGGCGTCGCCGACGCCAACATGGACCGGGCGCCGATGCTGGTGCTGACAGGTCAGGGCTCGACCCGGCGGCTGCACAAGGAATCCCACCAGATCATGGACGTGGTGGCCATGTTCGAGCCGGTCACCAAATGGGCCACGAGCATCCTCCATCCGGACACCATCCCGGAGATCGTGCGCAAGGCGGTGCGTCTTTCGCGGACCGAGAAGCCCGGCGCGGTGCATATCGAACTACCCGAGGACATCGCCAAGGAAGAATCCGTCAACCAGCCACTGATGCCGCGCCGGTATCGGCGCTATGTCCCCGACGACAAGATCGCTGACCGGGCCTTCGGGATGATCTGCGATGCGGAGCGCCCGGTGATCCTGGCCGGTAACGGGTGTATCCGCAAACAGGCGCACAAGCAGCTCAGAACGTTCTGCGAGCGCACCGGGATCGGCGTCATCAGCACCTTTATGGCCAAGGGGGTGGTGGATTGCGACGAGAAATACTGTCTCTACACCATCGGCCTGGGGTCCAAGGACCTGCCGGCCCTGGTCATCGACGACGCGGACCTGGTGCTCACCCTGGGGTTCGACATGGTGGAATACCACCCGGCCCTGTGGAATCCGGCGGGTGACAAGCGGATCATCCACGCGGACTTCCTGCCGGCGGAGATCGACGAACACTACCTGCCCGAAGTCGAGCTGATCGGTGATCTGTCGCACACCCTGTGGATGCTCAATGAGCGTCTGGAGCAGAGTCCGGCGCCGGCATTCGATCTGAGCGGACAGCGGCGCATGCGGGAGCGCATGACCGCGGAGCTGGAGCAGTATGCGGACGACGACACCGAGGGTCTGATCCGGCCGCAGAAAGCCCTGTGGGACGCCCGCCAGGTGCTGGGGCCCGAGGACATCCTGCTCTCGGACGTGGGTGCCCACAAGATGTGGATCGCTCGCCACTACCACTGCCACGAACCCAATACCTGTCTGATTCCCAACGGTTTCTGCTCGATGGGGTTCGCGCTGCCCGGCGCCATCTCCGCCAGTCTGCTTTATCCGGAACGCCGCATCCTCGCCGTGGCCGGTGACGGCGGTTTCCTGATGAACGTCCAGGAGATGGAGACGGCGCGGCGGCTCGACTGCAATTTCGTCACCATGGTCTGGGAGGACGGCGGCTACGGGCTGATCGCCTGGAAACAGGACAACGAGTTCAAGCGCCACACGGATCTGTCCTTCGGCAACCCGGACTGGATCGGCCTGGCCCTTGCCTTCGGCTGGAACGGACACACGGTCTCCCGGAGCAGGGATCTGCGCGAGACCCTGGAGAGCGCGTTCCGGGAGCCCGGCCCCAGCCTGGTCGTGATCCCGATCGATTACCGGGAGAACCCGGCTTTGACCAAGCGACTGGGTGAGATCACCCAGCCCATGTAAGGAATGACGGAGATGGAACGGTACGCTTCGATGGTCGCCGCCGAGCTGCCCGCCGTCGGCGTGGAAACCGTGACTGCGCCCTACGATGGCCAGGCCATCGCCGAGGTGGAGACTGGCGATCCACACCACGTGGAAGCCGCCCTGGCCGTCGCCGAGAGACTGTTCCGGGATCGCGACGCCTGGCTGCCGGTGCACGAGCGGGTGGCGATTCTCGAACGGACCGCAGCACTGATGTCCGGCCAGGCCGAGGATCTGGCCATGCTGGCGGCCCGGGAAGGCGGCAAGCCGCTGATCGACTCCCGGGTCGAGGTGGCCCGCGCCATCGACGGTATGAGCCTTTGTATCGAGACCATCCGCGGCCACCAGGGCGAGGTCATCCCCATGGGCGGCACCGCCGCCGGGGCCGGCCGGTTGGCCTTTACCCGGCGCGAGCCGATCGGGACCGTGGTGGCGGTCAGCGCTTTCAATCATCCGCTCAACCTCATCGTCCATCAGGTGGCGGCCGCGGTCGCGGCCGGTTGCCCGGTGGTGGTGAAGCCGGCGGAGGACACGCCCCTGTCCTGCCTCCGCTTTGTCCAGCTGCTGCGCGAGGCCGGTCTGGCGCCGGCCTGGGCCCAGGCGCTGGTTACTGAAAATCTGGCCACGGCCGAGGCCCTGGTCACGGATCCCCGGGTGGCCTTCTTCTCCTTTATCGGCAGCGCGCGGG
>JASFJM010000233.1:0-4229 GCA_050122055.1 Gammaproteobacteria bacterium | reverse complement strand
CGCTCGAAGCCGCATTTCTCGGCGACGCGGATAGAAGCCAGGTTGTCCGGATCGATAATGCAGACGTTGTCACGAGTCGCGAAATGCCCAGCGCCCCATGCAAGCGCCGCCTCCAGAGCCTCGGTAGCGTAACCGCGGCCGTACGACCAGGGTGCCAGCACCCACCCGCTCTCCGGCATTCCGTCCAGCGAAGGATCGATGTCGCGGCGGAAATCGCTGAATCCGACCTCGCCCACGAAGCGGCCGGTCGCTTTCTCCTCCACAACCCAGTAGCCGAAACCCATCAGCGCCCAGTGCCCCACATAGCGCAGCAGCCGGGACCAGCATTCCTCACGGGTGAACGGCCGGCCGCCAATATAACGGGTCACCGCCGGATCGCCCCACATGACGCAGCTGGATTGAAGGTCCTGCAGCCGGGGCCCGCGCATCGACAACCGCGGCGTGATCAGCACCGGGACGGCGTCGGCGAATTCATCTTTCCGGGTCAACGACCACCTCGTAACCGGGATCCTTCAAGCGACTGGACAGCGACCTTATGGGAAAGCCCCATTAGCGTCCAGCTAAACCGCATCATCCTCTTTGCCAGCGCCCGGCCTGATCAACGCGCTAATATCCCAGCGGGTGGGGGAAACTCCCGATCCGAAACAAGGTCCGAAAAAGTCACGGCCTTCGACAGGAAACACATAGTCCATGCCCCGGATCCGCCTCCTGGCATTGAGCACGCTGATCTGTTCCGGCGCCCATGCGGAGCTGCGCTACGACTGGGCCGACGATTTCAGTGCGCCTGAGCAGATCAGGCTGGTCGAGTGGATCGAGCGCACCAGCGACGGCCTCGAATCCCTGAGCGGGCCGCTGCCCTTCGATATCCGCGTGCGTTTCCAGCGCAGCGACAATACTCAGGAACCGGTCCCGTGGGCCAACACGGTCCGCAGCCCGGGCCAGGGCGTGCGTTTCGTCGTCAACCCGGCATTCCCGCCGGACAGCCTCCTGGCCGACTGGACCGCGCCCCACGAGCTCAGTCATCTGCTGATCCCTTATCTGGGCCGGCGTCATGCCTGGTTCGCGGAGGGCTTCGCCAGCTATATGCAATACCAGGTGATGTATCACATGGGCGTCCTGGACTGGCCCGAGGTCGTCAATCGTTACCGCAGGCAGATGACCAAGGCGCGGGGCCGCTACGATCTCCCTGCCCTCGCCTTCGCCACTGCCGCACCCAGACTGAGGTCCGCAGGTGACTACCCGACCATGTACTGGGGCGGCGCGGTGCTGTTCCTGCGTGTGGATAGCCGGCTGCGTCAGACCGGAGACGCGAGCCTGGGCCGGGTGATCGGTGAATACGTAGCCTGCTGCCGGATGGAGACCCGCGACCTGGCGGGTCTGATCAGGACCCTGGACCAGATATCCGGTACCTCGGTGTTCAGCGACGAATACGATCGCTTCGTCGATCAACCGGGTTTCCCGGCCTTCGAGCCCGCCCTGGCGGCGCTCGGCGACTACAGGGCGGCCGGTGGCGACGGGTCACCTTCGGCGGGCACTGCGGCGCAATAAAACGGTCCGGCAACGGTCTCGCCGGAGAAGGGTCCCCGATCTTTCCTGCCGGGGTAGCTCCAACTCGAGTACACTCGGGGACGGCCAGGTCCCCGATGACCGCATGAGCGGGAGTCTCGAGTGCGGTTCGGATGGAGACCCGGGTCACGACATCACTCAACAGGGGGAGACAATGATGAGAAAAATTCTGTTCGTCGCGCTTGCGCTGCTGCCATTGACGTCGTTCGCCGACCATATGGACGTTATCCAGTTCGAGCTCAAGGACGGCTGCTCGATGGAGAAATATCTGCAGATCAAGAACGACTTCAATCAGCAGTGGGGCAAGAACAACGGCTATCAGGCAGAGGTCATTATGCCCATCCAGAGCCACGACCTTGAGACGCTCTTCTGGGTCGGCAGGAGCGCCAATGCCGCCGCCTTCGGCAAAGCCTGGGACACCTGGCGGGACGAGTTGAACGATCCGGATTCCATCGCAGGGAAACTGGCTGCGAGATTCAGCGAGTGCAGCATGAATGTCTCGCGCCGCAGTTACGACGTCTACTGACCCCCGACCCATCGCAGACCCGGAAGGCCCCGACACCTCGGCGGGGCCTTTTTTTTGGGGGATGCTCCAGGGCCGCCGCCGGATTGACCGGGGATGTATCATCGCGCAGGTCGTGGATCAGCAGCGCCGCCATGATCGCCTTGGTCGTTTCCGGCTCGAAAATCTCGACGCCATAGTGCCCCGCACCGGCGAAGACCGCAGCGCCAGCGTTTCACCAACGCGCACAAAGTGTAACGACTGCCAGACTGCCTCGATTCCCTTGCTGACGAAAGAAGCAGCCGCGCTGCCACGCCGGACCGCCAGCGTCACCAGGTCGACGAGATACGGACCATAGCGCTTGCGCCATTTCCGCTCGCTCTGGATCGCCGCGGTCAGAACCGGATCCAGGTCCCGGACCGCCGCCGCCAGGATGGCCGCGCCGGCGGCCGGGGTGCTCTGACTCCCTTCCGCTGTGTGCGGAAACTGAATCCCCTCCTGGCTCCCCTCTATATCCATCGCCTGCCCCCGGACGTGTCACCTTCAACTCTTGGCACCTTTTCACCTCCCCCGCAGACATACTGCACACATCCAGGCGGGCCGGTGCCTCCCCGAGTCAGCGGTGACCGCCTGTCCCATTTGACACCTGGATTATGTGACGGCCATCACAATCGGTCCTCGCCGAAACTCCTCCCTCATCCATCCTGAAAAGCCTCCCGTCTGTTGAAATATGCCCAACAACGGGGCTTTCCCTGATCGTGTCATCGGCACCAAAGGATTGACCCCGTCCCGGCTAGAGACGGAATAAGGCATGAACACGGTGGTAATGATCAAAACATTGTTTGTCGGCGGAGTCGCGGCTCTGATGGTGGCATCGAGTGTCAGCGTCCCGCTCGGCGTCAGCGAGACGGAAGGGCCGGCTTCGAGCTATATCGTGCAGGCGGACTCGCTCTCCGATGCCCGCGCAGCGGTCCTCGCAGCCGATGGTGAGATCACTCACGAACTGTCCATCATCCGCGCAGTCGGCGCCCGCATCAGCCAGCGGCAGCTGGCGCGGCTTCGTGCCGCCCCTGGCCTGCGCATTCACGCGGATGCAGAGCTGAAAACCGCCGGCGGACCGGTCCCCGACGCGGAGCACGTCAAGCTCATCGGCGCGGACCAGCTCCACGCCCAGGGTATCGACGGGCAGGGCGTCACCGTCGCCGTGCTGGATACGGGCATGTGGTACAGCCATAACAACATCAAGCGGGATCTGTACGAAAACAACAAGATCGTCGCCGAATACGATGCCCAGGAAGACGAGGAAGGCCACGCCAAAGACAAGCACGGTCACGGCACTCATCTGACCAGCATCATCGCCAGCTCGCAGATTTCCGATCACGGCAACGTCCACGGCATCGCGCCCAACGTCAATCTGGTCAATATCAAGGCCTTCGGCGTCGACGGCAGCGGCAGCTATGCCGACGTCATCCGCGGACTTGACTGGCTGGTGGCCAACAAGGACAACTACAACATCCGCGTGGTCAATCTCTCGTTCAGCGCCACGCCCCAGTCCCACTACTGGGACGACCCCATCAACCAGGCCGTGATGGCCACGTGGCAGGCCGGTATTGTCGTGGTAGCGTCTGCCGGCAACGGCGGCCCGGACCCCATGACCATCGGCGTGCCGGGTAACGTGCCCTACGTGATCACCGTCGGCGCCATGAGTGACAACTACACGCCCGGGAATGCATCGGACGACGTACTGGCCTCGTTCTCCGCGGCGGGCCCGACCGTGGAAGGCTTCGTCAAGCCCGAGGTGGTCGCGCCCGGTGGCCACATGCTGGGCATCATGGATGACGGCAACCATCAGATCGCGGACGACCACCCCGAGTGGGTCCAGGAGAATGCCCGGCTTTACGTGATGTCCGGCACCTCGCAGTCCGCGGCCGTGGTCACCGGTGCGGCGGCTCTGCTGCTGCAAGCCAAGCCGTGGCTGACCCCGGACGAGGTCAAATGTCAGCTGATGAGTTCCGCTCGCCCCGCTGTCGACACCGATGGGCGGCTTGCATACAGCGTCTTCCAGCAGGGCGCGGGCATGATCAACGCTTTTCGCGCTGTTCAGGGCGGTCAGTACGATTGCGCCAACCGGGGTCTCGACATCGATCTGGACCTCGCCGGC
>JASFJM010000232.1:0-4238 GCA_050122055.1 Gammaproteobacteria bacterium | reverse complement strand
TTCTCGCCGGCCTTCTCCAGGGCAGCCAGGTATTTGGCGCTGGTGCCGAAGACGGTGACGCCTTCTTCCTCCGCCAGCTTCCACAACGCGCCCGGGCCGGGATGGAAGGGCGAGCCGTCGTAGAGCACCACGGTGGCGCCGCTGGCCAGGGCCGAGACCAGCCAGTTCCACATCATCCAGCCGCAGGTGGTGAAGTAGAACACCACGTCATTGCGGCCGATGTCGGTGTGGAGCTGGTGTTCCTTCAGATGCTGAAGCAGGGTGCCGCCGGCGCCATGGACGATGCATTTGGGCACGCCGGTGGTACCCGAGGAATACATCACATACAGCGGATGGTCGAAGGGCAGGGCGGCAAAGTCGATCCGCTCGCCGACGCTCTCGGCGTCGAACAGGTAATCGTCCCAGCGCATGGCGTTGGGCAGACGGTCGAGATCGGGCAGCTCGTTGACGAAGGGCACCACCACCACGATCTCCACCGAGTCGAGATGCCTGAGCACACCGGCGATCCGTTCCAGCGAGTCCAGGGTCTTGCCGGCGTAGTAATAGCCGTCGGCAGTGAACAGCACTTTGGGTTTGATCTGCCCGAAGCGGTCGATCACGCCCTGGATACCGAAGTCCGGCGAGCAGGACGACCACACGGCGCCGACGCTGGCGGCGGCCAGCATGGCGATCACCGCCTCCGGCCGGTTGGGCAGGAATCCCGCGACCCGGTCGCCGGGGCCGACGCCGCTGGCTTTGAGGGACGCCGCCAGCCGGGCCACGGCGGCGTAGAGCTGGGCATGGGTGAGCTGCTCCCGGTGGCCGTCCTCGCCGCGGAAGATTATGGCCGGGTGAATGTCCCGGTCACGGAGCAGGTTCTCGGCGAAGTTCAGCCGCGCGCCGTCGAACCACTTCGCGCCGGGCATGCGGTCGCCGTGGTCGAGGACGTGATCGGCGTCTTTTTTCGCGATCACCCAGCAGAAGTCCCACACCGCCTGCCAGAAGGCCGCCGGTTCGTCCACGCTCCACTGCCACAGCTCGTCGTAGCTTTCGAACTCCATGGCGGCCCGCTCGGCGGCGAAAGCCCGGAACGCCGTCATCCGGCTGCGGGCGATCCGTGCCGGGCTCGGGCTCCAGAGCGGGGTGGCGTCCACGGGTCTTGCCTACAGCGCTTTTTCCAGCTCCGGCAGGATCTGGAACAGATCGCCCACCAGACCGATATCGGCGATCTCGAAGATCGGCGCGTCGGCGTCCTTGTTGATGGCGACGATCACACCGGCGTCCTTGATCCCGGTGACGTGCTGGATGGCGCCGGAGATGCCGGCGGCAATATACAGATCCGGGGCGATGATCTTGCCGGTCTGTCCCACCTGCATGTCGTTGGGCACATAGCCCGCGTCCACCGCCGCGCGGGAGGCGCCGACGCCGGCGCCCAGCTTGTCGGCCAGGCTGTAGATCAGATCGAAGTTCTCCTTGCTGCCCAGGGCCCGGCCGCCGGAGACCACCCGGGTGGCGGACTGCAGATCGGGGCGGTCGCCACCGGAGGCTTCCAGACCCACAAAAGTGGTGTGACCGGGCAGGGCGGCGTCCACGCTGACGTTCTCCACCGGGGCGCTGCCGCCTTCGCCGACCGCTACATAGGACGCGATCCGCACGGTGCCCAGCACCGTAATACCATCCGGGACCCTGACCGAGACGATGACGTTGCCGGCGTAGGTCGGGCGCTTGAACGTCCGAGCGTCGACCACTTCCATGATGTCGCTCAATTGGGGCAGACCCAGCAGACCGGCGGCCCGGGGCATGACGTCCTTGCCGGTGGTGGAGGAGGGCGTCAGCACGTAGTCGTAGCCGTCGGCCAGCTTCGCCAGCTGGGGCGCCAGGATGGCGGAGAGGGGGTTGGCGTTTTCGGGCCGGTCCACGTGCAGCACCCTGGCCGCGCCGTCAAGTTTGGACGCGGCTTCGCACACGGCGGTGGCGCCGTTGCCGAAGACCACGATGTCGGTCTCACCCAGGGCCCTGGCGCAGTTGAGCGCGCGGGCGGTGGAGACGTTCAGGTCCTGGCCGTCATGCTCGGCCATCAACAGTACCTTGGCCATCAGAGCACCCCCTTTTCTTTCAGCGCGGTGACCAGTGCGTCCACCGAATCCACCTTCACCCCGCCACCCCGCTTCGGCGGCGGTTCACAGCCGAGGCTTTCGAGCTTTGGCGGCATCTCGATCCCCACGTCCGCGAAGGCCACGGTCTCCAGCGGTTTCTTCTTGGCTTTCATGATGTCCGGCATCTTGACGAACCTGGGTTCGTTCAGACGCAGGTCCACGGTCATCACCGCCGGCAGCGTGACTTCGATAGTCTCCAGACCGGCGTCCACTTCACGGACCGCCCTGGCTTTGCCATCAGCCAGTTCCAGCTCCGAGATAAATGTGGCCTGGGGCTTGTCCCAGATCGCCGCCAGCATCTGGCCGGTCTGGTTGGCGTCGTCGTCGATGGCCTGTTTGCCCATCAGCACCAGCCCGGGTTCTTCCCTGTCGATCAGGCTCTTGAACACCCGGGCGGCGGCCAGGGGCTGCACTTCCTCGTCGGTCTCCACCAGGATGGCCCGGTCGGCGCCCATGGCCAGGGCGGTCCGCAACTGCTGCTGGGCTGTGCCCGGACCGATGGAGACGGCGATTACTTCCTCGGCCGCGCCGGCTTCTTTCAATTGCAGCGCCTGCTCCACGGCGATCTCGTCGAAGGGGTTGATGCTCATCTTCACCCCCTCGGTGATCACGCCGGTGCTCTCGCGGTTGATCTGCACGCGGACGTTGTAGTCGATGACGCGTTTCACGCCGACCAGAATTTTCATGCTCTACTCCTTGGGGCCGGTCGCTTTGGGCGGCGGCCATTCATACGCTTCGCGACCGGAGCACGGACCGGCCGGACAGGTGTCGGGGTGATCAGAGGCTCCGATAGACATTGCTCCGGTGCCCGATTTTAACGACGAAAACGATCAGTTCCTCGTCCTGAATCTGATACAGGATCCGATAGCGTCCCTGGCGCACCCGATAGCGGTCGTAGCCCGAGAGCTTCTGGCACCCCGCCGGCCTCGGGTCGTCTGCAAGGCTCTGTATCAATCGGACAATCCGCTGTCGGTCTTTCTTCGTGGGCAGGCCAAGCAGCTCTTTTCTGGCCGAGGGTTTGATCGAGACCCTATATTTTGCCACTGCGCTTGAGTTCCTTGACCACCGTCTCGAACGGCAGATCCGGCTCGGCGACCCGGTCTTCGAACGCGGCCAGATCCTCGGCATCCTCGGCAAGGCTCTGACGGACTGCCTCGTTGACCAGTTCGGAGAGCGAGCGGTCCGTCTCCGCCGCCTTCAGCCTCAGGGCCCTGTGCAACGCAGGATCGAAATAGACCGTTGCCCGTTTCTGTGCTTTTTCCATACAGACAACGTAGCGTTATGACGCCATAGCGTCAAGAAACATAAACATCGTGCGCTTACAAATTCTGATAGTTGGGACCGGAGCCGCCTTCGGGCGGTACCCAGTCGATGATCTGATAGGGGTCCTTGATGTCGCAGGCCTTGCAGTGGACGCAGTTCGACGCGTTGATCTGCAGCCGGCGGCCGTTTTCTTCTTCCACCATCTCGTAGACCTGGGCCGGGCAGAAGCGGGTGCAGGGGTTGCGGTATTCCTCGTAGCAGCGGGTGGCGCAGATTGAGGTGTCTGCCACTTTCAGATGCACCGGCTGGTTCTCGTCGTGGGCGATGTTGGCGAAGTAGACCGAGGCCAGCCGGTCCCGGGGCGGCAGGGGGCGCTCGCTCTGCCAGTCATAGTCCGTGGCCGCGCCGTTGACCTTGCGCAGGCTGTCATGGTCGGCGTGATGCTTGAGGGTCCAGGGGCTGTGACCGGCGGTGACCGTCTCCCAGGCCGCGTTGGCCAGTCCGAACCACAGACCCTTGCTGAAGCCCGGGCGGATGTTGCGGACCTTGTTCAGTTCCTTGGCCGAGGGCGAGGCATGCCAGCGGGCGTCATAGCCCTCGGCCTTGCCGGTCTCGGCGATGTGCTCGGCGGCCAGCATGCCCGAGCGGATGGCCATGTGGATGCCCTTGATCTTGGCCACGTTGAGGGTGCCGGCGGCGCAGCCGATCAGCACTGCGCCGGGCATGTCCATCTTCGGCAACGACTGGATGCCGCCCTCGATCAGGGTCCGGGCGCCGGCGGAGACGATCTCGCCGCCCTCCAGCAGGGCCTGGATCGCGGGGTGGTGTTTGTACTGCTGG
>JASFJM010000231.1:0-4253 GCA_050122055.1 Gammaproteobacteria bacterium | reverse complement strand
CACCCGGGGGAAGCGAGGCCGGACCCGGGCTCGCGACTCAATAGACCGGCCGTCAGCGCCGTCACCGCGAGCAGGAACAGCGCCAGCGCGTACCAGAAATCCCGTCGCGCCAGCGACGTCAGACTGATCCCTTCGAGACTGATCCGCTGCGTCGTCAACCGTGTTCCACCGTCCCTGGATGCATCCCGGATCAGTATACGGAATCGGCGGTTGAAATCAGCCAGAACCGTCAGGCTCAGCCGCTCGTATTGTCCATTAAGTCAAATGCAGCGGCTTGACTCCCGATCCGGAATCACCGGGATTGAGGTACGATGGCTCGACCTATGCCCCACGGCTCCAATCCCGCCAGACCCGCTGCCGCCGGTGATGTCGCTCGCGGATTCCTGGGTGTATTCCGTTACAGCCGCCGCGCTATCGAGCTGGTCTGGTCCACCAGCCGTGCGCTCACTATCGCCCTCGGCCTGCTCACCCTGGCCGCCGGTATCCTGCCGGCTGCCATGGCCTGGGTGGGCGCGCTGATCATCGATGCGGTGGTGGCGGCGGCTCGCGTCGTTGAGCAGGGCGGGCCGGCAGATCTGGAGCGGGTGTTCCTCCTGGTCGCCGCCGAGGGTCTGCTGGTCGCCGCCCTGGCCGGCGCCCAACGCGGCATCTCCCTTTGCCAGTCACTGCTCCGGGCCCAGCTGGGACAACGCGTCAACGTTATGATCCTGGAGAAGGCGCAATCGCTCGAGCTGAGCCAATTCGAGGATTCGGAGTTTTACGACAAGCTCACCCGAGCCCGCCGGGAGGCATCCAGCCGGCCGCTTTCTCTGGTCATGCGCACCTTCGGTCTGGGACAGAACGGCGTGTCGCTGATCAGCTACAGCGTCCTGCTGGTGCAATTCTCACCCTGGGCGGTGGTGGTTCTGATGCTGGCCGGGTTGCCCGCATTCTTCGCCGAGGCGAAGTTCTCCGGCGATGCCTTCCGGTTGTTCCGCTGGCGTTCGCCCGAGACCCGGATGCAGATGTATCTGGAGACCGTGCTCGCCCGGGAGGATCACGCCAAGGAGGTCAAGTTGTTCGGTCTCGGTCCGCTGCTGATGGATCGTTATCGGGAGATCTTCCGCAAGCTCTACCGGGAGGACCGCGCCCTCACCATCCGCCGCGATTCCTGGGGTTTCGGGCTGGGATTGATCGGCACCCTGGCCCTCTACGGCGCCTATGCCTGGATCGCCACGACGGCGGTGCTGGGCCGGATCACCATCGGCCAGATGACCATGTATCTGATGCTGTTCCGCCAGGGCCAGGCGGCGGTCTCCGCCATCCTCTCCGCCATCAGCGGCATGTACGAGGACAATCTGTATCTGTCCACGCTCTATGAATTCCTGGAGACGCCGGTGCCCGAGCGCCGTGCCGACATGGTCCGCGGCCCGCGGCCCGAGGACGGCGTTCGTTTCGAGGCGGTCAGTTTCACCTATCCGGGCGCGAGCCGGCCGGCGCTGACAGATATCGATCTGCACATCCGGCCCGGCGAATCCCTGGCTCTGGTGGGCGAGAACGGTTCCGGCAAGACCACCCTGATCAAGCTGCTGACCCGGCTCTATTCCCCGGACCACGGCCGCATCCTGCTCGACGGCATGGATCTGGAGCAGTGGGACGAGGCTGCACTGCGCCAGCGCATCGGAGTCATCTTCCAGGATTTCGCCCGCTACCAGCTGCTGGTGGGCGAGAACATCGGCGCCGGGGACGTCCGTTATTTCGAGGACCAGAAGCGCTGGCAGGAGGCGGCCCGGATGGGTATGGCGGCACCGATCGTCGACAGTCTGCCGGCCGGTTACGAGACCCAGCTTGGCCGCTGGTTCAAGGATGGGCAAGAGCTGTCCGGTGGCCAGTGGCAGAAGATCGCCCTGTCCCGGGCCTTCATGCGCTCGGGCGCCGACATCCTGGTGCTGGACGAGCCGACGGCGGCCATGGACGCGGCCGCCGAAGCCACGGTATTCGAGCATTTCCGCCGCCTGACCACGAACCGCATCGCCATCCTGATCTCCCATCGCTTCTCCACCGTGCGCATGGCCGACCAGATCGTGGTAATCCAGGACGGTCGTATCATCGAGCGGGGCAGCCACGAGTCGCTGATGGCCGTGGACGGTCATTATGCGCACCTGTTCTCTTTGCAGGCGGCGGGCTACCGCTGAGCCGGGGCAGCCACGGTCCGCCGGGATTGCTGCCGGCGCGCGCAGACAACGGGTGGCCGGAAACTCTATAATGGCGGATTGTTCGTCAAACAAGCAGGATGAATCATGTCCAACGGGAAATTGATCGGCGGACTGGTGCTGGGCGCCGTCGCCGGAGCAGCGGTCACCATGTTCGCAAACCAGGACCGGGCCGCAGGCGGTGGCGACGGCGAGTTGATGCTGGAATCGCTCACCCAGAAATCCAGTTATGTGATCGGCACCGACATCGGCGGCCGTTTTAGTGCCGAGGGGATGGAGATCGACGTGGAGGCCCTTTCGGCCGGTATCGCCGATGCCTTCGCCGGCAACGAACCCCGGCTCGAAGAGGAGGAAGCCAAGGAAGCACTCGGCGCCTTTATCGAACAGCAACAGGAGAAGATGGCCGAGCGCCAGCAGGAGGCTCAGGCAGAGCAGAGCCGCCTGGCTGAACAGAATCGGATGGAGGGGCTCGCATTCCTGGAGGCGAACCAGGCCAAGGAAGGGGTGGTGACCACCGATAGCGGCCTGCAGTACAAGGTCATCGAGTCTGGTGACGGCGCCAGGCCGACGGCCGAGGACGTGGTCCGGGTCCATTACCGGGGGACACTGCTCAACGGCACCGAGTTCGATAGCTCCTATGCCCGTGGCGAGCCGGCTGAGTTTCCGGTCAACGGCGTGATCGCGGGTTGGACAGAAGCCTTGCAGTTGATGAGCGAGGGCGCCAAGTGGGAGCTCTACATCCCCGCCGAGCTGGCCTACGGCGAGCGCGGCGCCGGTGCGGACATCGGCCCCAACTCGGTGCTGATCTTCGAGGTGGAGCTGATCAAGTCCGGCGTCTGATCGCCAGCAGCTCAAGATTCTGAGTCGGGCCCGGCAACAGCCGGGCCCGTTTCTTTTGACCGTGGGGGCGCTCAGCGGCGTAGCCGGATGGCAAGCCGCCCTAGAGTCGGGATCTGATCCCCTTATCCGATGATTGACACCCGGGGGCCGGTCCTTCGCCCTGTTCATCAACCCGCTTGCTATGATGTGCCGGACGCTCAGCCACATCCCCGGGGCTGCCCATGGACGAATCCGAAGCGCACGAAGCAAATGGCCTGGTCTTCGCCTTCGACCTGGACGGCCAGGGTGGCGGCCGCGCGTTGTCATGGGAGGACCTCGAGACCAGTCCCTCTGAACTTGCCCGGCCCTGGATCCATCTGGATCTGACCGATCCTCGAGCACAGGAGTGGCTGCGCGACCGAAGCGGTATCGACGAGGCCATCGTCCTTGCCCTGCTGGAAGAAGACACACGGCCTCGTTCTGTCCTGCACGAGGACGGCGTGTTGGCTATCCTCCGAGGCGTCAATCTAAATCCGGGCGCTGAGGCGGAGGACATGGTGGCGATCCGCATCTGGCTGGAGCCGGGACGGATCATCACGACCCGGCGGCGTATGCTGCAATCGGTGAGGGCACTTGCCGAGGAGACCCGAAAGGGCAAGGGGCCGACCGGATCCGCCGACTTTCTGATCAGGCTGGCCTGGGCTGTCGGCGATCGCGTCGGCCCGGTGGTCGACCAGCTGGATGAAGAACTGGAGTCCGCAGAGGCCAGGTTCGGCGAGGACTCGGTTACGGCCTACGGCGGCCAGTTTTCCCAGCTGCGCCGACGCGCCGCTCAATTCAGACGATACCTGGGCCCTCAGCGGGATGCCTTGCAGAGTCTCTCGCGCAACCACGGCGGCCTGTTGAGCTCGGAACAGGCTTTCGAACTGCGGGAGGAGAGTGATCGCGTCACCCGCTATCTGGAGGATCTGGACCTGGTCCGGGAGCGGGCCATGGTGGCCCAGGAAGACCTGCTGGGCAGGCTCGCACAACAGCAGAACGAGCGCATGTACATCCTCTCCATCGTCGCCGCCATCTTCCTCCCGCTGTCGTTCCTCACTGGCCTGTTCGGCATGAACGTGGCCGGTCTGCCCGGCATCGAGAACCCGTATGGATTCATCATCACCTGTACCTTGATGCTGGCTTCCGCGGTCGGCATCGGCGTGTTCTTCCGCTGGAAGGGCTGGTTCTAGCGCGGCCCGG
>JASFJM010000230.1:0-4268 GCA_050122055.1 Gammaproteobacteria bacterium | reverse complement strand
CGTCTACGGTCGTGATGCCGCCGTGCTGGCGGCGCTTGACGGAGAGGTGCTGATCACACCCCTCGGCAGTTGAGGAAAACTGGCAGCTGAGAAAATCCAGCAGTTAAAAAGATCCGGCGCCGACGGCGCCTTCGATAGCAGATGCGTCCAAGGGGCCACAAGGAAACCTGCAGACTCTGTCGACCATCGGCGCCGGAAAGGGGCTCTTTCAAATGCCGCTCAGGCTGCCCGGTCCCGGCGCGCCAGATCGGCTTCCTCATGCAGTGACGCCACGAGGCCGTCGGGTAGCCGGAGGGCCACCGCCAGGTCGCGCAGATGGGCCCGGCCCTCGGGCCGGGTCTCGTCGATGGCGACCAGCGAGGCAGCGTAAACTTCCAGCGCAGTCTCCGGGTCGGGCACCTGGGCCACTAGCTGATCCAGCCGGAGCGGGTGGCGGAGTTCGTCGAACAACGCCGCCTTTTCTTCCGCGCTAAGGTCTAGCCGCTGGACCTGATCAAAGATGCGCGCCTGCTCGGCGCGATCCATATGGCCATCAGCCGTCGCGGCCGTGATCATCGCACGGACCAGCAGCAGCGCTCCGGGACCGGCGCCGGGCTCGTCTCCGATCACGGATTCGAAACGCTCTCGCCCGATATGGTCCCACTGCCCGGCCGCCGAGGCGGCGGCGTGCGGCAGCGGTCCGCCTTGAGTGGCAACATTCGGTCCGGGACGGGACGGGGTCCCGCCCTGTTGGTACCGCTGATAGGCGGCATAGGCCAGACCGCCCACGGCGGCGACGCCGCCGAGTTTCAACGCCGACTTGGCGAATTTCCGGCCCTTCTTACCCATCAGGGCGCCAGCCACGGCAGTCCCGGCCAGGCCGCCGGCGAAGCCGGATACGGCGCCACTGCGGGACAGTCCCTGTACGATGTTGTTCAAATCGAGCATGTCGAACCTCCAAAAATCCGAGGGGACGAATCTGCCCGAATCCGGCCTTCCCGTAAAACGGATTATCCGGATCAAACTATTCGGGAAATCCGATGTATTTCCCTTGTCACCGATCCGCCGCACGGGCCTGTCCGGCCACCTCTCCCTGCTGCCGCTGGCATCGTCTCAGGCCATCAGGCTGGCCCGTGCCTGAGCGGTGATCTTGACCACCGCGGGATGCTTCAGCTTTCTCTCCGGGGAGATGGCGAAAAAGGCTTCTCTGACCGGCTCCGCGACACCGATGCAGCGGGCACGATACATCGTCTCCACGGAATCCCGGATCGCACTCGGAGCGGGGAATATCCCTGTCCCCGCCCGCCCGAAGGCCTTCAGCAGCGCGCTGTCATCGAACTCGGCGACGATGCGCGGATTGACGCCGACCCGGTCGAACCATTCGTCCAGACCCCGGCGGACGGCACTGGTCTCGATGGGCAGCAGCATCGGTGCCTGGTCGAGGGAATCCGGGAACCGGCGAGCGTACTTCTGCGCGTCGGCCCGGCGAGCGAAAAACGCGATGCTGCTGTCACCCAGTGGATGACTGTAGGCCTTGACGTTGAGGCCGGGCGGGATGGGGCGGTCGGACAGCAAAAGGTCAAGCCGATGCACCGCGAGCTCCCCCAGCAGCCGCTCAAGTTCATCTTCCCGGCAGACGATCCGCACCGGCGCGGCCGGGTCCAGGGCCGGTTCGAGCACGCGGTAAGCGATCAGTTTGGGGATGGAATCGACGATCCCGACATTGAGCGCGGCAGGAAGACCGGGATGCCCGCCACGCACGCGCTGGGCCAGCTCGGCGCCGAGCGAGAAGATCTCATCGGCATACTCACTGACCAGGGACCCGGTCTCGGACAGTACCAGCCCGCGACCGACCCGGTGGAATAGCGGCTCGCCTACCGACTCCTCCAGAAGTTTTAGCTGGCCGCTGATGGTCTGAGGCGCGAGATGCAGCACTTCGGAGGCGCGCGCGATGCTCCCCTCCCGGGCCACGGTCCAGAAATACAGCAGATGGTTGTAATTGAGATGACGCATGGATCACTCCCCGGCGGGTTGCCTGGCGCTGCCGCGGATACCCCCGGCGGTGATGAGTATACTTCGGGAAACCCTGTCATTAGGTGCCGAAAGATCGAATTGTACGAATTATTTTCTCAGGTATGGTCGTCCGTATACCAGCTCACGGGAGACTTCCGTCGATGGAAAAAGAAGCAGCAATGAAATGGGAGGCCGGAGGTCCGGCATCGGGTTTGGAGGCCTCTGCCGTGCGGGCGGGGGACAATGCGGTTCTGCGCAATACCTACCGGCTGCTGTCCCTGACTCTGGCCTTCAGCGCGCTGGCCGCTGTGGGCACGGCGGCGCTCGGGTTGCCCGCTCCGGGGCTGCTCCTGACGCTGGCTGGTTACTTCGGCCTGCTCTTTCTCACCGCCAGGCTCCGCAACAGCGGCTGGGGGCTGGTGTCCGTGTTCGCGATGACGGGCTTTATGGGATATACCATCGGCCCGTTGCTTAATGCCTACCTCGCCCTGGCCAACGGCCCCGCCCTGGTGGCGACGTCCATGGGCGTGACCGGTGTGGTGTTCATGGGCCTGTCTGCCTACGCCCGGAGCGCCCGTGCCGTCAACATGCTCAACTACGGCACGTTCCTTTTTGTGGGCGTGCTCACCGCGTTCGGCCTGGGACTGGCGGCGCTGCTGTTCCAGCTACCGGCCCTGTCCCTGGCGGTTTCCGGACTCTTCGTGATGCTGATGGGCGGGCTGATCGTTTATGAGACGCAGAACATCATCAGCGGTGGCGAGACCAACTACATCATGGCGACGGTGACCCTGTTCGTGGCCCTGTACAACATCTTTACCAGCCTGCTGCAGCTTCTGGGCTTCTTCGGCGGCGATGAGTAACGCTGAGCCAACATTGTCGCAATGAATCACCTATCGATCAGATTTTGGAGGACGTGCTTATGAATATTCACCTTCGCACCCAGCAGATCACGCTGCCGGACGGGGGCGGCGAGCAGATCAGGCTCCGGCTGGGCGAGGCATTCTCACGGCTGGCGTCCAGGATCTCCCACCTCCATGTGACGCTGAAAGATGTCAACGGACCACGCGGCGGGCGTGACAAAGTGTGCATCCTGCGAGCCGAACTGGCCGGCGGCGGTGAGGTACTGGTCAGCGAACGCAACGAACACATGCGCCGGGCACTGGACCGTTGCGCACGCCGCTTCAAGGAAGCCATTCAGCGGAGGATCAAGCGCGGACATCCTCGTATGGGCCAGCGTGAGCGGTGGGCGGAGGCGTTGCAGGCCTGAGCCCCTTGCTGGCAAACGGGAACCGGCTGCACACGGGCTGATACGCCGCTCGACCCGGCGCAGCCGGATCCCGGTCGGCCGCGGGGATCAGTCGACCAGGTCTGATACCTTGCGCTTGACCTCATCGAGCTTGCGATCGCCGCTGTCCATCAGGTCAGCGAGATACTGGCGCCCCTTGCTGGCCTTATCCTTGAGGTCGTTGACCCGGCTCCAGAGTTCCTTCTCCAGCTCCGCATCGGCTGCCTCGGATTCGGCTTCGGCATGCTTGGCACGGGCTTTCGCTTCGGCCGATTCGATCTCCGCGTTCCAGCTCTCCAGCTGTTTTTCGAGTTTGTCTTTCAATAGCTTGCGCAGGTCCATGGGTTCACTCCGAACGGTTTGATCCACCCCCAGTATAGGGGATTGGTGCGCCGCAGCAAGTTACCTCCGGGCCCACGCCGCGGCAAGGAACAGGCTTTCGGCGGACCGCTGACCCTGTTTCACGATGCTGCAACATCCTGCCTGTAGCTTCGGTCAGTCAGTCAAGAATCAACCTACGGAGTTTCCAATGAGACACCTGCTGATCACCACGCTGGCGATCGGGGCCATCGGCCTTTCCGGTCCCGCCGCCGCCAATGGATTCAATCTGCCGCCGCTGACGCTCACGCCGATCGGCACCTATGAGTCAGGCATCTTCGATGAGAGTGCCGCCGAGATCGTGGCCTTCGACCCACGCACCGACCGCGCCTTCGTGGTCAACGCCAACGACGCCACCGTGGACGTGCTGGATATCAGCAATCCCTCCAACCCGGTCAAGGTCGATTCCATCGATGTGACCCAGGCGGGCGCGTCTCTCGGGGCCGCCAACAGCGTGGCCGTGGCCCGGGGCATCCTCGCCGTGGCGATCGAGCGGGATCCGAAACAGGCTGAGGGCATCGTCGCGTTCTATGACACGAACAGCCTGGCGCTGCTGGGCACGGCGGACGTGGGCGCGCTGCCGGACATGCTGACGTTCACCGTTGATGGCAAG
>JASFJM010000229.1:0-4306 GCA_050122055.1 Gammaproteobacteria bacterium | reverse complement strand
ACTCCGCATCCTGTGGCCGGCCGTACCCGGCGCCATACATTTCGCCCAGACGATAGCGGGCTTCCGGGAAGCCGGCTTCGGCGGCGCGGAGGAACAATCCGGCGGCGGCCTCCGGGTCGTAGCCGACACCCTGGGCGCGCAGCAGCATGTAGCCGAGGGCCGACATAGCGGGCGCGAACCCCTGCTCCGCCGCTGCCTCGAGGCACACACGGGCGGCTTCGTAATCGGCCTCCGGGCCGTGCTGCTGCAGATGCCAGACGCCCAGGTTGTACTGGGCCGGCGCGATACCACAGGCCGCGTCTCGCTTCAGCGTTTCCAGGTCGGGCGCTTGCGCCATTCGGTCTCTCTCCGACGGAAGCGCCAGCTTAGCAGAACCCGGCCGGCGTTCAGGGGCTAGACTTGGGGCGTCGTCGCAGCTCACGGCGACGATTCGAGGCGGCAAGAGGAGCCAGATGATGGAGCGAGTCCGCATCAGCAGTGGAGCCCCCTGGGAGGAACGGGTCGGTTATTCCCGCGCCGTGCGAATCGGGCCCCATGTCTACGTGTCCGGTACGGCGGCCGTCGGCGATGACGGCAGATTGGCCGACGCTGACGCCCTGAGCCAGACCCGGCGATGCCTGGCTATTATCGGGGCTGCGCTCGGCAGGGCCGGCGCGGGTTTCGAGGACGTGGTCCGGACCCGAATCTACGTCACCGACATCGGCGACTGGGAGGCCGTCGGCCAGGCACATGGCGAGGTATTCGCCACCATCCGGCCGGCCACGTCGATGGTGGAAGTCAGCCGTCTAATCGACCCCGGTATGCGGGTGGAAATCGAGGCGGAGGCCTACGTGGCGGGAACACCGGAGCCAGGGCAGGCCTGAGCGGACGGCGGGACCAATGACCCGGGTGTTCGCCGGGTCCCGAACTTGGTGGCGAGGGGCGTGGCTGGCACACTAGGCGGCGCGGCCTGGCGCCGCGGAGAAACAAGATGGCGGACGCATTCGTCGCATACATACATTTCCTGGGCATGATGATGTTGATGGCAGCCCTGGTTACCGAGCATGTGCTCCTCGGCGGCACTCTGGAACTGCGCCGCGCCAGACAGCTGGCGACCACGGATCTGATCTATATTGCCGCGGCGGCTGCGGTGTTGCTGACCGGCATCCTCAGGATGTTCTATTACGGCAAAGGGGCTGCCTTCTATTTCGGCAACCCGCTGTTTCACCTCAAACTGACCCTGTTCTTCGTGGCTGCGTTGCTGTCCGTTTATCCGTCCGTGCAGATCGCCGGCTGGCGAGCCGGCCTGAAGACCGGTAAGGCACCACAGCTGCAGCCGCGCCGGTCCTCCGTGATGCGATGGCTGATCCGGCTTGAATTGCTGGCGATCGTGCTGATCCCGCTGACCGCGGCGCTTATGGGACGAGGGTTCGGATATTGATCCGCCCTGTGGATCTGCTTCGCATCCACCGTGTGACGGCGGCTTAGGGGCGGCCGGTGGCCAAGGGTCTGATGCTGTCCGGCCTCGTCCTGCTTCTGATCGGGGCCGCGTGGCACCTCGCCCCGGGTTGGTTCGGCTGGGTCGGCAAACTGCCCGGAGATCTCCGCATCCAGCGGGGCAACAGCACCATCTTTATCCCACTGGGCACCATGCTTGTCATCAGTCTGGCGCTGAATGTCATTTACTATTTGTTCTTCCGGCGTTGACTGGGTAGCCCGGGGATCGACGCCGGGACGAATTCCGGCAGCTTGGGGGTTGATCATGAAGACACGCGTCTGCAGCGTCGCGGCGCTGTTCCTCCTGTTCTCGCTTGCCAGCGGACCGGCGATCTCCGCGGATCCCGGGGATCAGCCGCTGGCGGCGTTCGAGCCGCTGATCGGCGGGGAATGGACACTCGGAGACGGCTATCAGGTGCTGGAGTGGGGCGTGGGCAAACGCTCGGTGATCGCCCGGTCCTATCATCGGGGTCCCGACGGACCGCGGCTGGTGTCGGAAGGCAGCTGGTTTTTCCACCCCGGCAAGGAGGCCATCGTCGGCTACTTCACGGCTGTGAACATGGGTATCGCGTTGTTCGAGTACCGCACGATAGCGGGCAAAGACGGTCTCGAGAGCCAGATCGTCACCTGGGACGAACAGGGCCGGGAGTCGCGCTATGTGGAGCGTTGGACCCTGCAGGGCGACGATCGCTATCTCTGGCAGCTGATGACCATTGGCGAGGGTGTCCTGACGCCCGTGTCCGAGGGTGTTTTCACGCGACACGGGCCGGCGGAAGCCGGCATGGAGGCGGAGAAGCCATGAAAAGTGGACGCGGCTTTTTGATCATCGTAGCCTTGGGGCTGGCCGCCTGCGCACCGTCCCGCGGACCTGATTCCGAGGCGCGTTCCCTGCTGCTGGAAGACCAGGAGTTTGCCCGTACGTCGATAGAAAAGGGCGCCGCCGCCGCTTTTGACGAATATCTGGCCGCTGACGCCATCCAGCTTCCCGACCGGGGTGACGCGATCGTCGGCCGTACCGCCATCACTGCCAATCTGACGCCGCTGGCCGATTATGTGCTGGACTGGACACCGGTCGGTGCCGAGGCCTCCCACGACGCCAGCCTGGGATATACCTGGGGGCGTTATCGCCTGTATCGCAAAGACAACCCCGACGCGGTCCAGGTCGGCAAATACCTCAACGTCTGGCGCCGATCCGAAGACGGACGCTGGCGGGTCGTGGCGGACATCGGCAATCACGAACCCGTGGCTCCCGACTAGGCCGGACAAAGCCGACGGCAGGGGGGAGGTATGCGAGGGCAAAAACGACTGGCGAGATCGGAGGCCGGTCCCCGGTTGCTGCTCGGACTGGCGGCGCTGGTCGCCGCAGCCAGCGCCATCGCGGGACTCTACACTCTGCCCGGCACCCGTATCCCGCTGCTCAATCCGGTGCCGGCCGTCTGTCTGGCGGCGATGCTGGTCTATGGCGCCCGCGTCTGGCCGGCGATGCTGGCAGGCAGCGTGGCCTGGTCGGCGGTCATGCTGGCGCCGGACTATCTGCTCGCCACGTTCTACAGTCTCGGCATCACCATCGCCAGCGCCGTCGCCGCCTGGGGGATCTTCCGCTACTGGCGCCTCGATCTGTCCCGTAACGCAGTCCACAATCTGATGGTGGTTTACCTGTTCGGCGCCGTGGCCTTCGCCACGGTGATGACCGTGCTGGTGGCCCCGGCCATCACTGCAACGCGCCATGCGTCGCCGGCCGAAGCATTGCTCCTTACCCTCTGGCTGTTTCCCTATATCGTGCTCGGCATCGCCGCGTTCCTGCCCGCCATCATGCTGCTGGTATTGAAGCTGCCCCCGGAACCCGCCGGCCGCAGCCAGTCGCAGCGTTTCGTCAGTCTCAACCCGCGCGGCTGGAGCCTGACCTGCCTGACCCTCGCCCTGGCTCATGCCGGCCTGCTGGCGACGGGATCGCCGGAGTTCGCCATCAGCCTGCGTTATCTCCTGCTGCTGATGTTACTGATCGCTGCCCTCAGATTCGGCTATCGTTTCAACGCCGTGGGCGCGCTGGCCGTCGTCGCCTACCTGGTGCTGTCGGAATCCTGGTGGCTCGGCTCCCTGGCGTCCTCGATCGATTTGTCGCGGATGATAGACCTCACCCTGGTCTGCATCCTGGCCCTGCTGGCCGCCCAGTTGATCGCCATGTATCGACTCGAGAGTGCCACCGCTTCGGTGGATATCCGCCGCCACGCCAGCCACGATGCGACCACCGGCCTGCTCAAGAGGGAGGCCTTCCGCAGCCAGCTCATGGAGCTCGCCGCCGGCGGGGAGCAGAGTGGGCGCCACCACGCCTGTATGCATATCGATATCGACCGGTTCTCGGTCGTCAATGACCAGAGCGGCATCGAGGCCGGCGACCTGATGCTGCGCGAGATCGCCGATCTGATCGCCGGCGATCTTCCGGTGACCGCGACGGCAGCGAGGCTGGACGGGGACGACTTCGTAGTCCTGCTGAGGAATTGCGGCGAGCAGGAAGCGGAGCGTGTCGCCAACAACATCCGCCGCCGCATCGCCGCCCTGAGGTCGGTCTGGCACGGCAGCGAGAGCGTGGTCACCGCCAGCATCGGCGTGGCGCCGTTCTCCGGTGGCGACTCGGATGCGGACGTTATCCTGCTCACCGCCCACACCGCCATGAGCCTGGTGCAAGGCGGCGGTGGTGACGGCCTCCGCCTCCTGCGTGTGGACGACGATGCGGTGGCCGAACGCAAACGGGCCGCGGCCCTGGTGGGTGAGATCCGCAGCGCCATCGACGCCAACCGATTCCAGATCTATTGTCAGGAGCTGCAGCCCC
>JASFJM010000228.1:0-4318 GCA_050122055.1 Gammaproteobacteria bacterium | reverse complement strand
GGCGGCGGTGGGCCTGATCTGGCGGATCAAGCTGTGTCACGCCATCGCCGCGGCGTGCGCGCCGATCGGCGCCTCCTTCACTTTCCTCGCCCTGGCCACGGGATCCATCTGGGCCAAGCCCATGTGGGGGACCTGGTGGGTCTGGGACGCGCGGCTGACCTCGGAACTGGTGCTGCTGTTCCTGTATTTCGGTTATATGGCGCTGCGCGCCGCCATCGATGACGAGAACCGCGCCGACCGTGCCAGCGCCTTGCTCGCCATCATCGGCGTCATCAATATCCCGATCATCAAGTACTCGGTGGAGTGGTGGAACACGCTCCATCAGCCGGCGACCATTTCCAAGATGGGTAAACCGTCCATGGACGGCGACATGCTGACCTGGCTATTGCTCAATATCTTCGGCTTCATGTGCTTCTTCATCGCCGTCCTGCTGGTCCGGGCGCGGGCCGAAGTCATCCGGCGCGCGCGCGATCAGAAGTGGCTCAAGCAGGCCCTGGGAGTCGCCTGAGATGCCGGAGTTTCTTGAATTCGGCAAACACACGGCCTATGTGGTGAGTAGTTTCGCCCTGGTGATGGTCGTATTGGCAGGGAACGTCGTTTTTGCGCGGCGTCGTCTCAAGGAATTGACAAACCGAGCGCGGCGACGTCTGGCCGCGGAGGATAAATCGTGAAATCACGGCATCAGAGAATGATCGGTATCGGCCTGGTCCTGGCCGGCGTGGCCCTGGGGGCCAGCTTCCTGCTCCGGGCCATGAACGAGAACATCCTGTTCTTTTACAGCCCGACCCAGGTCGCGGCCGGCGAGCCGCCAGAGGACCGGCGCTTCCGGGTCGGCGGGCTGGTGGTCAACGGCAGCGTCGAGCGGGCCCCGGGCGATATCGAAGTAGCTTTCGTCCTGACCGATAACAAGGAAACCGTGCCGGTGGTCTTCAGCGGCATCCTCCCGGACTTGTTCCGGGAAGGGCAGGGCATCATCGCCCACGGTCAGTTCGATCAGGGCAGCGGCAACTTCGTCGCCGACGAAGTGCTCGCCAAGCATGATGAAAACTACATGCCGCCGGAAGTGGCGGCTTCGCTCCAGGACGTCCACAGCGGCGGCGGGACCTGATCATGATTCCTGAACTCGGTCATTTCTCTTTAGTCCTGGGGCTCTGCCTCGCCCTGGCCCAGAGCTTCTTCGCCCTCGCCGGACCGCTGACGGGCCGGCCCTCCTGGATGGCCGTGGCGCGGCCGGCGGCGACCGGACAGTTCGTCTTCGTCGCCATCGCCTTCGGCCTGTTGACCCACGCCTTTATCGTCAACGATTTCTCGGTCCTCTACGTGGCCAACCATTCCAACAGCGCGCTGCCGCTGATCTATCGCATCAGCGCGGTCTGGGGCGCCCACGAGGGATCCCTGCTGTTGTGGGCCCTGACCCTGGCGATCTGGACGGTGGCGGTGTGCGCCTTCAGCCGCAAGCTGCCCCAGTCCATGGCGAGCAAGGTCATCGGCGTGCTCGGTCTGGTCAGCGTGGGTTTTCTGCTGTTCACCCTGGCCACCTCCAACCCGTTCGAGCGGATGATACCGGCGGCGCTGGACGGCCGTGACCTGAACCCGCTGCTCCAGGACCCTGGGCTGGCGATCCATCCGCCCATGCTGTACATGGGCTACGTCGGCTTCTCGGTCGCTTTCGCCTTTGCCGTGGCCGCCATGCTGGAGGGCAAGCTGGATGCCGCCTGGGCCCGCTGGACCCGCCCCTGGACGCTGACCGCCTGGCTGTTCCTGACCCTGGGCATCGCCCTGGGCAGCTGGTGGGCCTATTACGAACTCGGCTGGGGCGGCTGGTGGTTCTGGGATCCGGTGGAGAATGCCTCGTTCATGCCCTGGCTGGTGGGGACGGCACTGCTGCATTCCCTGGCCGTGACCGAGAAACGCGGCCTGTTCAAGAGCTGGACCCTGCTGCTGGCGATCTCAGCCTTCTCCCTGTCTCTGCTCGGCACCTTCCTCGTCCGCTCGGGCGTACTGGTTTCGGTCCACGCGTTTGCGACGGATCCGACCCGCGGCGTGTTCATCCTCATGCTGCTGGCATTCTTTATCGGCGGATCGCTGCTGCTCTATGCCTGGCGGGCGCCGAGCCTGGCCCAGTCCGGCGGCTTCAACGTGGACTCGCGGGAATCCTTCCTGCTGATCAACAACGTGCTGCTGGTGGTGGCCGCCGCGCTGATCCTGCTCGGCACCCTGTATCCGCTGTTCCTGGATGCCCTGGGGCTGGGCAAGATCTCGGTGGGTCCCCCTTATTTCTCGGCGGTGTTCGCGGTACCCATGATACCGCTCGTGTTGCTGATCGGGGTCGGTATGCACACCGCCTGGACCCGGGGCAACACCAGTCGGTTGCGCAGCAAGCTGGGCCTGTTAGCGGCGGTCTCGGTGATCTTGGGCATAGCCGTGCCGTTCGTGTTCTACGGCAGCAGCGGGGTGTTGCTGACGATCGGCATCATCGCGGCGCTGTGGGTGATGGGCAGCGCCCTGATCGAGCCGGTGCGATGGCTGCGCACCCGCCGTAATCTCCGCGGGTATCCGCGCAGCATGATGGGCATGAGCCTGGCCCACTTCGGGGTGGGCATGTTCGTGCTCGGCGTGACCGTGACCTCCGCCTTCAGCATCGAAAAAGACATCAGCCTGAAGCCCGGAGAGAGCATCGAGTTGCAGGGCTACAACTTCACCCTCGATTCCATACGCGACGTGGAAGGGCCGAACTATACGGCCAAGGAAGCGAGCGTGTCCGTGACCCGTGACGGCGAGCCGGTGACGACCCTCCTGCCGCAGAAGCGGGTCTACCGGGTGCAGCGGAATCCGATGACGGAAGCCGCCCTGCACCCGCGCCTGTCGAGGGATCTCTATGCCGCCATGGGCGAGCCGTTGGGCGGCGACGCCTGGAGCATGCGGATCCAGTACAAGCCGCTGATCAGACTGATCTGGCTGGGCTGCATCATCATGTCGATCGGTGGCGCAGTGGCAGCGTCCGACCGGCGTTACCGCGCAACCCGCACCGCCGAGGTTCCGGAAACGGAAGGCAAGGCCACGGTCTGATGAGATATCTGATCCCCATCGGCGTGTTCGGCGTACTGGTCGCGTTCTTCTTCATCGGCCTGCGTCTGGATCCCAGCGAGGTGCCGTCGCCCCTGATCGGGAAACCGGCGCCGACCTTTGACCTGCCGGAGTTGAAGGACCTGTCCCAGCGGGTGTCCACGGCGGATCTGAGCGGCCGACCGACGCTGCTCAACGTCTGGGCCACCTGGTGCGGCGGTTGCCGCCAGGAGCACGATATCCTGCTGCAGCTGGCCGAGCAGGGCGGCGTGCCCATCTATGGCCTGAACTACCGGGACGAAAGGAGTGGTGCGCTGCGCTGGCTGGAGCAGCTCGGCGACCCTTACGTGGCGGTCGCATACGATCCGGACGGCAGCACCAGCATCGACTGGGGCGTTTACGGGGCGCCGGAGACCTTCCTCATCGACCCGGCCGGGGTGGTGGTCTACAAACACCTGGGACCGATGACACCAGCAGTCTGGCGTGAGGAATTTATGCCGCGGATGCTCGAGATGAGGGGAGGGGGCAAATGAGCCGACTCACGATCATCGCCGCCGCCATGCTCCTGGGCTGGAGTCCGGTCCTGGCTATCGACAGCCAGGGCCCCCTGCCGGACCCGGAAATGCAGGCCCGTTACGAACGGTTGACCAACGAATTGCGTTGTCTGGTCTGTCAGAATCAGACCGTGGCGGACTCCAACGCGGATCTGGCTCGGGACCTGCGGGACGAGACCCGGGAGATGCTGCTGGAGGGCGCCTCGGACGAACAGATCGTCGCTTTCATGACCGAGCGCTACGGTGACTTCGTGCTGTACCGTCCGCCGCTGTCGTCGCGCACCCTGGTGCTGTGGGCGGCGCCGGCCTTATTGTTGCTGATCGGCCTGATCATCGTCGGCCGCATCATCCGCCGCCGCAGTCTTGCCGGCGACATCCCCGAAGACGGCGAAGAAGCCTTCCCCGAGCCGGAACCGAGAGACAACCAGTGACCACATTCTGGATTATTGCCCTGGCCATCGCGCTGGCCGGTTCGGCCCTGATCGTCGTACCCCTGATGCGCTCCTTCTTTGGTGGTCATGAGGGCGACCGTCACCCCGGCATCACCCTTGGCACCGGCATCACGGTTGCTTTGATCCTGCCGGTGGCGGCGCTGACGCTCTATGCGCGCTGGTCGAACTGGGAATGGAACGGCGGCACCGCCACCATGAGTGCGCAGGAGGCTGAGCAGGTCCATTCTATGGACGAAGCCATCACCA
>JASFJM010000227.1:0-4321 GCA_050122055.1 Gammaproteobacteria bacterium | reverse complement strand
CCCCTGGAGCGGACGTTTGCAGGGCGAGACGGTGGCCGCCGTCGATACCATCGGCAAGCATATGCTGATCCGGTTCGAAAACGGCATCCGGATCTACAGTCACAACCAGCTGTACGGACGCTGGTACGTGCGCGATCGTGATCGCTATCCGGAAACGAACCGGAGCCTGCGTCTGGCGCTGCACACGGCCCGCCGGTCGGCGCTGCTGTACAGCGCCTCGGCTGTGGATGTGATCACCCAGGCACAGCTTGAGAGCGACCGGCGACTCGCCGGGCTGGGTCCCGATCCCCTGCACCCGCATGTCGGCCTCGCGCAGGTCAAGGCGAGGATCTCGGATCGGCGCTTCCGCGGCCGGGCGCTGGCGGGATTGCTGCTGGATCAGCGGTTTTTCGCCGGCCTGGGGAATTACCTGCGCAGCGAGATCCTTTTCGACGCAGGCGTCCATCCTGCCCGCCGGCCCGCGGATTGTGACGACCGCCAGCTCGGCCGCCTGGCGAGAGCCATCCTCTATCTGACCCGGCGGTCTTACCGTACCGGTGGAATCACCAACGATCCGAAGCGCGTAAAGCAGCTGCGCCGACAGGGGCTTTCCCGAGCCGCCCTGCGGTTCAAGGTGTTCGGTCGCGCGGGCCGGCCCTGTTATCTGTGCGGCACCAGGATCCTGCGTGCTCCGATCGGCGGCCGGCGCGCCTATTATTGTCCGGCCTGCCAGTCCGGCGGCGGCGCATGAACCCGGCCGTAACCGGGGCGCCGGTGACCCGGGATGCCAGGTGTCGCGATTCCGCCGTGCGCGGGGTCGGTTGAGCCCGTTTCAGGAGGCTGGATGTTCAGCGTTCTCCATCAGCGAATTGACAGGATCCTGGCGACGGCAGATGCCGGCGTGCTGCGGCGCGGCCTGCGCGGGGTGGAGAAGGAATCTCTGCGCGTCGGCCAGGATGGGCGAATCTCCCGACTGCCTCATCCACAGGCACTCGGCTCGGCACTGACCCATCCGTGGGTGACGACGGATTTCTCCGAAGCTCTGCCCGAGCTGGTCACGCCTCCCTTCCAGGACAACTGGGAGACGCTGAGCTTCCTTTGCGACCTCCACCAGTTCGTCATCCGCAACATCGGCGACGAGATGTTGTGGGCGACGAGCATGCCCTGCGCGGTCGAAGACGAAGAGAGCGTGCCCATCGCGACCTTCGGACGCTCCAACGCCGGCAGGATGAAAGAGGTCTATCGCCGTGGCCTGAGCTATCGATATGGCCGGGTCATGCAGGCCATCGCCGGGGTCCACTTCAATTACTCGGTGCCCGATGCCCTGTGGCCGGTGCTGGAGCGAATCTACGGCCACGACGGAGAGTCGCGTCAGCTCCGGGACCGGCTCTACTTCGATCTGCTGCGCAATTACCGGCGCCTGGGCTGGCTGATCCTGTATCTGTTCGGCGCCTCACCGGCGGTGTGCAAATCGTTCTTTCTCGGGCGCGAGTCCGGTCTGCCGGATCTGGATCCGATCACGGCGTACGGGCCGTACGCCACCACCCTGCGGATGAGCGGTGTCGGCTACCGGAATTCGAACCAGGCGGGCATCTGTCTGTCCATGAATGCCCTGGACGAGTACCTGGCCGGTCTGGACCGCGCCATCCATACACCGTTCGCCGCTTACGAGCATATCGGCACCCAGGTGGACGGCGAGTGGCGTCAGCTGAGCACCTCGATGCTGCAGATCGAAAACGAATACTACGGCTTTATCCGGCCGAAGCAGGTAGCCAGATCGGGCGAACGGCCCGCTGGCGCGCTGCGCCGGCGCGGGGTCTCTTATGTGGAGGTCAGGGCGCTGGATGTCAGCCCGTTCGATCCTGCGGGCATCAACCAGAACGAGATGCGATTCCTCGAGGCTTTCCTGTTGATGTGCATGCTGATGGACAGCCCGCCCATGAGCGGCGAGGAGGCGGCCCGTTGCGATCGCAACCACGTGGAGGTCGCCCAGCATGGCAGGGATCCCGATCTGGGGCTGGATGGTGGCGGACGGTCCCGGGGCGTCAGCGAGTGGGGTCTGGGGATCGTCGACGCCATGGTCCCCATCTGCGAACTCCTGGATGCCGATGGGGACGGGTCCTACGCTGCCGCACTGGAGCTGCAACGCGAAAAGATCATCGACCCCCGACGGACGCCGTCTGCCAGGATCCTTGAGGATATGCGATCCAGTGGCGAGAGCTTCTTCGACTTCGCGACCCGGCTTTCCCGGGACCACCGTGAGTACTTCCTGCAGCTGCCAGAGCTCAAAGGGGAGCGGGCAGACCAGTTCGATGGAGAGGCGCTGGCGTCACTGGATAGGCAGCGGTACATAGAGGCCGCGGACGATATCTCGTTCGAGGCGTTCCTCGCCCGTTACTTCGCCAGCGCCTGATCCCGGGAGTTCGCAACACCCCGCAGCGGTGGCTCCGGCGGCATCAAAACCCTTTGGGGGCAGACCCTGTAGCTGCTAGACTCCGTGTCTGATACGGACGGCAACTCGACGCTGCCGCGATGGACGGCGCGGCACCGGGATGGTCGTGTAATCGTCTAACGGTCGCGCGCTATGGGGGAAACAACAATGATCAAGAAGGCATTCGCATTGATGCTGCTCGTCGTCTGCACCGGGTGTACCATGCCCACCTCCCAGGCCACCAAGGACCTGGAGGACGCACCGAAATTCACTGAAGCCGAAAAGGCAGAGATGACCGCCGAGGAGAAAGTGGCCGTCTACAATGAATCCATGAGCGAAGAGAAGGACAAGCTCGTCTGCCGGCGGGAGAAGCGGGTGGGGTCACACCGTATGTATACGGTCTGTTTCACCCGGGAGGAGGTCGAGGCCAACCGGCAATCGGCGCAGGACGCTGTCTGGCGAGCGAAAGGCACGCTCAACGGTACGGCCAACTAGATGAAGCCGACCAGATGATCAGGCCGGCGCCGCGGATCTTGGATTCAACGTTGCCCCAGACCCCCGACCGGTGATGGCCTGGCGGATCCCGTGAGGCGCCGGACGGCCTTGCACCAGGCAGCGTCCGGCCGGTGCCTCCGCAGCAGTGCGTTGGAGCATCGATGATCCACAAGCGCCCGGGTGAGCACGGCGTCGATTCGCCCATCGCCCGGCAGTTGGAGGCAGGGTTCCCCTGGCTCCGGTTCCGCAAGGATCTGGAGCCGGCCTACCGCGATGACCATTTCGAGCGCAATCGACTGTTCGTACGCATCGCTCTGATCGTCGGTTTTCTGCTTTCCGCTTTCTTCTTCTTCCTCGGGCGCGTGACCGCGCCGTCGTTCTCCACGCCGATCGCAGACGGCATCCGTTTCGGTCTCCTTACCCCGGCTTTTCTGTTGACCATCGTCCTCAGTTTTCTGACCAGGCAGCGGACCCTGTTCCGGCGCGTGCTGCTGCTGGCGGCACTGGTCATCGCCCTGTCCAACGTCGCCCTGAATCTGATGCTCTCGCCGGAGCTGAGGCAGCTGGCCTTCGCCGGTCTTCCCGTGGTGCTCGTTTTCGTCTTTTTTGCCCTCGGACTTTTTATGCAGACGGCCCTGATCGTGGGTCTCATAATGATTGCCGGTTACGCCATCGGCGCTTACCTGATCGGCATGGCGCCCGGTCAGCTCGGCTACAATGCAGCGATCCTGCTTGCCACCATCGTCATCTGCGCCCTCGTCAGCTATGTGCTCGAGCACGCCATGCGCTCGCGCTATCTGGAGAGCCAGTTGCTCGAGGAGATGGTGGACAAGGACGGCCTCACCGGCCTGTATAACCGCAGGGCCTTCGACCGCTACCTGGATAGCGCCTGGGCGATCGCAAGGCGGCAGCGTTGTTCGCTGACGGTGATGCTGGCGGATATCGACTTCTTCAAGCCCTACAACGATCACCACGGGCATCAGGCCGGCGACGAATGCCTGAGCAAGGTCGCGTCCGCGGTGGCCCGGATCGCCCGGCGGCCGCTGGACTTCGTCGGCCGCTTCGGTGGCGAGGAGTTCATCGTGGCCCTGTTCGACGTGGACCTGGAGCCGGCTTCTGAACTGGCCGAGCGGCTCCGGAATCAGGTAGCCAGTCTGCGTATCCCCCACCATGCGTCGAAAGTCGCGCCAGTGGTCACGATCAGCGTCGGCGTGGCGGTGGTCAACCCGGCCGAGACGCCCCGCAGTCTGCAGGGTGTGATCCAGCTGGCGGATCAGTGCCTCTACAAGGCCAAGAAGAACGGTCGCAACCAGGTGTTCGTGGAGGAAGCTGCCGAAGCCCTGATCCAGACCGGCGTCTTCAAGACGATCTAGAATTCAGAACGGCAGCGGCTCACCGTGGCTGCGCACCCAGTTG
>JASFJM010000226.1:0-4321 GCA_050122055.1 Gammaproteobacteria bacterium | reverse complement strand
GTAGACAGGATTCGGGAGGATGAACCAGCTCCGGCCCCACTCATCCATGTGCGCCCGGGCCAGACGCTGCCGGGTGTCGGCGTCGGTGCCCGGCGGGATGGAGATGAAGTCCTCCAGGTCGTCCCCAAGAATCTGCACGATCCGGAAGCGTGCGCTGATCCACTGCCGGCGGGTGCTTTTGTCCCCGGTCCATTCGGGCCGCTCGTTGCGGGTCAGCACGACGTCCATGTCCTGACGCAGCGGGAAGCCCCGTGACTCCAGATTGCGTCGGGTAGCCGGCTCCAGCTCGACGCGGCGGTTGGTGACGTAGAACACGGTCAGGCCGCGGTCGGCGACGTGGTGCAGATAATCCAGCGCACCGGGCACCGGCGGGGCGGAGGCCTCATTGACCCAGGCGGTCCAGTCATCCTGGCGGAATCCGCGCCGGGCAAGGATCGATCGAGCGGTCTGACCGGAATTGTCCAGCACCGTCTCGTCCACGTCGACGATCAGCGCCATGGGGCGCCCGTCCCCGCCCCGGGCGAGAATCTGGTCGAGCTGGTCGCGGGCCATATCGAAGACCTGGTGGGTGATCACCGCGTACTCGGCGCTGGTCTGCACCCACAGGGTGCTGTGCAGGCGTTCGTCCGGAGCCGGGGTGGCGCATCCCGCCACGGCGATCGCGACCAGCAGACCCAGGAGGCCGCACGGGCCCCTCCCCCACCGGGTGCCCGGTGGCATCGTCCTGGGAGATTCGGCATGGGGTCCGATCAAGGTGTCGCTCCTGAGCCGGAATGCTGGCGGCAGAGAGCCGGATTATAGGGCGAACCCATGCCGGGACGCGCCGCCTCTATGGCGACCGCGGCCCGGGGACCTGCCGCCAGCCCGGTTGGCGCCGCATCGAGGGCTGCGCTATGTTTAGCGCCCTTCGGGCGGCGCGGGGATTGCATATACCTCGTCCCGGGACCCGCACGACGCTCCCGGCCTGCCCCAACTTCGACCAAGGAAACCGTCCATGAAGACTCCCACGTACCTGCCCCTGATCCTCGGCCTGGCCCTCGCGGCCGCGTGCAGCAGGGAGACACCCCCGGCTCCGGTGGCCGCCGAGACCGATCAACGGCCAGCAGCCGGAGAGACCGAGGCGGAATCCCGCAGCCAGACCGCCGTCGACTACGAAGCGTCTTGCGCCGCGGGCATCGCCGGAGCCCGCGAACTGTTCGCCAGCCTCGAGGATCTGCAGGGTGAGGCGACGGTAGCAAGCGTGCTGGAGCCCTACAACACCCTGCAGCGGGACCTGGTCAACGTCTATTACCCGGCCCAGCTCTACTTCCTCACCCACCCGGATGCAGATGTGCGCGCGGCGGCGGCTGACTGCGAGCAGCAGGCCAACGATCTGGATACCCAGATCGGCCTGTCGCGCCCGCTGTACGAGGCCATCGCCGCCGTGGATGTAAGCGGCGCCGATGCGGAGACCCGGTTCTTCGTCGAGCAGACCCTGCGGGATTTCCGCCTCAACGGCGTCGATCAGGACGAGGCCACCCGGGCAAAGATCCGGGCGCTCAACGAGGAGATCACCAAGCTGGGTCAGCAGTTCGACAGCAACGTCCCGGCCGACGTGCGCAGCATCACCGTGGACGATCCCGCGCGCCTGTCGGGCATGCCCCAGGACTGGATCGACGCCCACAAGCCGGGTGCCGACGGCAAGATCACGATTACCACTGACTATCCGGACTATATCCCCTTCCTGCGCTATGCCGATGACGACGAGCTGCGCCGGGCGCTGTACATGGAATACCAGAATCGCGCCTACCCCAAGAACAGGCCGGTGCTGGAAGCCCTGATCCAGAAGCGTTACGAACTGGCGAAACTGACCGGTTTCGACAACTGGGCCGATCGCGCAACCGCCGACAAGATGACCGGCAGCGCCGCCGAAGCATGGTCGTTCATTGAGGGCGGGCTCGACGCCTCCCAGAGCCGTGCCGAGTCGGATTATCAGGAGTATCTCGCCCGTCTTCGCCAGATCGATCCCGATGCGGAGCAGATCGATCCCTGGCAGACCAGCTGGATCGGCAACAAGATTCGTCTCGAGAAATATCAGGTGGACGCCGCCGCCCTGCGTCAGTATTTCGAGTACTCCAAGGTCCGCGACGGCATCTTCGGGCTCACCACCGCCCTGTTCGGCCTCGAGATCCGGCCCTGGTCCACGGACGAGACCTGGCATCCCTCGGTGGAAGCCTTCGAGATGTACAGTGACGGCGAGCTGGTCGGCCGCTTCTATCTCGACATGCACCCGCGCGCAGACAAATACAAGCACGCGGCCATGTTCCAGGTCGAGACCGGTCAGTCAGGGGGGGCGGTACCCCGGGCGGCGCTGGTGACCAACTTCCCTGGCGGCGATGAGAAAGGCTACCTGGAGCAGACTCAGGTGGAGACCTTCCTGCACGAGTTCGGCCACCTGATCCACTTCCTGGTCAGCAACCGGCAGCGCTGGGTGCCGCTGGCCACGCCGGAGTGGGACTTTATCGAAGCGCCGTCAATGATGCTGGAGGAGTGGATCTACGACACCGAGACCCTGCAGGGTTTCGCCACCAATGACGCCGGCGAAGCGATCCCGGCGGAGCTGGTGGAGAAGATGCGGGCAGCGCAGAATTTCGGCCAGGGTTTGTTCGTCAACGGGCAGATGTTCTACGCGGCGGTATCGCTGAATTATTACAACCGCGATCCGGCCAGCTTCGACCTGCTGGAACTGTGGAAGCAGCTGTCGGCGGAATACCTGGTGTTGCCCTTTGTGGACGGCGCGCACCCGTTCGCCAGTTTCGGTCACCTGAATGGTTACTCGGCTTATTACTACACCTACATGTGGTCCCAGGTGATCGCCTACGACATGTTCAGCCGCTTCGAGACGGAAGGCCTGATGGATACGGATACCGCGCGCCAGTATCTGGATGAAGTGCTGGTCCCGGGCGGCTCCAGACCGGCGGCCAGCTCGGTCGCCGAGTTCCTCGGCCGGCCATACAGCTTCGATGCATTCCAGCGGCGGCTGGACCAGGGGACCTGAGCGGAGGGATTCCGCCTCTCCCGGCTATTCGGCGCCCGGCCCTTATCAGCGTCGCAGCGACCCCGATCAGTCGTGATCCTGATCGTCGCTGCGGTCCGGGTCTCCGGACTTGCCTGATGTGGATTTCCCTTTGCCGGCCTTGCCTTTGGCATCCGCGCGTTCGTCATCGTCGCGGCCAGCCGTATGCCAGGGCTTCTTGCCGCTCTGCTTCTTGCCGCTGGCCTTGTATCCCTCTTTGATCGCCTTGCTCTCGTCCCGGCGATGCAGCATCTCCTGGCTGGTCTTGTTGCCGTGATCTTCATGATCGGCGGCCCGGGACCCGGTTTCGCGCCCGGATTCGCCGTCATCGGCCCGGGTGCCGGCCTGGCGGTCGGGGTTCGCCGCCTCGCCGATCGCCTTGTCGGCCTCCCGGCGGGCGCGCTCGGTCTCGGACACGGCTCCCGTTTTCTTGCCGGTCTGCTTCTGGGACGCGCCGGCAGGCTTGTCGGCGCTGTCGCTCTGGGCCAATGCGTTGCCGCTGGCTAGAATAAGCATGGAACACAGAAAAATGACGCCCTTCATCATTACCCCCCGATACTGACGATTGGGTCCGTACTATAGCTCAACCGGGACTCTTCCGGTTCGGCTCCGAACCAGGGAATCGACATGACATGGAAGGCAATTTGTCGTACCGACCGGCGTCGCACTGACCGCGCGACGGGGTTACGCCGGCTACAGGCATTTGCGTCCGGTCTGCTGCTCGGGCCGTTGATCCTCGGTGGGGCCGTCCGCGCCGAGACCATCGCCCTGGTCGGCGTGAATGTCGTGCCGATGGACCGGGAGGTGGTGCTGTCCGATCGGACCGTTCTGGTAGAGGACGGGACCATCATCAGGATCGGGCCGCGTAACTCAGTGCCCCTGCCCGAATCCACCAAGAGAATCGAGGCCGATGGCAACTACCTGCTTCCCGGCGTGGCGGAGATGCACGCCCACATCCCGGGCCGGCGTGAGCGGGACGGCTGGCTCCAGGACGTGCTGCTGCTGTTCGTGACCAACGGCGTGACCACCGCCCGCGGCATGCTGGGCGCGCCGTGCCATCTGGAATTGCGCCAACAGGTCGCGAGCCACGAGATGCTCGGCCCGCGGATATTTACCTCCGGCCCGTCTCTCAACGGCAACAGCGTGGACGGCGTCGCACAGGCCCGGAACATGGTCATGGAGCAGGCCGGCCGGGGCTACGATTTCCTCAAGCTGCATCCGGGTCTGTCCCGTGATGAGTATCAGGCCATCGCCAGCACAGCCCGC
>JASFJM010000225.1:0-4323 GCA_050122055.1 Gammaproteobacteria bacterium | reverse complement strand
ACCAACTCCCGCTGGCATTATTTCGTCAATCAATCCACCGGCAAGCTGGCCAATTCCATGGCCACCGAAGCCTGGCGCGCCTCCAATGCCTATGTGTTTGCCGTGAGGCTGTTGGCGCTGTTCGTGGAAGCCGGCGTCTACACCACGGTGGCATTGCTGGTCTCGTGGCGGGCGACCCTGATCAGTTTCGTCGCCAGCTTCGTCATCGTCGCCGCCTCCCATTACTTCGTGCGAATGGCGGAGCGCGGCGGCAAGGGCCAGACCCGCTGGTACCGATCCCTGCTCGGTACCCTCACCGACATCCTGCAATCGGTGAAGACCTTCAAGGCCATGGGCCGGGAAGGTTCGGCCGAGGAGGTGCTGAGCGTCGAGAACAATCAGCTGAGGGAGTCACTGCGCCGGGAGGTCCTGGGCGATGCAGCCCTGGAGGCGGCCCAGGAACCCATGTATACCATCGTGCTCGCCACGGGCATCTACCTGGCCCTGATGCAGTTCCAGGTCGACCTGCCCACGATCCTGTTCATGGCGCTGGTGCTGGCCAACCTGCTCAAACAGGCCGGAAAGGTGCAGAAACAGTATCAGCGCATGGTCATCTCCGAGAGCGCCTACTGGGCCATCCAGGACACCATCGCCGACGCCCGCAGCCAGGCCGAGACCCATACCGGCGACGCCCACCCCCATCTGGATCAGTCCATCGAATTGAAAGACGTGAGCTTCGTCTATGGCGACCACGTGGTGCTGGACCAGGTATCGGTAGAGATCCCCGCCGGCCAGATCACCTGTCTGGTGGGTGAATCCGGAGCCGGTAAGACCACCATCGCCGATCTGATCATCGGTCTGATACGCCCGACCGAAGGCAAGGTGTTGATCGACGGGCGGTCCCTGGACGAACTGGACATGGCAGCCTGGCGGCGCAGCATCGGCTATGTGCCCCAGGAGAGCCTGCTGCTGCACGACACCATCCTGCACAACGTCACCCTCGGCGCCGAGGGGCTGGACGAGAAGGACGTGGAGCAGGCGCTGAAGTCTTCCGGTAGCTGGGACTTCGTCAGCCGCATGCCCGAGGGGATCTACAGCGTCGTCGGTGAGCGTGGGGCACGCCTGTCAGGTGGCCAGCGCCAGCGCATCATGATCGCCCGGGCCATGGCCCATCACCCGAAATTACTGATCCTGGACGAAGCCACCAGCGCGCTGGATCCCGCCACCGAGAAAGCGATCTGCGAGACCCTCACGGCCCTCAAGCGGGACATCACGATCCTGGCGGTATCGCATCAATCCGCGCTGGCAGAGATTGCCGATCGGGTGTATCGCCTGTCGAAGGGCGCCCTGGCGGCGACCGAGTCCCGGACGGCTCCCTCGCTGAGTCCGGCGTCCTGAGCAAGGCACGCACCCGTTCGACGGTGCGTTCGATCTCATCATCCGGCGACTGCTTCGGCGCCGGCTCGGGATCCCCGAGCCAGCTGGCGTAACCGACATCGATAAAGCCGCTGTGGCACAGGGACTGGTCCCGGGACAGCTTGCTCGGTCCCCAGCGCATCAAGGCCCGATACAGCCGGACGGCCAGGGTCCCATCTTCCGGCCCGTGGACGGGCATCCGGAACATGTAAACCGGTTTGCTCGTGGCCGCGGCCTCGCTCAGCATGGCGATGCTGTCGCAGGTCACGACCAGCATGTCGGCGTGGGCGAGGATGCCGAGGAACGGATTGGTTCGCCCCCTGGGCCGCCAGCGATAGATATAGCGGGGCTCCGGCAGGTGCTCCTCCAGCACATCCATGACCACTGGCCGGGTCCGGGCGCTGGAGGTGACCAGGATGGAGCCCCCGACCCGGTCGTGCAGGGCCTTGATGCCGGCCGCAAGACGCGTCCCCGCCTGTTGGCCCAGCGCATACGGGCCGCTGTCGCCACCGACCAGCACGCCGATCCGCGGTGACGGCATGGGACCGAACTGGGCCTGCCAGCGATCCCGCTCGGTGGCCAGCCGGGCGTGCGTCACGGGGTGCTGGGTGCAGAGGTTGTGCAGCACGTTGTCGAGTCGCGGGAGGCGGTACTGGGGAGTCGTGACGATCAGGTCGAAATCCGGTCGCGGCGCCCATACCCGGCCGAGAAACACCAGCCGCGTCCTGCCGCCGCTGGCACGCTTGATCCAGCGGCAAACGGGCTCGTTCTTGAGTCCTGCCGAGATGATGAGGTCGGGCCAGGGCGGCGCCAGAATGGAGGATCGCTCCCCCTCCAGCCCGGCCCGGCTCACCAGGCGGGCCAGACCGATGGGTCCGGCGAGGGCATTGAACTCCAGGTCCTTGCGCACCCAGGGACAGCCGAGCCGCTCAGCCAGCGCGGAAACCTGCGTGTTCTCGCCTGCCCGGTAACCCGAGACGACCCAGATCAGGGGTGCCGCCGGTCCTGCGGCTAACCCTCCGCCCCGGCTTCCCGCGCCCCGAACATCGACGTCTGCTGCCATCGGCTGAATCCGCTCGCCCAGGCGAATAGGCCTGGTAGGTCTATCGGAGTTGCGGCGGTGGATCCGTTTTCAGGCCCCCACGGCCTGACCTGGAAAAAGGCCGACATCCGCCCCCCCGGGCTTGGCCGGCAGCAGAACATACTGACCTGACAGCGTCAACCTGGGCTTGCCGCAGCGCAGCAGCCATTGCCCCACTTTGTTCCCGACTCGCCGGGTTCAGAACCGACGGCTCAGGTTCAATCCGAATCCCCAGTCGGGGCTGCTGTCGCTCAAGCCGGCCAGAGCGTAGGCGCTAAGGTCGGTGCGGTCGTTCAGATGGGTCCCGAGAAAACCGCTCAGCTCCGCAGGATCGTCCGCGCCATCGACCGCGGACTGCCTCCAGTCGAGAAACACGCCACCGCGACTGGATTCACTGACGCGGAATGCGATGCCGCCGGACAGAAACCACACGTCGTCCAGGTCATACTCCGACGGATCTCCACGGATGGTGTATCCCGTGGTGAGTATGGCCGTTGTGGGGCCGACAAATTTGTAGACGTCCGCCTGCAGGGAATAATCGTTCTCTCCGGTCCCCAATCCCTTGTCCTCGTCGGCCGTCCCGAACTTCACGGTGCCGGTCAGATCGATCGAGGTGGCTACGGTTTCGAAATTCAGCGCGTCGATCCAGGTGACGGCGGCGATCACATCGCCGACACCACTTTCGGTCCTCGTCGGTCCTTCGCCGACGACCGGCTGGCCATCCGGACCATCCACGACCGTGCCTTCCGGCGCCCTGACGGTCAGCCAGGGCACCGTGAGTCGGAGCCCGACAAGACCGTTGTCCCAGCTGCCCGTCAACGGCGTGTAAACCTCGTCGACGGAGGACGAGCCGCCGTAATCGCCGCTCGTGTATTCGGCACCGAGACTCAGGCGCATGCTCGATCCGTCATCGCCGAGGGCGGTGGACGTCGAGCTCAGACAGAAGCAGGCCACGAGGGTTGTGCGCATCCACATAATGAACCTCCGATCAGGCGCACGGCCGAACGCGGCCGGCGCCCGATGATTGAATGGAGTCGGATAGCGGGAAAAGGCGGAGCCGGCCAGGCCGGCCCCGCCCCTCTCCCTCATTCAGGCTCGGGATCCATGTCGGGTCCTGGACCCGGATCATCGAGCCTGGGCTGCACCTGTTCCTCGCTCCGCTTGCGGATCGCCTCACCCTCGTCGGGATTGCCGATCTCCTTGCGGTAACGATTCTGCTCCCTGGCCTTCAGGACTGCCGGATCGCTCTCTGCAGACGGCGGCAGATCGACGCCGAGCTGTCCGGCCCGGGTTTGCATCATCTGTTGATGCTCGGCCTTGAGCCTGGCTTTCTCCTCATCGGTGGCCGCCAGTTGCAGACGCTCCCGATAACGGCTCCGCTCTTCGTCGGTCATGATCTCGTTGCCGTACAGGGGCTCGCCATCCACCGTCTCCGGCTGATGGGTGCGATCCTGATCGCGAAGCTGATCCCGGTCGCGTTCTCTCAACGGGTCCTGATTGCCCCGGCTTTCACCGGCCTTCTGGCCACGCTCGACCTGCTGGCTCCGCTGAGCCATGCGATCACGATCGAAAGCCCGGTCACGCTGGACCTGCTGCTGCCTCATGGCCTGGCCACCGCGGTTTTGCTGGCCGCCCTGGCGCTGAGCGAGGACATCTGTGGAAACCACGGCCAGCAGGACAGCCATGATCGTCATTACGCTGATACGCGTCTTCATGTGAAGCCTCCCACGGGATCTGTCGACCCCGTCAGTCTCGTCAGGTCTCTCGCCACGCCTGGGTCGAGAGACCTGGCCTGCCCCCCTGCTTTCGAGGCCGCGCCGTGCAGCGCCCCTCGTCAATAACTTTAT
>JASFJM010000224.1:0-4394 GCA_050122055.1 Gammaproteobacteria bacterium | reverse complement strand
AGGAAATTCGAAATTTCAGAGGAATTCAGAATAGTTACCCCAAGTTCCCTTGCCTTCGTAAGCTTCGACCCGGGGTCCTTCCCGCAGAGGAGGTAATCCGTCCTGCTCGAGACGCTGCCGGTGACCTTGCCGCCCAGTGCCTCGATTCTCTGCTTGACTTCATCACGGGTTATACCCTCGAGCGCGCCCGTAATCACAATCACTTTACCGGAAAGTGGGCCTTTCTCGCCAGCGGCAGGGGCATGGTCAGGCCAGTTCACGCCCTCCGCTTGCAGCGCTTCGATGACTTCCCGATTGTGCGGCTGCCGGAAGAAGGCCTCCACATGTGCGGCCACGACCGGGCCGACGTCGGGAACGGTCTGCAGTTCCTCCGCGTCCGATTCCATCAGTGGCTCGATGCGGCCGAAATGCTTCGCCAGGGAAGCTGCTGTGACCTCCCCTACCTCACGTATACCCAACGCGAAGAGAAACCGGGCGAGTGTCGTCTTCTTGCTCTTATCCAAGGCCCGCACTAGATTCGATGCTGACTTCTCGCCCATCCGCTCGAGCCCTGTCAGGGCGTCTGCCTTCAGTCGGTACAGATCTGCCGGCGTCTGAACCATGCCCTCCTCCACCAGCTGATCGATGAGCTTTGTTCCCAGGCCTTCGATATCCATGGCGCGACGCGAGGCGAAATGCCTGAGTGACTCCTTGCGCTGAGCCTGGCAATAGAGCCCCCCTGAGCAGCGGGCCACGGCTTCGCCCTCCGGCCGCACGACTTCGGAGCCACAGACGGGACAACGTTTCGGCAACTCGACCCGGCGGGCACCGCGCGGGCGTTCTGCCATGACCACGGAGACGACCTCCGGAATCACGTCTCCGGCGCGCCGGACGATGACAGTATCGCCCGGCCGCACGTCCTTGCGGCGCATCTCGTCGACGTTGTGCAAGGTGGCATTACTGACGGTCACGCCACCGACCTGCACCGGTTCGAGCCGGGCGACCGGGGTCAGGGCTCCCGTTCGTCCGACCTGGAATTCGATATCACGAAGCTGCGTCATCTGTTCCTGCGCAGGGTACTTGCTGGCGATGGCCCAGCGCGGCGCCCGCGAGACGAATCCCAGCGCCACCTGGTAATCGACCCGGTCCACCTTGAATACGACTCCGTCGATCTCGAACGGCAGACCGTCGCGCTGCTCGCCCATGGCGAGGTAGTAGGCGCGGCATCCAGCCAGACCCTCGACCACTTCATTTAGCGGGCAGGTCCGCAGACCCAGCTCTCTTAGCCAGTCAAGGGTCTCGCTATGGCGATCCGGTCGCTCCGCCCCGTCGAGACCGCCGATACCGTAGGCGAAGAATTCCAGAGGGCGCTCCGCGGTGAGCTTGGGATCGAGCTGGCGGAGACTGCCAGCCGCCGCATTCCGGGGATTGGCAAAGCTCTTGCCGCCACTTTTCCGGGCGCGCCGATTGAGCTCTTCGAAGCCAGCCAGCGGCATATAGATCTCGCCGCGTACCTCGATAATGCGAGGATATCCGTTGCCCATGAGTCGCAAGGGGATGGTGCTCAGCGTGCGCACATTGTGGGTGATGTCCTCGCCCACACTGCCATCGCCCCGGGTGGCACCACGGACGAGCATGCCGTCTTCATAGAGCAAGCTGACGGCCGCGCCGTCAAGCTTCGGTTCCGCGGCATAGACGATCTCACCGTCCACCTCGAGCCGCTCACGCACGCGCCGGTCGAAGGCCTCCAGTTCCTCCTCACTGAACGCGTTATCCAGGGAGAGCATCGGCTCCAGATGCTGCACTTCGGCAAACCCGGCAGCCGGCGTATGGCCGACCCGCTGAGTCGGTGAATCCGGTGTAATCAATTCCGGATGGTCTGCCTCCAGTTGCTGGAGTTCGCGCAGCAGACGGTCGTACTCCGCATCGGGGATCTCCGGCGCGTCGACGACGTAATAGAGGTAATTGTGATGGTCGATCAGGCGCCGGAGTTCGGCCGCGCGCTTTTTCTGAGCGGCCCGGGCCTCGCTCACCTGGACAACCCCATGCCCTCGGTGAGTCGTGACTGGCGCAGGAACTCCACAATCTCCTCCTTCATGTGGGTCGCGCGCTGGTTGGTCAGTGTGCTGCCCGCCTCGTCGAGCACCTCGCCGTCGAGCAGGCTGGCCAGACGGCGGGCGCAGGCGATCATCCGCGCCAGCGCCTCCACGCTGCCGGCGCTGCGTACCATCATGAACGCGGTCAGCCCACGGGTGCGGAATTCTTCCATCTGCTCAACCGGGAAGCTGCCGGGCTCCAGCATGCTGACCACGGTGAAGAGATTCCGTCCGGCGTCGTCCTGGTGATGAAACGCGCCATAGTCCCCGTAGGTGAGGCCCTCTGCCCCGAACGCCTGGATCAGCTCGGGCCCGTGGAATTCCGCGCCCTGGACGGGACGGATGTGAAGCACCAGGATCTTCTGTTGTTCGCTGCCCGCCGGTTCTGCCTCGGCTGACTGATCAGCGCCACGATGACCCTCGAGGTCGAGCTGAGTATCCAGCTGTCTGCGTGGAGCAGGCTCGACGACGATCGGCTCCGGCTCCGGCTCCGGTACCGGGACGTTCTCCGCTTCCCAGGGCGGCAGATCCCCGTCCAGACGCGGCTCGACCCGGGAAACGGGCTGCGGCTCATCCTCGCGCGCCGCCGACCGGCGGCGACCCCAGACATAGATAACGGCCAAAACGAGGAGGCCGATCAGCAGCAGTATCCAGCGCAACTCCGGCATGTCACTCAAACCGTGCTACATCGCCGCCATCTGGACCGCCTCGTCCAGATCCACCGCCACCAGCCTCGATACGCCTGGCTCGTGCATGGTGACGCCGGCGAGCTGGTGGGTCATCTCCATCGTCATCTTGTTGTGAGTGATAACGATGAACTGAACCCGCTCTGACATCTCACGGACGATATCGCAAAACCGTCCGACGTTGGCGTCATCCAGCGGCGCATCGACCTCGTCGAGCATGCAGAACGGCGCCGGGTTCAGATTGAAGATCGAGAATACCAGGGCGACGGCGGTCAACGCCTTCTCGCCGCCCGATAGCAGATGGATGCTGCTGATCCGCTTGCCTGGCGGCCTGCCCATGATGGTGACGCCGGCGTCCAGCAGGTCTTCGCCACTCAGCTCCAGATAGCCGTGGCCGCCGCCGAACAGACGCGGGAAGATCTCCTTGAGGCCGTCATTGACCCGGTCGAAGGTCTCCTTGAACCGGGTGCGGGTCTCGCGATCGATACGCCGGATGGCATTCTCCAGGGTATTCAGGGCCTCGGTCAGGTCCTCGTACTGGGCATTGAGATACTGCTGGCGCTCGGTCTGTTCCTTCAGCTCGTCGATCGATGCGAGGTTGATCGGGCCCAGGCGGTCGATGCGGGCGGTGAGGCGGGTAAGCGTCTCCTCCCATCCCGGGATGGAGGCATCCTCCGCCAGCGCCTCGCGCAGCGGCTCCAGTTCAAAACCGGTAGCGAGGAATTGTTCGGCCACGGTCTCCCGGCGCACGCTGGTCTCGCGGGTAGATAAGCGCAGCTCGTCCAGCGTGGCGCGCACCTCTTCCGCCCGGCGCTCCCGGAGTTGACGATGCTCCTGCAGCTCCCGCAGCTGTCCGTCCGCCGCATGCACCGCATCTCTGGCCTCGCTGAGACCGGACTCGACGCCGACCCGCTGCTCGAGCAGGTTCGCGAGCTGTGCCTGCTGACGCTCCAGTGGTTCCTCGGCGGATTTGAGCTGGGTGATGAGGTCGTCGCGACGCTGCACCAGTTGTTGGGTCTGGGCCTGAAGGCGTTCCAGGGCCACGCCCGCCGACTCTCGGCTGGAGCGCCTGGACTCGACCTTGATCGCGATGTCGTGGGCGGTCGCGCGCTCCGTCTGAGCAAGCTCCCTGGCCTGGTCGAGGACCTGGCGCAGGGCGTCGCGCTGGGACTCGAGTTCCTGGCGCTGGGCTTCGACGACCGACATCCGGCCCATGGAGGTCTCCAGCTGGGAACGGGAACCCCGCAGACCGTCCTGGGCCTCCTCGAGTTGGGCGGCGATGTCGGAGGCCTCGGTCTTGAACTGGCCCAGCTGCCCGTGGGCCTGCTCCATTCGTGAGCGCGCCGAGGTCAGCTTTCCGCTCAGGTCCGCGTGCTGACGGTGGGCCTGATTGATCTTCTCCTGCAGGGCATCCCGATCCTGTTCGAGCTTGCGCAGCCCGGCCTTGATCTCCTCATGGGCCGTCTCGCCGGACTCGGTGTCGGCCGCCAGTTTCTCTAGGGTCTGGCGCTGCTCACGGATCTCCTGTTCTCTCCGCAGCAAGCCGCTTTCGCCCTCGCTGGGCCGGTTGATCCGCAGCCAGCCGGGGCCCATCCAGATGCCGCCGCGAGTCACCACCGATTCCCCGGCATTC
>JASFJM010000223.1:0-4398 GCA_050122055.1 Gammaproteobacteria bacterium | reverse complement strand
CTGGGTGGCGATCACCGGTGACATCCACGCCCACGCACTGCTGCTGTTCCTGATCATCTTTACCTGGACGCCACCCCATTTCTGGGCGCTGGCCATCGCGCGGCGGGACGAATACGCGAAAGTGGCGATCCCGATGATGCCGGTGACACACGGCGTCGAATTCACCCGTCTGCAGATCCTGTATTACACGGTGCTGCTGATCATCGTCTCGCTGCTGCCCTATCTCACCGGCATGAGCGGGATGCTTTATCTGGCCGGCGCCCTGGTCTTCGGCGGCATCTTCCTTTACTACGCCGTGGCAATGAAGCTCAGCGACAGACCGGAACTGCCGATGAAGACCTTCACCTACTCGATCACCTATCTGATGGGCGTGTTTGCGGCGCTGCTCATCGATCACTACCTATCGCTGTGAGCCCAAGAACCGCCTGGATCGCCGCCGGCCTGGCGATCATCGCGATAGCCGGGCTGGCAGCCCTATGGCTCCGGGCCCCTACCGGCGACGGGGCTGGCGTCCGGGACGCCGTCCAGGGCCAGGCCCAGAGCGGCGATGTTCAGACGACGGACCCTTGGGACACCGGGGCCGCTCCCGACGCCACCAGCCGGACTGCCGACGTCGACGGATCGGTCCCCGAGTTCGATATCCACGGACTCACCTCCTATCAGGACCTGCTCGATCAGCTGGATATCGACCGGGATTGGGCCGCCTGGGCCCTGAACCACGGCATCGTGATGTTGCTGGAGCCGGACTTGTGGCAGGTCTACATCGCCCTGGACGAAGCCGAACTCCAGGCCCTGGCGGAGGCCGGCGATGTATTGGCGGAATTCGCGGTGACCCAAAGGATGATCATCGACCGGCCGTTGGAGGCCTATGACCGCATCCGGCTGCTGGTACTCGAAGGCTCCGTCGAGGCGATGGATATGATGCAGCACCAGCTGCGGGTCATGGAGCAGGGGCTCGATCGGCCCCGCGACAGCTACGGCTGGTCGGACGAGACCGTCGCCGGCCTGCAGCAGTTCCTCGAAGAAACCGGCCTCGATCTGCGCACCGAACGGATGGCCTGGCTGCTGCTGACGGAGAGCTATATGGGCCAGCCCCGCGGCTCGACCCTGGAGCAGGACCCGACTCTGGGCGCCGGAGCCGGCGCCCTGCCCATCGAATACCGGTCAGCCTGCCAGCGGGCGCAAGAGCTACGGGCTTCACTGCTCGAAGTCTGGGGGGAAACGGCGATCGCCGAGCCGACCGTGGAGGCGCCGCCGATCGGCTTTGTGGCGATTGACCAGGACCCCGACCTGCTGGCGGCCTGCCCGGCCAGTGACCTGCCCCTGGCCGATCTTTCCGGCTGCCGGCCGATCCGGTTGCGCTTCGAAAACACGGTCTGGGACGACTACGTCTGCCCGGCCCCCTGATAGCACCAACCCCGGCGCACCGCCGCCGACGATAGAATATTGGCGATGGACGTCACCCGTATCCTCGACCCTTTGAACGACGCACAACGCGAGGCGGTCACGGCTGAAGCCGGTCCGCTCCTGGTGCTGGCCGGCGCCGGCAGCGGCAAGACCCGGGTCCTCGCCCACCGGATCGCCTGGCTGGTGCAGGTAGAGGGCCTGTCGCCCCGCAGCGTGCTGGCGGTGACGTTCACCAACAAGGCCGCGTCGGAGATGCGTCAGCGCATCGAGGCCCTGCTGGCGATGCCGGCGGAGCATCTGTGGGTCGGCACGTTCCACGGACTTGCGCACCGGCTGCTGCGTTATCACTGGCGCGAAGCGCGCCTGCCCCAGGGTTTCAGCATCATCGACTCCGAAGACCAGCAGCGGCTGATCAAGCGCGTCATCCGCGGCCTGGATCTGGACGACACGCGCTGGGTGCCCAGGGAAGTCCAGTGGTATATCAACGCCCGGAAAGACGAAGGATTGCGGCCTGCCCATGTGGAACCGGGACGAGACGAGCAGGGCCAGCAGCTGGTGCGGATCTACGCCGCCTACGAGGAGGCCTGCGATCGGGGCGGCCTGGTGGACTTCGCCGAGTTGTTGTTGCGGGCTCATGAGCTGTGGCTGCACAACGACGACCTGCTGGATCATTACCGCCAGCGTTTCCGGCACCTGCTGGTGGACGAATTCCAGGACACCAACACCATCCAGTACGCCTGGCTCAGGCTGCTGGCCGGCAGTAGCGGCCATCCCTTCGCGGTCGGCGACGACGATCAATCCATCTACGGGTGGCGGGGCGCGCGCATCGAAAATATCCACCGCTATTCGGAGGACTTCGCCGGTACCCGGATCGTGCGTCTGGAGCAGAATTACCGTTCCACCCGCAACATCCTGGGTGCCGCCAATGCGCTGATCGCGCACAACGATTCGCGGATGGGCAAGGAGTTGTGGACCGAGGGGCCGGAAGGGGATCCTGTACGGGTCTACTCGGCCTTCAACGAGCGGGACGAAGCCGATTTCGTCATCGGCAAGATCCATGCCCTGGTGGACGGCGGCGGCAGACGCAGCGAGATCGCCATCCTCTACCGCTCGAACGCGCAATCCCGGGTCTTCGAGGAAGCGCTGCTCAACGCCGGCATGCCCTATCGGGTCTACGGCGGTCTGCGCTTCTTCGAGCGCGCCGAGATCAAGGACGCCCTCGCTTATCTGCGCCTGGTCTCCAACCGCGACAACGATCCTTCATTCGAGCGCATCGTCAATCTCCCGACGCGGGGCATCGGCGCTCGGACCCTGGAAACCATCCGCACCCATGCCCGGGCGAACGCCACCTCTCTCTGGCAGGCAGCCGCTGCCGTGGTCAGGGACGGGCTCAATCAACGGGCCGGCGGCGCGGTGCTCTCTTTCATGGGGCTCATCGAACAGCTCGGCCGGGACATCACGGACCTGCCGCTCCATGAACAGGTGGACCATGTCATCCACGGCTCCGGCCTGATCGAGCACCACGGCAAGGAGAAAGGCGAACGCGGCGAAGCCAGGGTCGAGAACCTTCGCGAGCTGGTGGGGGCCGCGCGCAGCTTCGATCCGGCGCCGGATTCGGAGATAGACCCGCTGGACGAGTTCCTTAGCCACGCGGCACTGGAAGCCGGCGAGGGCCAGGCCGACGAATGGGAGGATTGTGTGCAGCTGATGACGCTCCATTCCGCCAAGGGCCTGGAATTCCCGGTGGTCTTCCTGTGCGGGCTGGAGGACGGTCTGTTCCCTCATCAGCGAACCATGCAGGATGCGGGCGGCCTCGAAGAGGAGCGGCGGCTTTGCTATGTCGGCATGACCCGGGCCATGCGCGAGCTATACCTGACCCATGCCGAGCAGCGGCGCCTGTTCGGCAGCGAGAGCTTCTCCCCGCCGTCGCGGTTCATCAGCGAGATACCGGCCGGGTTCGTCGAGGAGATCCGGCCACAGATCCAGACGGCCCGGCCGCTGTTCCGGCAGCCGGCTTCGGCACCGGCCGCCGGCGGATTCCGGCTGGGCCAGCGGGTCAGACATAATCGCTTCGGCGAGGGCGTCGTGCTCGGCTGCGAAGGCCAGGGACACCACGCCCGGGTGCAGGTGAACTTCGAGCAGGAAGGCACCAAGTGGCTGGTGCTGGCCTACGCCAGCCTCGAACTCATGTAATATTGGGCCCGCGCCCAGGGCCTCGCGGGACCTACGCACCAAAAAACCATGAACATACTCATACTCGGTGCTGGCCAGGTGGGTTCTTCCGCCGCCTATGACCTCTCCCGCTCGGAGGCCAACGAGGTCACCGTGGTCGATATGAACGGCGACCGCTTGCGGGAACTCCAGGACCGCCTGGATATCCGCACCGTACAGGGCCACGCCGCCCATCCCCAGATTCTCACCCAGGCCGCCTGCGCAGATGCCGACATCGTCATCGCCCTGACCGACAGCGACGAGGTCAACATGCTGGCCTGCCAGATCGCCTACACCCTGTTCCGCACGCCGACCAAGATCGCGCGGATCCGTTCGGTGGAGTACACCTCGGCCAGCAAGCTGTTCGCCACCGACGCCATCCCGGTGGATGAGATCATCAGCCCGGAGCAACTGGTCACAGAATACATCGAGCAGCTGATCCATTATCCAGGCGCGCTGCAGGTGCTGAATTTTGCTGAAGGCAAGGTGCGTCTGGCGGGTGTGGTCGCCCACCGCGGAGGCTTGCTTGTGGGTCAGGAATTGCGCCAGCTGCGGCGCCATATCCCCCACACCGATGCGCGTGTCGCGGCCATCTACCGGCGTCGCGCCGACGGCAGCCGCGAGAGCCTGCCTCCGGAAGGCGATACGGTCATTCGCGAGAATGACATCGTCTTCTTCATCGCCGCGCGCAAGGACATCCGCGTGATGATGAGCGAGCTGCGCAAGCTGGAACACCCGATCCGCAAGGTGATCATCGCGGGCGGCGGCAACATCGGCTTC
>JASFJM010000222.1:0-4414 GCA_050122055.1 Gammaproteobacteria bacterium | reverse complement strand
CTCCGGTCAGGAGGCGATGGCCCAGGCTTGTACCAGGGTCCACGCCCCGATTGCGATGAATCCGAATCCTGCCAGCATGGACAAGGCACGCGGCCCCATCAGCCCGGAGACGAGACCCCCGGCCACGACGCCCAGCGCCGAACTCAGCACCAAAGCACTCGCCGACCCGAGGAATACCACCCATCGACTGACCTCCCGGTCGGCGGCGAACAACATCGTGGCCAGCTGCGTTTTGTCGCCCAGCTCGGCCACGAATACGGTCCCGAATACTATGAGCAGGGTGCGATAGTCCATCATCATCTCTCCATCTGACAGGACCCATGGCGCCGGACCGCCATGGTCAACCAGCAGAACACGCCGAGCACCACGATCAACTCGCGGATTTCGTATTGCAGATTTTGATACCCGAACACGGCGCTGGCGTTGACGAACACGGCGGTGGCCCCCAGGACCAGCAGCCAATGGACCCATAGTCCCCTGGCAGCGCCGAAGACTCCACGCCGGGCAGCGAGGGGAAACAGCGCCAGCGCCAGCAGGAGCGCGACCGTGTCCGGCAGGGTGACCAGGGCCCGCCAGTCATGCAAGGCGGCGCCGAAACAGAAAATCAATACCGTATGCCCGTCCGCCAGCCAGCCTGCCGGAACACGGGACAATGGCCAACGGGCCGCCAGACCCGGAGCCACCGCCAGCACCAGGGGCGGGAATACGAACAGCAGATAGACAGGCACGTGCACCAGTGCCGAGAAGACTTGAGAATCGATCAGATTGTGCAGATTGCTCTCGCCCTGGAAGTTGATATCGCGCAGGACCGCGGGTGTATCGAAGCCGACCAGATGCTGCCCCCAACTCAGCTCCTCCAGGGCTCCTAGCAGCGCCAGCAGTCCGACCACGACCAGCATTCGGCGCAGCATGGTCAACTGCCCAGGGCGTCTGGACTGCACCAATGACCAGGCTGAAAGACTCAGCAGCGCCAGCACGCTGAGGGTCTCGAACGGCCCTCCTTCCCGGGTCGCCGCCGCCAGCAGCGTGGAATCATTGCCGTAGCGTGTCAGTGCAACGATGCCGACGGCCGCAGCTGCCACCGTCCCGTAGGCAACGAGGATCAGGACGCGGGTGAGACCCATCCGCGGGCCACGCAGGCTAGCGGGGCTCGAGGCTGGCCCGGGCTGCAGCACGATAGGCAGCGTCATCCGGATAGGCGCTGAGCGGATCCTCGAAGCGCTTGTTCCAGTGCACAAAGGCGTCCATACAGATGGCGATCCGCCAATCCTGCGCCGACGGGGTCGGCATGGGCCGGTGCATGAGATAGGACGGGAAGATGGTCATGCACCCCTCGAGCGGCCGTACGGCAGCCATGTTTTCGCAAAAAATGTTGTTGGGCTCGGGCCGCTGGAACATGAGCAGCCCCTCGGTGGGATCCCGCGTGGCAGGCACCTGGAGGTAGTAGCAGCCGCTCAGGGTCGCCGGATGATGATGATGCCAGGGACCATCCACCCAGCTCTCGTTGGTCTGGATCAGCACCCAGCCCTGGACGCAGTAGATATCGAAGGGCAGCCGCTTGGAATGCCCGTGACGCTGCGTAAGGATGGCGGTGCAGGCCTCGACGAACTTTTCCTTGAGCACCCGCACGTAGGGGATGCCCTCCACGTTCGCCGGGGTAAACAGCTCCTCCCTGGTCTGGTAGCCATACCCCGATCCGTGACGCTTGAAATACCCCTGTCCCCAGAGTTCGCGCAGCTCGCTCCTGATCTGGTCATGGAAAGGCGCCATCTCCGGCACCGGATAACGCCAGGTGGGCGTCCCGAATATGGGATTAGTCTCGAGTCCGGAATGGCCCACCATCAGAGTCCCCTGATCACCGTCGCGGTCCTGCACCCGGGGTGATTCTGGCCGCCCGCGGTCCCGCTGTCCACGGGCCGCACTCAATCATCCGGGAGGAAGAACCCGGCCACGGAGCAGCGGGCCATGGGCGCCTGGTTCTTGACCAGGCCGATCTTGTGCCACAGACCACGTCGCATGATGAGGATCCGGTTGGGCACCGGGAAGATGAATTCGGTCGACGTCGTGCGGGCGAACAGCAGCTCGGACAGATCGTCCTTATGGATTACGTTCCAGTTGCGCCGTCGGTGGATCTCCCCGTCCTCCATGATCTCCTTCTCGGGCAACATCTCTTCCGGGATGTCGTCCTCGATCAGCATCAGCTCACCGCCCCAGCTGGCGTGCCATCGGGGATGACAATAGAAGGCATAGGCGCCGGCAAAGCGGCCGGCGTCGTTGTGCCAGTCCAGGGACGAGCCCTGGCAATGCAGATAGGAACGGGCCGTCATGGATTTGCAGGTTTTCTGGAAGTTCTGACGATAGAATCGGGTCCCGAGGATGCGGTCGATCAACAGGTCCAGGGCGGTGCCGGTCGGATACTGTCGCCTGGGATCACCCGGGGGCAGCTTCTTGTAGGGATGGTAGACCGTCTCGCCCGACTGGAACGGCGGCCGGTCTGCCAGGTCCCAGGGCTTGACCCATTTCGGATTGCGAGCGTAGTCGTTCAGCTGGGTGTATTCCAGCATAAGGCGGAAGTCGCCGGGCTCCAGGAAATCGTCCAGGATGATGTAGTGCTCGCGTTCCCGGACAACCTTCATCGGATTGGCGTCTTTCCCCGACCCATGGCCGGGATCAGAGATCGAAGTCGATGACGTCGTAGCGCTTCGACATGTCCTGGCGGGCCTGCACCCGGATCGCGTCCTCGAGGCTGCGGGAATCCCAGCCCACGATCACGTCCGCCTTGCTCTTGAGTTCGTCGGGCGCATCATTCGGCCCGAACGGCTCTACCAGCACGATCGGCCGGCTGTGCGCCTTGGCGGCGCTGATATCGAAATCCAGCCAGTCCCGGAACTGGCCGTACTGACCGCTCATGACCACCAGGACCTCGGTCCGCTTCATGGCGTCCAGGACCCGGGTCCGCCGCTGGGCGACGGACTCGCCATCGGGGGAATCATGGGGCTGCAGGACGTTCTCGTAGAAGAAATTGGTGGTGCTTTCCAGATATTCGAACAGCCGGAGGTAATCCTCGTCTGCCTGCCAGCCATGACTGGCCATAAGCCGGATGGGGTCTTTTTCGCTCATGGTCTCGCACCTCCTCGCCGCTTTTTTTGGAAGTTTAACCGACCTGACATGCCCGGGGGCAAGCGCTGGCGCATAATGGGACGTGGGTGGTTAACTTAATGGAGCCGGTCATCTAAGATTCCGGCGAAGAGGGATTCCGGCGAAGAGGGATTCCGGCAAAGATGTCCGCGGAGGACGACCGCTCCGATCAACATGCGTTTTTTGCTTTACAACATCCGCTATGCCGCCGGCGCCGGCCCAGGCTTCAACCTGCCAGTGCCTGGAGCGGGCTACCTCCGCGGCAACCGCGAGAACCTGATCCAGATCCGCGAATTCATCAAATCCATGGACCCGGACGTGGTCGGCCTGGTGGAGGTGGACACCGGCTCCATCCGCACCGGCATGCTCAACCAGGCAGAGATCATCGCCGGGGAGCTCGGCCATTACACCATCTACGAATCGAAGTATGGCGAGAGTTCTTTCAATAACCGCTTGCCGATCGTGCGCAAGCAGGGCAATGCGTTCCTGGCGGCCCCCCGGGTCCACGGCGAACGCTTCCATTATTTCGATACCGGTATCAAGCGCCTGATCATCGAACTCGAGCTCGAGGAAGTGGCGATCTTCCTGGTCCATCTATCGCTCAAATACCGGCATCGTCAGAGCCAGCTCCGGCATCTCCACGAGTTCGTCACCGCTTCCGACAAACCGGTCATCGTGGCCGGAGACTTCAACACCTTCTGGGGCGAGGACGAGCTGTATCTGTTCATGCAGGCCTGCGGACTGACCAGCGCCAACGCCGGCAAGCTGCCCTCCTACCCCAGCCAGGCGCCACGCAAGGAGCTGGATTTCATCCTCTTCGGCAAGGGCATCGAGCGGGTCGACTTCCAGATCCCCCGGGTCGCTTTCTCCGATCACCTGCCCCTGGTCTTCGATTTCAAGGTCTCCGGGGCGGCCGAAGCGGCGGCCTGATGCCGTGAATGTTGCGGCAGATGTTGCGCCGCACGACTAAACTTCCTAGCATGCACTGATCGATTGTCTGATCCGCCGCGCAGGCGATGCCAGCGCCCGGCCAGCGGCTCATATCCGGTACAAAATACGCAGCCGCCACCGGCCGGGAAGGACGCATCCGGCGGGTCCGCCCATGCAAAGGAGCCTCCGATGACCAACATCCACAGCAATTTCGGCACCGAGCCGGTCTACGTGGTGGACGGCGCCCGCACGCCGTTCCTCAAGGCCCGCGGCGAGCCCGGGCCGTTCAGTGCTGGCGACCTGGCCGTGGGTGCCGGCACCCCGCTGCTGGCGCGTCAGACTTTCA
>JASFJM010000221.1:0-4424 GCA_050122055.1 Gammaproteobacteria bacterium | reverse complement strand
GTCCGGCAGCGGGATATGGATCGCGGGATCGGCACTGAAGCCGCCGGCGGTGCCGAGTTGCTCCACGACGCGCCCCGTGCCCACGGTCAGGGCCTCCTTGAGGCCGGCGCCGACCTGGTCGTCGGTCAGGGCCGCGGTCGCCGTATCGGTCTTCTCCTCGCCGGTGACCAGCTTCTTGGCATCGTCCCAGATGCCGGCCCCGACGGGAGCGGCGAGCAGGCCGCAGCCAAGGCAAAGCCACGCCGACGCGGTGAACCGGGCAGATCTCCAAAACCGTTCGCTTGCCATATTCATCTCCTGGTCAAATCCCCCCGGATAGCGAGGGACAGTTTAGTCCTTCCGCTTCGCCAGGCACTAGGCGGCGATCTGGGTCAGGACCAGAGACAGCACCACCAACAGGGTCACGTTGCGGCGGGTGCGGAAGTAGCGGTCATCCAGCGCGCCCGTCCGGGTCAGCCGCGCATCGACCATCAACAGATACAGGAACAGCAAGGCCATGACGCCCAGGGCCACGGTCGGCGGGGTCAGGAGGAACGCAAACCAGGCCGCGAGGGTGACGGCGTTGCTGACAAAGAACAGGTTGCCCGGTACCGGCTTGGCGCCGATCAGACAGATCCCCCAGAGGATGCCCGCCATAAACGAGACGATGGCGAGACCGTAGCTGGCGGCGACGGATCCGACCGATCCGATCCGGCCAAGATCGGTGACCCCGAGCCAGGGCGCGATGGCGCACAGGACGAACGGTATGGCGCCGGCGTAGGCGAGCAGCGGATAGGTCTTCGACTTGTCTGAGTCCATAGGGCGGCAGGGTGGAAACTGGGCAGGTCCCCAGTCTAACTGGCCCCCACCCCGCAGGACTATGCTTTGGCCTTGAGATGCCCGGAGGCCAGGATCGAGAGCACGGTGGTGGTGCCCCAATCCTCGGCCCTCGCGTCGTAGGTGACGTATTCCCCGTGCTCGGAGAACACGACGCAATTGCGGCCGGCGGCTTTGGCGTAGTAGAGCGCTTCGTCGGCGCTCTTGATGGCCGATTTCAGGTCGGCCTCGGGGGAGGGCACTACCGAGGCGGTGCCGGCGCTGATGGTTACCACGCCGAAAGACGAACCCGGATGCGGGATCTGAAGATCGAAGATGGCCCTGCGCATGCGCTCGGCCACCACCAGGGCGTCGGCGACGCTGGTGCCGCCGAGGATGGCCACGAATTCCTCGCCGCCGTAGCGCGCGACCAGGTCCAGGGGTCGCGACGCGCAGTCTCTGAGCGTCTGTGCGACCTCGCGCAGGCACTCGTCACCGGCCTGATGGCCGGATCTGTCGTTGTAGATCTTGAAGTAATCCACATCGAGCAGGACCACCGCGGCCGGTGTCTTCTCCCGCGCACCCTGGCGCCAGACGCGGGTGGCGAAGGCGTCGAACTCCCGCCGGTTGGGGATCCCGGTCAGAGGGTCTTCCTTGCTCAGACCACTCAGCCGCTCGTTGGTCCGTTCCAGCTCGGCGGTGTGCTCGGCGATCTCCACTTCTTTCAGGGCGATCGCCTGGGTCAGCTCGCGGCGCAGCGTCTCGCCGGCCTCGATGGAATTCTTCAGCCGGTCGTGGGCGGCCCTGAGTTGTTTCGACCGCCGGCGCATTTGCCTGAAGATGGGCCGGAACTCGTCGGGCGTGTTCTCCGGCGTGGCGATGGGTTCCTCGGTACCGTCGAATCGGAAGCGGGCCACGGCCAGGTTCATGTCGCCCACCGAACGGGAGACCCGGCGCACGATGGCACCCGCCAGCAGCATGGAGAGGATGCAGGCGATAAAGATCAGGATCGCGCTGACCAAATAGTCCCGGACCATCTGCCGGCCGATCTGATCCAGCGGGACTCTCAGATAGACGGTCCAGCCGTTGCCGGTCGGCGCACGGGCTCCCAGGAATTGATGGGTATGGTCGTCGACCCCGGAGGCAAACTCATAGGTTCCGGTGTCCGCATCGGCCGCAGACGTGATCAAGGGATCGGAGGCGACCGATTCCAGCTCGGTCATGCCGGCGTCACCGGTGGCGTAGATCAGGCGGTTGTCCTGATCCACCAGCACCATGACGCTGCCGTCGAGCCGCGGTCGCTGCTCGTCGATGCGGCTGAATGCGCGCAGATTCAGCGAGCCTTCTACGATCCCCGCGCGCCGGCCCAGGGCGTCAATCACGACCGCGCTGACGGCCACGATCGGGTCCCGGCCCAGGTCGCGCCCCTGGAAGACTTCCGAGATAAAGGGACGGCCATCTGCCATCGGCTGCCGGAAATAGGCCCGATCGGACACGTTGTGTCCCTGCAGTTCAGCGATGGGCGTGAGGAAGCCGGTCATATTGGAGGTGGCGGCGACGATATTGCCGTCCGCATCGGCGCTCAGCATGGTCAGGAAATCCGGGTAGATATCGTGATAGAGCAGCAGCCAGTCGGCCAGGGAGGCCCGGTCGTAACGTCCGCCCCGGGTGACTGCCTGGGCGGCACCGTTGACGCCGGCCAGGTGTTTGTCCATGAAGTGGTCCACGGCATGGGCCATGGACACCGCGGCTTCTTCCAGGCGGACCGACATTCGGTCATGGCGCAGGTGGGCGGAGCGTTCGGCCAGCATCAGACCCAGTGCCGCGGCCGGCACGGTGCCGACAAGCGTCAGCCCGATCAGCAGCGCTGCACGCAGGCTGCCGCCGGTCAATCGCCTGGCGGCGGCGCCGACGGAGCCTGCCGCTGCGTATTGCACCATGGCGTAAGCGAACACCAGCCCCAGCAGGCCGACGGCGAGCGTCTGGGCCCAGTCGTGCCAGAACAGGACGGCATCCGTAAAAGAAAATCGCTCGGCCGACAAAATACGTTCCTCCACAGGGAATTGTCGGCAAGAAGGGCGGAATCTTGAATGTGGATCGGCATGTAAGGGGGTCGACGGCGCCCGCGCCCTGGCGGCTGACTGCGGGCGTGCCGGGTCGGGGCGGTCTGTCGCCGTTGAGCAAAGGACCCTGGCCCCGTTATGCTGAGACATTCGGTCCACAACGCTCGATCGAGCCTGGCCAGAGCACGGAAAAATGAAAAGAACGTCAACCCTCGTCTGCGCCTTGGCGCTGTTTTCCCTCCCTCTCGTTTCCGTATCGGCCGCGACCGCCGATTTCGACTTCGACGACTGGAAGGCGCGGGTGGCGGATGAGAAATCCATCGACGGGCTCGCGCGGCTCTATCTTGAGATCATGCTGGAGGGTGAGCCCACTGGCGCCGCCGGCTACGGGATCCACGGCAAGGGTGAGGACCCGACCTATTACGACGACCGCATGGGCCGGCCCTCGGCGGAGGCATGGGCAAAATCCTACGAGGCCCGGCGATGGCTGCTCCGGCGGCTCGAGTCGATGGACGGCGACTCCCTGGACCGGGCAGACCAGATCGATCAGCACATCATGATCACCCGGCTGGAGCTGGAGATCCTGCAGCAGACCCGGCTCGATACGATAACCAATCCCCTGACCTATACGTCCCGGCTCGGCGATGCCTTCTCGGACCTGGTGATCCGTGACTTCGCGCCGCTGCCGCGCCGGCTTCAGAGCTTCGCCAAACGCTGCGCCGCCACCGGCGAGTTCCTCGATGCCGCCCGCAGCAGCCTGGCGCCGCCCTATGTCCAGCCCACGGCGGTGCAGAAGCGCGTGGCCATGGGCCGGCTTCAGGGCATGGTCGGCCCGGACGGGTTGTTCGAGAAAGCGCTGCCGGATCTGCTGGAAGCCGCGCAGCTGAGCGAGAACGAAACCGCCGCCATCCGCGAGGCCTGTGATTTCGCGGTGGAGCAGATCAAGGCCTTCACCGACTGGTTCGAGACTACGATCCTGCATCGTCCCGATGGTGAGTGGCGGATCGGACCCGAGCTCTACGCGGCCAAGTACGCCTTGCAGATGGACTATCCCCTGGGGCCGGAAGAGCTGCTGGCCCGTGCAGAGGCCGCGCTGGCGGAGACCGGTTCGCGCATGGTGCGCGTGGCCCGGGAGATCCACGACGAGTACCTGGCCGAAGGCATCGCCGCGGGCGATCTCCAGGAAGCCGCGACGCTGGATGACAGCCAGGTCGTCAGGAATATCTTCACCCGTCTGGCCGAGGATCGTTCCACCCCCGAGAGCCTGATCGCCGACAGCTATGCCATGGCCGACGCCATCGTCGGCTTCGTCGAGGAGAAAGACCTGCTGGACCTGCCGCCCACGTCAAAGATGCGTATCGAAGACGTGCCGCCGCACCTGGCCGGCTACGCCGTGGCCCAGATCCAGACCGCGCCGCCGTTCGAGCCGGAGCTGGAATCGGTGTGGTTCTGGGACCTGGGGCTACTGGCGACCTCGGACAGCTATCTCAAGGAATACAACCGCCCGACCCTGGCCATGGTCTATATCCACGAGGGCGTGCCCGGACATTTCGTCCAGCAGGAATA
>JASFJM010000220.1:0-4453 GCA_050122055.1 Gammaproteobacteria bacterium | reverse complement strand
GTGAGCTCCCCGAAGATCAGCGGGTGCGGGCGACCGATGCCATCGCGAGGCTGACCGACAAGCTGCGCAAGCACCTGGAGGGTCTGCCGGTCTGGCACCGGGAGCGGCGCCAGCGTATCAAGGAGCTGGATCGGGACGTGGCCATGCTCGCCGTGGGCGCCCTGATCCAGGATCTGAATACCCGTTACCAGGACATCGCCGCCGTGCAGGACTACCTGAGTGCGGTTCAGGACGACGTACTGGAGAACGTGCAGGACTTCCGCGCCGTCGAGAAGGGCTCCGGCATGACACCGCTCCAGCTCCGTGAACAGCGCCAGGAACGCCTCCGGCGGTACCAGGTCAACGTGCTGGTCGACAACGCCGGCCTGCAGGGATCACCCATCGTCTACGAAAGCAATCCCAGCTATCAGAATCTGGTGGGCCGGGTGGAACACGTACCGGAGTTCGGCACCCTGACGACGGATTTCACCATGATCCGTCCGGGTGCCCTCCATGCGGCCAGGGGCGGGTATCTGATGTTGGACGCGGAGCGTCTGCTGCGGCAGCCGTTCGCCTGGGAGGCAGTGAAACGCTGCCTGTTCGGTGGCGAAGTCCGGACCGAGTCCATGGCCCAGTTGCTCAGTCTCATCAGCACCCAGAGTCTGGAGCCGGACCCCATGCCGCTGAAGATCAAGCTCGTGCTGATCGGCAACCGCTGGCTCTACTATCTGCTGTGCGAATTCGACCAGGATTTCCCCGAGCTGTTCAAGGTGGCCGCAGACTTCGAAGATCAGATGGTCCGCAGCGAGGAGACGACCCGCCTGTACGCCCGCATGCTGGCGACGACGGCACGTCAGCTCGATCTCCTGCCCTTCACGGCCGCGGCCATCGCAAGAGTGATCGAATACAGCGGCCGCCTGGTGGATGAGAGCGAGAAGCTGTCCACCCACCTGCGCAGTATCACCGATCTGATGAGCGAGGCGGACTACCTGGCCCGGGAACACGCAGAGGCGGAGGTGTCGGGTGGGCGGGTCGAGGAGGCGACAGAGCGTCAGGTGGCGCGGCTGGACCGGATCCGCGGCCGCATCTACGAGTCGATCGAGAAGGATCAGATCCTGGTGGATACCGACGGCGACAGCGTCGGTCAGGTGAATGCGCTCTCGGTCCTGCAGCTGGGCGAGTTCAGGTTCGGCCAGCCATCACGTGTCACCGCAACGGTCCGCCTCGGCGAGGGCGAGGTCGTCGACATCGAGCGGGAAGTGGAGCTGGGCGGGGCGATACACAGCAAGGGTGTGTTGATCCTGTCCTCATTCCTGGGCTCGCGGTACGTGCGCGATCTTCCCCTTTCCCTTCACGCCAGCCTGGTGTTCGAACAGCACTATGGTGGAGTAGAGGGAGACAGCGCGTCCCTGGCCGAGCTGTGTGCTTTGCTGTCCGCCATTTCGGGGGTGCCGATCCGCCAGTCGCTCGCGGTGACCGGCTCGGTCAACCAGCTCGGACGGGTGCAGGTCATAGGCGGCGTGAACGAGAAGATCGAGGGTTTTTTCGACATCTGCCAGCGAAGAGGCCTGAGCGGGGACCAGGGGGTCCTGATCCCGTCGGAGAACACCCGCCATCTGATGCTGCGCAAGGACGTGCGCGAATCGGTGGCCGCCGGCGATTTCCACATCTACCCGGTCCGGACCGTCGACCAGGCACTGATGCTGCTGACGGGTCTCGATGCCGGCGTGCGCGCCGACGACGGCAGTTTCCCGGCCGACTCGGTCAACGGACGGGTGGCCCGGTCGCTGCGCGAGATGGCCACGCACCGGCAGGCCTTCGGCGCCCGTGAAACCACGGCCGCCAGTGTGGAGGGGGCCGGATGAGCGAGGTCGGCGACAGGCAACTGTCCCGGGTACTCATCGCCCTGGACCCGGCTGCCCCGACTCCGACGACGGCCGCCGCGCGAGCGATCTCTGAACTGGTGCCGGATCTGCGCCGGGAGCTGATCGGTTTGTTTGTCGAGGACGCCAACCTCCTGCGCCTGTGTGGTCTGTCCTGCGTGCGCGAGGTCAGCATCGATACCGGCGTCGAACGCGGGCCGAGCCTGGAACTCATGGAGACCCAGCTCCGGGCCCAGCGCATCCGCATGGAGCGTCGGCTGGTCCGGACCGCACGCATGCTGCACCTGCCACATCGCTTCCGGGTCGCAAGAGGTGAGGTGCGCGAGGAGTTGCGCACCGCCGTCGCCCAGACTGACCTTGTCCTGATCGGACGCGCAACCGGTGTGGCTGGCGCCCGCAGCTGGATGGGCTGGCGCCTGCACGAATTGGTCGGCATGGTGCCCCGGACTCTGGCCATCGTGAATGAGACCTGGCGCGCCGGCCGCAGCATTCTCGCGGTCTGCGCCGACGACCGGTCCGGGCAGGCGGCGCTGGCCATGGCGGCAAGGCTGGCGAGAGTGGAGAAGATCGATCTGGTCGTGGCGCTGCCCGATTCCCGTCAGGTCCCGGATGAATCCTCCTTGATAGCCACGCTTGCCCGCAACGCCCCCCTGGTGAAGGCTCGCTGGGTCCGGCTGGAAGAGATCAGCCCGGCCCGGCTGGCGGCTCTCGCCCGGCGCGCCGATCCCAGGGCGCTGGTGCTGGGTGTGACGGACGTAAAGGCGGCTTCGAAAATGGTCGAGGCGATCCTCCCCCAGCTTCGCTGTTCCATCGTCACCGTGCGGCCGGGGCCGGTATCGACGGAGCGTCGGACCCCGGCCGGGAACGCCGGGTCTGGCTGAGAGCTGCCGGCTCCTGTCCGTCGCCGCCGGGCCGTTGTGGAGGCGGCCATGACGAGCCTGGCGATCGATCCGGGCGCCGGAGTCAGGCCACGGCGCCCCCGCTATGCAGACCCCGCCACCACCGTGACCGGCCAACGGATTGGGCGAGAGGCCGGTCCGCGGGAGACGTCGATACGAAAGCCTTCGGGTCGCTAGCCCGGATCATCCGCACCGGATCGCACGATCCGCGGTGGGCCGCCATCTTTTGCCCTTTTTCGTCCTTTCCCGCGACATCATCCGCCCGCTCCCCGGCCCCGGCGAAGGGCTCAATAGGACCCGAGCGCCGCACATTGGGTACGGCCGCGATAACGTCTGAGGAGCAGGACATGTATACCAAAGCCTTTTTTCTTCCAGCGATGGCCGCCGGATTCCTGTCGATCGGTGCTGCCCAGGCCGGTGGCGAGGTCCACGACGAGACCGGTGGCAAGCTCGGTGCCGGCGGCGGCGCCGCGATCGGCGCCGTGGTGGCAGGCCCGGCCGGCGCCATCATCGGCGCCGGCGTGGGCGGATTCCTCGGCGACCGGCTGCAACTGGCAGCAAGCGTCGACGATCTCGAGGACTCTCTCGGCCGATCCCGGGTCGAGGCAGAAGATCTCCGCCTGGCACTCGACGCGGACCGCGAGCATCTGCAGCGCATGCGTCACGAGCGGGCCCGGCTCGACGAGCGCATCGCCGAACTGGAGCAGCGGGAGTCCCTGGCGGAGGGTCTGCAGTTCGCGGTCCTGTTCCGCACCGGCAGCAGCCAACTGGACGAGGATGCCGCCGCCCGGATTGAACGGCTGGCGGCGCTGCTGGAGCAAGACCCGGAACTGAGGGTCCGGCTCGACGGGTATGCCGACCCCCGCGGCGACGACGGCTTCAATATGTCCTTGTCCGAAGAGCGGGCGGCGGCGGTCCGGGAGGCCTTGCTGGAGCGCGGCATCGCGCCCGGACGCATCGACGTCCGGGCTCACGGCCGCAGCTTGTCCGTGGCGCCGGACGGGGACGTTGACGCATATGCCCTGGAACGGCGGGTCAGCATCAGCCTCGGTGTCGGGCCCGGGGAGACGGTGGTGGCCCGGGAGCGGTAGGCGGCTATAAGGCAGAGCAGCATTCGGGCGGGCGCTGTGGCGCCCGCCTTTTTCCCGCGTCGGAGTCCGTGAGATCATCGGCATCTCCTCAGGCAGATCCGGATCTTCCATGCAGATCGATGCTGAACTTCTTTCGCCAGGCTGGCTCTGGGCCTGCCGGGTGGCGGCCACGATCGCGGTGGCCCTGGCCGCCCGGCGTCTGGATTGGAAAGCCCTGCTGCAGGATGCTCCCACCCTGCACCGTTTCGCCGCCTGCACGGTGGGACTTCTGGTGCTGTGGTCCATCCGCGCCACCGTCGCCCAGGGGCCGGGCCTGCATATACTCGGCGTGACCACGGTTACGCTGGTGCTCGGGCCCGCGTCCGCGATGATCGCCACCCTGATCGCCGAGGCCGTGACCGGCCTGACCATGAAGACCGAGAGCGCGCTGGCCGCCAGCTGGCTGGCGGGCTCGGTGTTACCGGTGGTCGCAACCGACGGCATCCGGCGGCTGGTCCGCCGCATGCTGCCCCACGATCCGTTCTCTTTTATCTTCGGATGCGGTTTCTTCGGCGCCGCCGCGGCGACAGTGGCCGCTCACATAGGGGCGTATCTGATGGTC
>JASFJM010000219.1:0-4466 GCA_050122055.1 Gammaproteobacteria bacterium | reverse complement strand
CAGTTTCTCTAGGGTCTGCCGCTGCTCACGGATCTCCTGTTCTCTCCGCAGCAAGCCGCTTTCGCCCTCGCTGGGCCGGTTGATCCGCAGCCAGCCGGGGCCCATCCAGATGCCGCCGCGAGTCACCACCGATTCCCCGGCATTCAGCAGCCGGCGGACCGCCAGCGCCCGCGGCAGGTCCTCCACGGCCCGCACCCCGGCCAAGAGGTTGGAAAGGACCGGAGGACCTTCCACATAGTGACTCAGCAAGTCGGATTGGGGGGCGTCCCCGTGGGCGGCCAGCTCCGCATCCAGGAAACTCACTGCACCGTGGGTGAGATTGTCCAGGGCGCCGGCGACGTCATCCAGACCGTCGACGCACACCGCCTCCAGATAGGAGCCCAGCACGGTCTCCGCCGCGCGCTCCCAGCCCGACTTGACCGAAAGCTGCTCTGCCAGTCGCGGCCGATCCTGCAGACCGCGACCTTCCAGCCAGTCGGCCACTGCCCCGCCCCGACGGCCCAGTGCGGCCTCCTGCAGGGCCTCCAGCGAGGCCAGCTCCCCGCGCGCCTGCTGCAGATTGCCGCGAGTGGTGTGCAGGGCCGAGGCCGCCATGGCCTCCTGCTCCCGCAGACGACCGATGTCGGATCGGACGGTCTCCATCTGTCCATCGAGATCCTGCGCCGCCTGACCGGCCTGAGCGGCCTCTTGCTCCAGCCGCTCGATCTCGTCCCCTTCCATCTGCTGGGACAGACGGTTGACCTCGGCGGCAGTGCGCTCACGGCGATCGAGCAGCCGCTGCATCTGGGTTTCGATCTGCTCGATCCGGGCCCGTTCCACCTCCGCCATGCGACTGGCTTCGCCGGCCTCCCGGTTGAAAGCCTCCCAGCGCTGTTGCCAACCCTGCATGTCCCGTTCGGCCGATCCCAGCGCCTCCATGGCGGCGACTTCGGCGGCACGCGCCGCTTCCAGCCCGGGCCCCAGTTCCTCCAGCGTCCGGTCCAGGTCCTGGAGCTGCCCGCGGTCCCGGTCGATGCTCTGTCCCAGGTCGGTCAGGGAGCCCTCTACCTGTCCCAGGTCCTGCTGCTGCCTCTGGCGCAGCTCCCGTGCGTGCTGGATGGCCTGTTCGAGACGGGCAATCTCCGCGCCGATCTTGTAGAAGCGGCCCTGGACCTCGTTGAGCGCCTCGCTGCGGGCCGCATGCTGTTCTCTGGCCTTCTCGATATCCGCTTCTGTCTCCCGCAGCGCCGCGATCGCCGCCTGCAGCGATGTCTCGCGCTCCGACAGCACGCCTTTCTGACGTTTCTCCTCGGTCTCCAGGTCCGCGAGCCTCAGGGCCAGCAGCTCTGCTTCCAGCTGACGCTGGCGCTGCTTGAGATCCTTGAACCGCTCCGCGGTGCGCGCCTGGCGCTCCAGGTGCTTGATCTGCTTGTCGACCTCGTCGCGCAGGTCATCCAGACGGCTGAGGTTGTCACGGGTATGCCGGATCCGGTTTTCCGTCTCGCGCCGGCGGTCCTTGTATTTAGAGATCCCGGCCGCTTCTTCCAGATAGACCCGCATCTCCTCGGGCTTCGCCTCGATGATCCGAGAGATCATGCCCTGTTCGATGATGGCGTAACTGCGCGGCCCCAGACCGGTGCCGAGGAATATGCTGGTAATGTCCTTGCGCCGGCAGCGGGTGTTGTTGAGGAAGTAGGTCGAGGTACCGTCCCGGGACACCACCCGGCGGACCGAGATCTCGGCGAAACCCGCGTACTGGCCGCCCAGTTCGCCGGAGGAATTGTCGAACACCAGCTCGATGGAGGCGTTGCCCACGGGCTTGCGGGCGCTGGAGCCGTTGAAGATCACGTCGGCCATGGAATCGCCGCGCAGGTGCTTGGCCGAGCTCTCACCCAAGACCCAGCGCACGGCATCGATGACGTTGGATTTTCCGCAGCCATTGGGACCGACGATCCCCATCAGATTGCTGGGGAAATGGATCGTGGTGGGGTCGACGAAGGACTTGAACCCCGCCAGCTTGATATTGCTGAGACGCATACCTGCCCGCTTGCACGGCCGATGGCCGTAAAAATCCGTGTAGTGTAAATTAATCCGTCTTTTTTCTCACTCGGGAACAGATGCCCGGCCCGGAGTACCGAACGCCATGAACCCCAGTATCGAGAAACAGACCCGACCCGGCCCCAGCAAGACCCTGGAGACCTTCGAAAACCCGCGGATCGGGCGCGATTACGTCATCCGCATCCGTGTCCCGGAGTTTACCTGTTTGTGCCCCAAGACGGGCCAGCCTGATTTCGCCACCATCCATATCGAATACATACCGGAGCGCCTCTGCGTCGAGTTGAAGGCCCTCAAGCTTTATATGTGGTCTTTCCGAGACGAAGGCGCTTTCCACGAAGATGTGACCAACCAGATACTGGACAAGCTGGTGAGCACGATCGAGCCCCGATTCATGCGCATAACTGCGGAATTTTATGTGCGCGGCGGCATCTATACCACCGTCGTTGCCGAGCATCGGGCGAGCGGATGGGCCCCTGCCGCGCCGGTAACGCTGCCGTGAACACGGCGGTCCTGACAGGCGCCATTTGACCGGGACTGGACTCCTGCGTCAAAAGCCGTTAAAAAGCCCGGTTTGGTAGCCAGTTTCGACCTTCCGGGAAGGATCGATGCCCCGCTGCCATGCATGCCGGCTCCCCGGAGCCCCCTGTTCACTGTCGGCTAGGAGATAGCTGATGCCCGCAAAGAAAAAAGCGAGCAAGAAGAAGACCGCGTCGCGCAAGACCAGGGCGACCCCCGCCCGTAAGGCCAGCGCTGCGCGCAGGAAATCCAGCACCAGGAAGAAGGTCACGGCGAAGAAGCCGGCGGCAAAAAAGAAACCGGTGAGGAAGAAGCCTGCGGCAAAGAAGAAGGCTGCAGGCAAGAAGAAGCCTGCCGCAAAGAAGAAGCCAGCAGGGAAGAAGAAACCCGCGGCAAAGAAGAAACCTGTGGCCAAGAAGAAGCCCGCGGCCAAGAAGAAACCCGCAGCAAAGAAGAAGCCGGCCGCGAAAAAGAAGGCCGTGACCCGGAAAAAGACGGTGGCCAGGAAGAAAGCCGTAGCCAGGAAGAAGCCGGCCGCGCGCAAGAAAGCGGCTCCGGCTCGCCGCACCCGGGCAAAGCGTTTCGGCGCATCGGGTCCACTCCGCGGCTTCGATGGCTATAAGCAGAAGCGCGGCGAGTCGTACATGAGCGACCCCATGCTGGAACACTTCCGGCAGATCCTGCTGGCGTGGAAGAAAGAGCTGATGGAAGAGGTCGACCGGACGGTCGGCCACATGAAAGACGAAGCCGCCAACTTCCCGGACCCCAACGACCGGGCCACCCAGGAGTCGGAGTTCAGCCTGGAACTGCGGACCCGGGACCGGGAGCGAAAGCTGCTGCGGAAGATCGACTCGGCCCTGGGGCGGATCGACGACGGCAGCTACGGCTACTGCGCCGAGACCGGCGAGGAGATCGGGCTGAAACGCCTGGAAGCCCGGCCGGTTGCCACGCTGTCCGTCGAGGCTCAGGAACGTCGTGAGCTCGCCGAGAAACAGTTCCGCGACTGGGACGATCGCTAACCGCCAGCATCGGCCATGAACGCGCCCGCGGCACGCTACCGCGGGCGCTTCGCCCCCTCTCCCACCGGCCCGCTTCATTTCGGCTCCCTGGTCGCTGCGGTCGCCAGTTATCTGCGTGCCCGCAGCCAACAGGGCGACTGGCTGGTGCGGATGGAGGACATCGATCCGCCACGGGAGCCACCGGGTGCGGCCGCCGGGATCCTGAGAAGCCTGGAGACCTTTGGCCTGGAATGGGACGGACAGGTGCTCTACCAGAGCACCCGGCTAGATGCCTATCGACACCATATCCGGGACCTGACCGAACGCGGTCTTGCCTTCCCCTGTTCCTGCTCCAGACGGGATATCGAAGAGGTCCTGGGCGAAAGGAAGCCCGGGCAATCGGCTGTCTACCCGGGTCTGTGCCGGGACGGCCCTCGTCGCCCGGACGCGGACTGCGCCATACGCCTGCGGGTCCCGGACCGGTCGGTCGGCTTCGAAGACCTCCTCCAGGGGAGGTTCGAGCAACATTTGCGGCGACAGGTCGGCGACTTCGTCCTGCAACGCAAAGACGGCATGACCGCCTATCAGCTGGCGGTGGTGTTGGACGATGCGCAACAGGGCATCACCGAAGTCTGCCGCGGCACGGATTTGCTGGACAACACGCCCAGGCAGATTTTCCTGCAGCAGACCCTGGGGCTGCCCACGCCCCATTACCTGCATTTCCCGCTGGTCCTGGCATCCGCGGGCGAGAAATTGAGCAAACAGACCGGCGCGCCTGCCCTCGATGCCGCCAGGGCGAGCGACATCATGACCGAGGTGCTCCGTTTCCTGGGACTGCCGCCGGACGACGCGCTCCGCGGCGCGCCGCCAGCCGAGCAGCTAGCCTGGGCGACGTCCCGCTGGGACATCGAGATG
>JASFJM010000218.1:0-4493 GCA_050122055.1 Gammaproteobacteria bacterium | reverse complement strand
TTACCGCCGCGCCGGCGCCGTCGAAGACCCTGGTCGAGACCGTGATCGAGGCCGACATGGGCACCGATCCGCTCTGGTCCACTCATCGGGAGCTGGCGATCTCGCTGGGTTTCGGGTCCAGCTGGTCGACGCCCATCCGCTCTTCGGTCGGCGATCTGGTGGGGGTGTTCGCCGTGTTCTACCGTGAGCCGCGGGCACCGGTGCAGCGCAGCTTCGAGCTGTTCGACCGCATGACCCGTCTGGCCGGTATCGCCATCGAGCGCAAGCTCGCCGAGAAGGCCATCCGCAAGAGTGAGGCGCGTTTCCGCGGGCTGTTCGCCAACGTGCTCGACGGGGTCTACCAGGTATCGGCGGACGGCTGTTTCATCTCCGCCAACCCGGCGCTGGTGAAGATGCTGGGATACGAATCGGAGGAGGCCCTGAAGGCGATCGGCCCGACCACCAATCTCTACGTCGACGCCAACGATCAGAAAGGGGTGCTGGAGATGCTGCACGAGCAGGGTCAGGTGCGGAACGCCGAGCTGCGTCTGCGCCGGGCCGACGGCAGCACCATCGTCGTGCTGGAGAACGCCCGGGTCGTGCGCGACGCCGCCGGCTCCATCCGCGGCTACGAAGGGACCCTGTCCGACATCACCGACCGCAAGCGTGCGGAATTGGCCGTGTTCGAGGAGAAAGAGCGCGCTCAGGTCACACTCAAATCCATCGCCGACGCGGTGATCACTACCGACGGGAAGGGCCGGATCGACTATCTCAATCCCGTCGCCGAGCACCTGACCGGCTGGCGGGCTGAAGAAGCGGCCGGACGGCCCGTGGCCGAGGTGGTGAAGATCCTGCACGAGGGCACCGGGGAGGAAGTGGAGAATCCCGTGTTCGCCTGTCTGCGCCAGGGCAAGGTCACCGAGCTGGGTCAGCACTCGATGCTGGTCAGCCGCGACCAGACCCAGATCGCGATCCAGGACTCGGCGGCGCCTATCCGCGACCATCGCAGTCAGGTGGTCGGCGCGGTGATGGTGTTCCATGACGTGGGCAAGGAGCGCCGCCTGCGTCACCAGCTCGCCTACCAGGCGACCCATGACTCCCTCACCGGTCTGATCAACCGGCGCGAATTCGAAACCCGTCTCGAACGGGCGCTGCAGAACACCCGCTCCGACCGGGACCTGACCCACGTGCTGCTGTATCTGGATCTGGATCAGTTCAAGATCGTCAACGACACCTGTGGCCACTCCGCCGGCGACCAGCTACTGCAGCAGGTCACCAGCCTGATCACCCGGCGGGTCCGCGCCACCGACGTGGTCTGCCGCCTGGGCGGCGATGAGTTCGGCATCCTGCTCGAGGATTGCGGACTGGAGCGGGCGGTGGAGATCGGTGACGGCCTGCGTCAGGCGATCCGCGAATACCGTTTCTTCTGGCAGGAAGCGGTGTTCGACATCGGCGTCAGCATCGGCGTCGTCGCCATGTCCGGCGAGAGCGACAGCGTGGCCTCGCTGTTGTCCGCCGCCGACGTCGCCTGCTACGCCGCCAAGGATTCGGGCCGCAACCGGCTCCACGTCTACCAGCACGGTGACGCGGCCGAACGGCACGCCGAGATGCAATGGGTCTCCCGGGTGACCCGGGCGCTGGAGGACGGCCGTTTCGAGCTCTACTACCAACCGATCGTGCCTATCGCCGATACCGACGACCCGCGCTCGCACTACGAGCTGTTGCTGCGCATGCGCGACGAGACCGGGGGCCTGGTGCCTCCGGATGCCTTTATCCCGGCCGCGGAACGATACAATCTGATGCCGACCCTGGATCGCTGGGTCATCCGCCAGGCGCTGGAGGGGCTGGTGGACAGCGGCCGCGGTGGCCCGGAGGGCGGTTACTCCCTGGCGATCAATCTGTCCGGCACGTCGCTCAACGACGACAAGTTCCTCGCCTTCGTGCTGCAGGAGCTGGAGAGCCACCAGCTGGCGCCGGGGGCGATCTGCTTCGAGATTACCGAGACCGCGGCTATCAGTAATCTCTCGGTGGCGGCGCACTTCATGTCCGAGATCAAGCGTCGCGGCTGCGAATTCTCGCTGGACGATTTCGGCAGCGGGCTGTCTTCCTTCACCTATCTGAAGAATCTGCCGGTGGACTATCTGAAGATCGACGGCCACTTCATCAAGCAGATCACCGCCGACCGGATCGACCAGACCATGGTGAAGGCTATCACCCAGGTGGGCAGCGCCATGGGTATCCGCACCGTGGCCGAGCATGTGGAGACCAAGGAAGTGCTCGACACCCTGCGGTCGATCGGAGTCGAGTACGCCCAGGGTTACTATTTCGCCAAGCCGGAACCCGTCACGGACTTCCGCCAGCTGGCCCGCGCGGCCGGGCCGAGACTGGCTGATACGGGCACCAGCCCGTCGCTGCGGCTGGTCTGATCCGGCGCGTTTGCGGTGGCCCCGTTTCGGGGTAAACTCAGGCGATGTCGATCGGATCGGGTGAACAAACCCAAGAAATACGCCGTCAGATCGCCGTAGGGCCGGCCCCTGGAGGTCCGGAATCGCCGCAGACTCAGGGCCTGCTCGGGCCGGATGAGCCCGGCCCCTTCGAATTGATCAATGACGCCGGTTCGGCCCGGGTACTCCTGGTATGCGACCATGCCAGCCGCCGCATCCCCGCCAGCCTGAATAATCTCGGACTGGACGAACTGGCCCTGCGCCGCCACATCGCCTGTGATATCGGCGCCGGCGACGTCACCCGCCGCCTGTCCCGCATGCTGGACGCGCCGGCTCTGCTGGCCAGCTACTCGCGACTCGTGATCGACTGCAATCGCCATCTGGACGACCCCACCTGCATCCTGGCGGTGAGCGATGGTGAATTCGTGCCGGGCAACCACGACCTGGACATGGAGCAGAAACAGATCCGGGCGCGCACCATCTTTCACCCCTATCACGCCGGGATCGACCAGCGTCTGCGCCGCTTCACGGACGGCGGCGTGGTCCCCGCTGTCATCGCCATCCACAGTTTCACGCCGATCTTCAACCGCACCTCCCGGCCCTGGCAGATCGGCGTCCTGTGGGACACCGATCCGCGCATCCCGGTGCCGCTGATGGAGAAACTGGGGCAGGTCCCCGGCATGATAGTCGGCGACAACGAGCCCTATTCGGGCCGCGCGCCGGCCGATTACACCATCGACCATCACGCCGAGCCGGGCGGTCTGCCCCATGTCTCCATCGAGATTCGCCAGGACCTGATCAACAGCCCGGAAGGCGCTGACCGCTGGTCAAATATCCTGGGCCGTGTACTGGAGGAGATCCTCGCAGAGGACGACTTGTATCAGGTCATGGATCCGGCCACCTAGATGATGTCCCCCCGCGAACCCAGCTTCAGCCTCGGGGTCGAGGAAGAGTATCTGCTGGTCGACCGGGAGACGCGGGATCTGTGCGCCGAGCCGCCGCCGTCCCTGATGGAGGAGTGCGAGGGGCTGCTTCAGGGCCAGGTCAGCCCAGAGTTCCTCCGTGCACAGATCGAGATCGGCACCCGGGTCTGTTCCGATATCCAGGAGGTCCGCTCCGATCTCACGCGTCTGCGGTCGGCGGTGGTCGAAGTGTCGAACCGCCATGGGCTCGCGCCGATGGCGGCCTCCACCCACCCCTATGCGCGCTGGCTGGATCAGAAGCATACCGAGCGGGAGCGCTACGACACGCTGTCCTCCGAGATGCAGGCGGCGGCCCGCAGGCTCCTCATCTGCGGGATGCACGTGCATGTGGGGATCGAGGACGATGAACTGCGTATCGACCTGATGAACCAGTTCGCCTATTTCCTGCCCCATCTGCTGGCGCTGTCCTGCTCCTCGCCGTTCTGGGAGGGCGAGGACACGGGACTGAAGTCCTACCGGCTGACGGTCTTCGATGCCCTGCCGCGGACCGGTCTGCCGGAGCGCTTTGTCAGCTATGCCGAGTACCGGCGCCATGTCGGGGTCATGGTCAATGCCGGGCTGATCCAGGACGCCACCAAGATCTGGTGGGATCTGCGACCCAGCGACCGGTATCCGACGCTGGAGATGCGGGTCACCGACGTCTGCACGCGGCTCGAGGACGGCGTCACCCTGGCGGCGCTGACGGTCAGCCTCATGCGGATGCTCTACCGTCTGCGCTGCGCCAACCGGCGCTGGCGCATGTATTCGCCGATGCTGCTGATGGAGAACCGCTGGCGGGCCATGCGTTACAGCTTCGACGAGGGCATGGTGGACCTGGCCAAGGGCGAGATTATCCCTTACGCAGACCTGGTCGAGGAACTGATCGAGATCGTCAGCGAGGATGCGGAGGAGCTGGGGTGCCTGGTGGAGGTGGAGCGGGCTCGCGACATCCTCAAACGCGGCACGAGTGCCCATCGCCAGGTCCAGGTCTACGGCGAGGCGATCGGGCAGGGCGCCAGCGAACACGAAGCCCTGCAGGCGGTCGTGGATTTTCTGGTCGAGGAGACCGCGAGTTTCGACTGACGCGGATCGCCGTCCCTCGCGTATC
>JASFJM010000217.1:0-4494 GCA_050122055.1 Gammaproteobacteria bacterium | reverse complement strand
TTCATCAAGTTCCAGGACTTCGTCGAGGGCGTCACCGTCGAGAGCCAGATCGACGAGGCTACCGGTCTGTCCAGTATCGTCATCGTCGATCCGAAGCAGCGCGGCGCCGCAGGCAAGGACCTGCGTCCGATGGCGCGCCTGGTCGACGCCAGGGGCAAGGAAGTATTCTTCGCCAACACCAAGATCCCGGCTGTCTACGCGCTGCCGGTGGGGGCCATCGTCAGCATGTCCGACGGCGCCCAGATCGGGGTCGGCGACGTGCTGGCGCGTATCCCCCAGGAGACCTCAAAGACCCGCGATATCACGGGTGGTCTGCCGCGGGTCGCGGACCTGTTCGAGGCCCGCAAGCCCAAGGAGGCGGCGATCCTGGCTGAACATACCGGCACCGTCAGCTTCGGCAAGGAGACCAAGGGCAAGCGCCGGCTGGTCATCACCGACGAGAGCAGTGAGGCTCATGAGGAGCTGATCCCGAAATGGCGGCACCTGAACGTGTTCGAGGGTGAGCAGGTCCAGCGCGGTGAGGTGATCGCCGACGGCGAGCCCAATCCTCACGACATCCTGCGGCTGCAGGGCGTGGCCCACCTGGCCGATTATCTGGTGCGCGAGATCCAGGACGTCTACCGGCTGCAGGGCGTCAAGATCAACGACAAGCACATCGAGGTGATCATCCGCCAGATGTTGCGCAAGGTCGAGATCGCCGATGCGGGTGAGACCCGCTTCCTCAAGGGCGAGCAGACCGACAAGGCCCGGGTGCTGGAGGAGAATGAGCGGGCCGGGGCCGAGGATCTGGCGCCGGCCGTCCCCGAGCCGGTCTTGCTGGGCATCACCAAGGCCTCACTGGCGACCGAGTCCTTCATCTCCGCGGCTTCCTTCCAGGAGACCACACGGGTGCTCACCGAGGCTGCCGTGCGTGGTCTCAGGGACGACCTCCGGGGGCTCAAGGAGAATGTCATCGTCGGCCGCCTGATCCCGGCCGGTACCGGATTCGCCTTCCATCAGGAGCGGCGCCGGCGCTCGGAGCAGCGTCCCGAGGACATGACTATCCAGGAGGCCATGGAGGCCGCCGGGGTGGATCCCTCGGAGATGGACAGCACCGAGACCGAGAGCTGAGGACAGGGTCGGCTGGTTGACAGACCGGCCGACCCTTCCTAGAATTCCGGGGCTACGTTCAGGTCGCCCGATAATCCTCGACCTGTAAAACCTTATCCAAGAGTCGGGTCGCCCCAGGGCGGCCCGGTTCTTCTCTGGAATCTGGAACAGAGCATATTTAGATGGCGACGATCAATCAGCTGGTTCGCAAGCCCCGCCGCGTCAAGCGGGACAAGACCAATGTGCCCGCGCTGCAGGCCAGTCCGCAGCGGCGGGGCGTCTGCACCCGGGTCTACACGACCACCCCGAAGAAGCCCAACTCGGCCCTGCGGAAAGTCGCCCGTGTGCGTCTGACCAATGGTTTCGAGGTGTCCAGCTATATCGGCGGCGAAGGCCACAACCTGCAGGAACACTCGGTGGTGATGATCCGCGGCGGCCGCGTCAAGGATCTGCCGGGCGTGCGCTATCACACTATCCGCGGCACGCTGGATTGTGCCGGCGTGTCGGACCGCCGCCAGGGCCGTTCCAAATACGGCGCCAAGCGGCCCAAGTCCTGATCTCAAGCTGTATCGAATAACCTGATTTAGGCGGTCTCATGTCCAGACGAGTACAAGCGCCCAAGCGCGCCACCCTCCCCGACCCGCGCTTCGGCAGCCAGATGCTGGCGAAGTTCATGAACATGATCATGGAGAGCGGCAAGAAGTCGGTCGCCGAGCGCATCGTGTATGGCGCCATCGATAATATCGCCGACCGGCGCAAGATCCCGTCGGATCAGGCCGTGGACGTGCTCGAGCAGGCGCTGGAGAACGTCAAGCCGGCGGTCGAGGTCAAGTCCCGCCGGGTCGGCGGCGCGACCTATCAGGTGCCGGTGGAAGTCCGCCAGGTGCGGCGCCAGACCCTGGCCATGCGCTGGGTGATCGACGCCGCCCGCAAACGCAGCGAGAAATCCATGGCCCAGCGGCTCGCCAACGAGCTGATGGAGGCGTCGGAGAACCGCGGCACCGCCGTAAAGAAGCGGGAAGACACGCATCGTATGGCCGAGGCCAACAAAGCGTTCTCGCACTATCGCTGGTAGTCCCGGCTCCCGACCGAATATTCAATATCTGAGGAACTGATCGTGGCACGCACGACGCCAATCGAGCGCTATCGGAACATCGGTATCATGGCTCACATCGACGCCGGTAAGACGACGACGACGGAGCGTATCCTGTTCTACACCGGCGTGTCGCACAAGATCGGTGAAGTCCACGACGGTGCTGCTGTCATGGACTGGATGGAACAGGAGCAGGAGCGCGGCATCACCATCACCTCCGCCGCCACCACCTGTTTCTGGGAGGGCATGGACCACCAGTATCCGCAGCACCGCATCAACATCATCGACACCCCGGGACACGTCGATTTCACCATCGAGGTGGAGCGCTCTTTGAGGGTGCTCGACGGGGCCGTCGCCGTGTTCTGCTCTGTCGGTGGCGTGGAGCCGCAGTCGGAGACGGTCTGGCGCCAGGCCAGCAAATATGGCGTGCCGCGGCTGGCCTTCATCAACAAGATGGACCGCGCCGGCGCCGACTTCCTGCGCGTGGTCGGGCAGATCACGGATCGCCTCGGGGCGACCCCGGTCCCGCTGCAGCTGCCGATCGGTGCGGAGGACAATTTCCGTGGCGTCGTGGACCTGCTGCAGATGAAGGCGATCCTCTGGGACGACTCGACCCAGGGCATGAGCTACGAGCTCCAGGACATCCCCGCCGACATGGCCGATCTCGCCGCCGAATGGCGCGAGAAGCTGATCGAGGCCGCCGCCGAGGGCGACGAAGAATTGCTGGAGAAGTTCCTCGAGGGCGAGACGCTCAGCATCGAGGAGATCCGCCGCGGTGTCCGCGCCCGCACCCTGGCCAACGAGATCGTGCCGGTGCTGTGCGGATCGGCGTTCAAGAACAAGGGCGTCCAGGCGATGCTGGATGCGGTGATTGAGTACATGCCCTCGCCCATCGACGTGCCTGCGATCCGTGGCCTGCTCGAGGACGATTCCGAAGCCACGCGTGAGTCGGACGACGAGCAGCCGTTCGCCGCGCTGGCTTTCAAGATTGCCACCGATCCTTTCGTCGGCAGCCTGACCTTCTTCCGGGTCTATTCCGGCGTGATCCACTCCGGCGATACGGTCTACAACCCGGTCAAAGGCAAGCGCGAGCGCATCGGCCGCATCCTGCAGATGCACGCCAACGAGCGGGCCGAGATCAAGGAAGTGCGGGCCGGCGACATCGCCGCGGCGGTGGGCCTGAAGGACGTGACGACCGGCGACACCCTTTGCGACATGAAGAATGTCGTCACCCTCGAGCGGATGGAGTTCCCCGAGCCGGTGATCGCGGTCGCGGTGGAGCCGAAGACCAAGGCCGACCAGGAGAAGATGGGCATCGCCCTGTCGAAGCTGGCCCAGGAAGACCCGTCTTTCCGCGTCCATACCGACGAAGAGTCCGGCCAGACCATCATCTCCGGCATGGGCGAGCTGCATCTGGAGATCATCGTCGACCGCATGCGTCGCGAGTTCAAGGTCGAAGCCAACGTCGGCAAGCCCCAGGTGGCCTATCGGGAGACCATCCGCGCCTCCGTCGAGCAGGAAGGCAAGTTCGTGCGCCAGTCCGGCGGCCGCGGCCAGTACGGCCACGTGTGGCTGCGGATCGAGCCGCGGGAGGCCGGCCTGGGTTACGAATTCGAGAACGCCATTGTCGGTGGCGCGGTGCCCAAGGAGTACATCAACGCGGTGGACAAGGGCATCCAGGAGCAGCTCGAGAACGGTGTCATCGCCGGTTTCCCGGTGGTGGACGTCCAGGTCACCCTCTACGATGGCTCCTACCACGACGTGGATTCCAGCGAGATGGCGTTCAAGATCGCCGGTTCCATGGCGATCAAAGAGGGCTGCCAGAAGGCCAGTCCGGTGCTGCTCGAGCCGATCATGAAGGTCGAGGTGGTGACGCCCGAAGACTACATGGGCGACGTGATGGGCGATCTGAATCGCCGCCGTGGCCTGGTCCAGGGCATGGAAGACTCTCCGGCCGGCAAGCTGGTGCGGGCCGAGGTGCCGCTGGCAGAGATGTTCGGCTACGCCACCGATCTGCGCTCCGCCACCCAGGGCCGGGCCACTTACTCGATGGAGTTTGCCAAGTACAACGAGGCCCCGACCAGCGTGGCCGATGCCGTGATGAAGAAGGCTTCCTGACGGGATCCCGGATTCGAGAATTCGACTGATTTGCATTAGAGGAACGCAGCCGTGTCCAAAGAGAAATTCGAGCGTACGAAGCCGCATGTGAATGTTGGGACGATTGGTCATGTTGATCATGGCAAGACGACGTTGACGGCGGCGTTGACGAAGGTGATGGCGGCGAAGCACGGTGGTGAGACGCGTGCGTTCGA
>JASFJM010000216.1:0-4496 GCA_050122055.1 Gammaproteobacteria bacterium | reverse complement strand
TCCGTTGTATCCTCTTCTTGTTTTCAGACACCAAAAAGAAGAATCGCCATGCCCAGAGCCCAATCACTTTCCGTGCTCGCCGGCGCGATTCTGCTTGCGTTGCCCCTGGCCGGCCAGGCCGAGCTCAAATTCACCCAGACCCCCGACCAGCGGCTGCTGTATTTCGATCCGACCCAGACCTATCTGGCCCCCTACGCGGCGCGCTGCTTCGAAAACTCCATGGGCGGGCAGCGGCGCATCTTCGAGTACGAACCCACCGAGCGGACGACGGTGCTGCTGACGGACTTCGCTGACTACGGCAATGCGGCAGCCAGCTCGGTGCCCCGCAACAGCCTGTTCGTGGACGTGGCGCCGCTGCCGCTGACCTTCGAGACTTCGGCCGCCGCCGAGCGCATCTGCACCATCATGAACCACGAGCTGGTGCACATCGCGACCACGGACCAGGCTGCGCCCGAAGATCTGCGCTTCCGCCGATGGTTCGGAGGCAAGGTGGCGGCGACCCCGGACTATCCTCTGTCCATCCTCTATCAGTATCTGACCGTGCCCCGCAAGACCAGCCCGCGCTGGTTCCTGGAGGGCATCGCGGTATTTGTCGAGACCTGGATGGCCGGCGGGCTCGGCAGGGCACAGGGTGCATACGACGAGATGGTGTTCCGCTCCATGGTCCGGGATGACGCGCACTTCTATGACCCACTCGGGCTGGTCTCCGAAGGCACCAAGGTCGATTTCCAGGTCGGGGCCAACGCCTATCTCTATGGCACCCGCTTTATCAGTTATATGGCCTATGTGTATTCGCCCGAGAAGGTGATCGCCTGGTCCCAGCGCAAGGAGGGCAGCCGGCGCAACAATGCGGCGCAATTCCAGCTGGTGTTCGGAAAAAGCCTGGATCAGGCCTGGCAGGAGTGGATCGCCTGGGAGCACGAATTCCAGGGCAGGAATCTGGCCGCCATCCGGCAGTTCCCGACCACGCCCACCCGGGATCTCTCCGGGCGGGCGCTGGGCTCCGTGTCCCGAGCCTATTTCGACCCTGCCAGCGGGCAGCTTTTCGCGGGCATCCGTTATCCGGGCGTCGTGGCCCACATCGGCGCCATCTCGGTGGCGGACGGGTCCGTATCGCGGCTGGAGGACATCAAGGGGCCGATGATCTACCGGGTCACCTCCCTGGCCTTCGATCCCGACTCCCGGACGATCTTCTATACCGCCGATAACTACAATTACCGCGACCTCATCGCCCTGGATGTGGATACGGGCGAGTCCCGGATGCTGCAGAGAGACAGCCGCATCGGCGAGCTGGTGTTCAACCCGGCGGACCGCTCGCTCTGGGGCGTGAGGCATCTGAACGGCATCGCCACCCTGGTCAGGATCCCGCATCCCTATACCGAGTGGAACCAGATCCACAGCTTCCCCTATGGCCAGGTGCTCTATGACATGGACATCTCGCCGGACGGCACGCTGTTATCCACGTCATTCGGCACGGTGGAGGGCGATCAGTCGCTGCGGGTGATGGAGATCGAAGCCCTGATGGATGGCGATATCACGCCGATCACCTCTTTCGATTTCGGTCAGGCGGTGCCCGAGGGCTTCGTGTTCTCGCCCGACGGCCGCTATCTGTTCGGCAGCTCTTACTACACCGGCGTGTCGAACATCTTCCGCTACGAACTGGCTAATGGCGACATCCAGGCGGTCAGCAACGCGGAAGTGGGCCTGTTCCGGCCGGTGCCCATGGATGACGGTCAGCTGCTGGTGTTCCGCTACACCGGCCAGGGCTTCGTCCCGACCTTTATCGATCCGCAGCCCCTGGAGGACGTCAGCGCGATCACCTTCCTCGGCACCCGCATCGCCGAGACCCATCCGGTGGTCCGGGAATGGCAGGTGGGCTCGCCCGCCGATATCCCCCTGGACGATCTGATCGAGGACCAGGGGCCGTACAAGCCGCTGCAGAACATGAACCTGGAGTCGGTCTATCCCATCGTCGAGGGCTATGACGACTCGGTGGCCGGTGGCGTGCACGCCATCTTCAGCGACTATATCGGTTTCAACCGGCTGGGCGTCACGGCCTCGGTGTCACCGACCCAGGACTCCAACGAACAGCTCCATGCCCATATCAAATACCAGTATCAGCGCCTCGACCAGTTGCTGCCCGGTAGCTGGACGGCGGAGCTGAAATACAATTACGCGGATTTCTACGACCTGTTCGGGCCGACCAAGGTCAGCAGGAAAGGCTACGCGGCGCAGCTCGGATACCGGCGGCCCATCATCTCGGACGATCCGCGCAAGATGCATCTGGATGTGCGCGCCGGTTATTTCTGGGATCTGGACGAAGTGCCTTACGCTCAGGACGTCGACGCCACCTTCGACGAACTGGCCAATGCCAACGCCGCCCTGTATTACTCCCATACCCGACGCTCCCTGGGCGCGGTGGACGAGGAGAAGGGCTTCCGCTGGTCTCTCCATGGCGGCAGCAATTACGCGGACAGTTCGCTGACACCGTACGCCTACGGCCGTTTCGATGTGGGCTTCGCGTTGCCCCTGCATCATTCGTCGATCTGGTTGCGTACCTACGCCGGCGGCGCCGACGGGGACAAGGACGACGAATTCGCCAACTTCTATTTTGGTGCCTTCCGCAACAACTGGGTGGACCACCAGGAAGTGAAGCGCTACCGCGATGTCTTCGCCTTCCCGGGGTTCAAGATCGATCGCCTCAACGGCCGGACCTTCGCCAAGGGCACGCTGGAGTGGAATCTGCCGCCGGTCCGCTTCCGGCGCGTCGGTACCCCGGATTTCTTCCTCAGCTGGGCGCGGCCGGCGATCTTCGCCATGGCCCTGGCCACCAATCCGGAGGGCGGCAGCGACGAGTATTACAACGTCGGTACCCAGGTGGACTTCCGGTTCCAGATCCTGTCGCGGATGCCCATGACCTTCTCGATCGGATACGCCCATGCGGAACGCAGCGGCGGCAGCTCCGACAATGAGTTCATGGCCTCGCTGAAGATCCTCTAAGGGGAGCCGAGGTCCGGTCCGCGCCCGGCCGGGCTTGTCGTCCGCCCGATATTCCGTGGATGATGGCGCCATGTTGAGCGAGATCGTCCTTCGCGGGTCGGTAGGCCTGATCCCGGTGTCGCTGTTCCTCGGCGCACTGGTCTATCTGGACAGCTACAAGCTGGTACGGCTGCGCACCGTGTTGTTGACCATCGCCGCAGGATGCCTGGCCGCGGCGGCCAGCTATTTCGTCAACGTGGCGCTGCTGCAGTCCACCGCCATGGAGCTGGTCAGCTATTCCCGCTACGTGGCGCCGCTGATCGAGGAGAGCCTCAAGGGACTGATACTCGTCTATCTGATCCGGCGCCACCGGGTCGGCTTCCCGGTCGACGCCACCATCTTCGGCTTCGCCGCCGGCACCGGCTTCGCTCTGGTGGAGAATATCTACTATCTGGGGGTGCTGGCGGATTCCCATCTGGCAGTCTGGATCGTGCGCGGCTTCGGCACCGCCATCATGCATGGCGGCACCACCGCCATCTTCGGCATCATCGCCCACACCCTGGCGGAGGAGCGGCAGACTACCCGAGCCTGGGTGTTCGTTCCCGGCTTCCTCGGGGCGGCGTTGATCCACTCGATCTTCAACCATTTCCTGTTCGTCCCGGTGTGGTCGACCCTGGGGATCCTGCTGACCCTGCCGCCGCTGATCGTCTTCGTATTCCGCCAGAGCGAGAAGTCCCTCCAGCGGTGGATGCAGGTGGACTTCGATGCCGACACCCAGCTGCTGGAACTGCTCAGCTCCGGGGAGTTCTCGGAATCGAAAGTGGGCCAATTCCTGACGTCGCTCAAGGGCCGGTTCAGCGGCATCGTGCTGGCCGACATGCTCTGTTATCTGCGCCTCCATGTGGAGCTGTCCATGCGGGCGAGTGCCTTGCTGATGATGCGGGAGCAGGGCTTCGAGACCGAGCCCCACCCGGAGGTCAAGGGCATGCTGGAGGAGCTGCGGTATCTGGAGAAGAGTATCGGCCGCACGGGGCGGCGGACCATGAAGCCGTTCCTGCGCCTGAGCTCACGGGATCTGTGGCAGATCTATATGCTCGAGGAGTAGGGGCATCGCCGGACCCGGCCTGCGGGGCGACCCCGGCGGCTGCCCGCTGTCTATGGCTCAGCCCACGTTGATCCGGCGCAGGATCGCGGTCTCGCTGATCGAGTCAAGGGGTCTCGCCAGGGCGGTCTCGAAGAAGTCCTCTGCCGGCATGGGGCGGCCATAGCGATAGCCCTGAGCGTGGATCTTGCCTTCCCGGCAGAAGAAATCGGCCTGCTCCGCCGTCTCCACGCCCTCGGCCACGATGCGTTTGTCCAGGCTTTCGCCGAGGGTGATGATCGCCCGGGCTATGGCGCAGGCACGGGAACTGTCCGGGACCCGGTGGAGGAAAGACCGGTCGATCTTCAGGGTGTCGAAGGGGATGCGCTGGAGATAGGAGAGGGAAGAAAAACCGGTGCCGAAATCGTCGATGGCG
>JASFJM010000215.1:0-4496 GCA_050122055.1 Gammaproteobacteria bacterium | reverse complement strand
CTATCGAAGGACCGTCGGCGCCGGATCTTTTTAACTGCTGGATTTTCTCAGCTGCCAGTTTTCCTCAACTGCCGAGGGGTGTGATCAGCACCTCTCCGTCAAGCGCCGCCAGCACGGCGGCATCACGACCGTAGACGTCCTTGAGGAAGCGCGCCTCTCCATCGGGTTGCAGCGAGGCGGTCAGGTAGAGGATCAGCACCGGCAGGCGTGGCGTGTTGAGACGGCGGGTCTGCCGGGAGTCACGCACCTCTTTCAGCGCCGCCTGACCCCACTTCCCCGGATCATTCATCATCAACTCAGCCAGCTCGAAGGGGTTCTCGACCCGGATACAGCCGGAGCTGAAGGCGCGGTCGGGGCGCGCGAACAGCGAGCGGTTCGGCGTATCGTGCAGGAACACGAAATGCTTGTTGGGGAAGATGAATTTGATCTCTCCCAAGGCGTTATTGGGGCCCGGCTCCTGGCGGATGGAGTAGGGGATGCCCCGGGTGTAGGACTGCCAGTCGATGGTGGCCGGATCGACTTTGCGTCCGTCCCGGTCGATCACGCTCATGTTCTTCGACGCCAGGTATCCCGGGTCACGCTTGATGGCCGGCAGCGTGTCTTTCCGCAGGATGGTGGGGGGCACCGTCCAGGTGGGATTGATCTCCATGTAACTCATGGTCCCCCGGAACACCGGGGTCTGACGGTAGGTCTTGCCCACCATGGCCCGTGTGCTCCAGGCGATCTGTTCTTCGTCGACAAAGAACACCCGGTAACCGGCGATATTGACGGCGACGAAGCGGTCCGCCCGGTCGCCACGCACCCAGCGCAGCCGCTCCAGCGACAAGCGTATCTGATCGATCCGGGTCTCCACCGGCACGTTCATGGCGGCATAGCTGTTCTTGCCGACGATGCCGTCCGCACCCAGCTCGTGGCGCGCCTGGAAGCCCATGACCGCGGCCTCCAGCTCATCGTCGAAGACGGTCGAACCGGTATCGCTCCCGGCGAGATCACCGGTGACGATCAGCCGAGCGCGGATGGCCGCCACCCGCGGATCGTCGTCACCCTTGCGCAGGGTCTCGCCCTCGGGCACCAGGGGCCAACCGCCCTCTGCCGCGATCTTGCGATAGTCCGCCAGATGCCGCTGTAGTCCGCGATAAAACGGGCTGCGGTGCACCGCCTGGTCCAGTTGTGTCTGCAGCGGCACGGACGAAGCGATGATCTCCGGGATGGCCTCCACCGAACTCCGTCCGCCAAAAAAATCGCGGGTGAAATTGATGTTGGCATCCAGCGCGGCGGCGTTGACCTTGCCAAAGAGCTGGTGATAGCCGAAGCGGATCAGCGATTCGGTCAGGAGGACATCCAGGTCCGCCTTGTCCAGTGCCGCGCCGGAGGCCTTGGCTGCGTCGAATTGCGACTGCAATTCTTCGAGATAGTAATCAGAGGTTTCCAGGCCGTCCTCGGGTGCCGTCCGGATCAGGGCCAGCAGTTCCTGTACCCGTTTTTCATCGGTCCACATGGGCTGAAATCCCCGGTTGGCATAGACCGCCGGGAGGACCTCGCGAGCGGCGATATCGGCACCGCCGATCGCCAGATCGCCGCCGAATTGCAGCTCTTCCATGCGCGCGCTCAGAGCCTCCGCCACCGGATCCTGTTGGGCGGCAGCCGGGAATGATGCCGCCATGGCCCAAACGACGAAGATCAACAGCCCGTTTTTGATCTGAAGCATCGCTCCTCCTCTCCCCGCCTTACGGAAGAGTCTGATCCGAATCTGGTTCATTGTGCCGGTATTCGCCTCGAGACGGAACCGAAGATCAGGCGGAACCTGCGGTCGGTGACGATGGCGACCAGGACCGGGCATCCCCCGGCCGCCGCGCTGGCGCTGACCCTGAACCAGTGGGATCGGCAGACGCTCCTGCTGGTTAAGGGCGGCGTCATGGTGCTGCCGCTGGTCAGGCATATGGTCATGCCATGCCTCACCGATCTCCTCTGACGGCCGATCCGGGGCCCCGAGGACACGCAGCCGCTGCGGCGCCCCGTTTGACATCGATCCTCCGCTTGAGCATTGTCGGGCCACCAGGGGGGGGAGCACTGGCCCGCAGGGACCGCGGCACAAGCAGGGGAAAGACCGCATGGGCGAGACGCGACCCGTCACGCTGTCTGATAACCGCGGGCGCCGCACGCTGCTGCTGTGTCTGCTGTATTTCTCTCAGGGGTTCCCCTGGGGTTTCGCCACCATCGCACTGCTGGCCACCCTGAGCCAGGCCGGTCACGGCAAGGCCGAGACCGCCACGGTTGTGGCGATGGCCATCCTGCCCTGGACCTTTAAATTCTTCTTCGGACCATTGATCGATTCGGTGCGCATGCCATCGTTCGGCTTGCGCCGGCCCTGGATCGCCATCGCCCAGTTCTTTATGGCCCTGACGCTGCTGGCGGCGGCGACCTCGGGCGCCATGAGCAGCGAAACTACCCTGATGTATCTCGCCTGGGTCTTCTTCGTGCACAACTGTTTCGCCGCCCTGCAGGATGTGTCCACCGACGCCCTGGCGGTGGACCTGCTGGATGACTCCGAGCGCGGCCGGGTCAACGGATTCATGTGGGGATCCAAACTGTTCGGCATCGCCGTCGGCGGCGCCGGCATGGCCACGGTCATCGCCTATACCAGCCTGAAAACCGCAGTGCTGCTCCAGGCCGGGATGGTCATGGTGGTGCTGGGGCTGGTGATCGCCTGGCTTGAGCGTCCGGGTGAGCGCCGCTTTCCCTGGTCTTCCGGCAGCGCCCAGGCCACTGTCGGGGCCGGCAGCTTCGGCCCGTTGATCACCATGCGGGAGCTGAAGCGCGCGTTGTCCAACCGGACCACCCTGACCCTGGTCCTGGTCGCCGGCACCTACGCCATCGCCGAAGGCATCTACGATCCGCTGACCGTGGAGTTCTTCGTCCAGGAACTGGGATGGGCCGCGGACAGCTTCGCCCGGGCCCAGGGCACCTGGGGTGTGCTGGGGGAGTTATTCGGTGCGTTGCTCGGCGGTTTCATGTGCGATCGTCTCGGCCGTCGGCGCATCGCGGCCTTCGGTCTCGCCGCCATGATGGTGGTGCTCCTGGCCTTCGGCCTCACCGCGCAGTCCTGGTACGCACCGGATTATCTTCACGTTCTGTTGCTGCCCACGTTCAAGGGGACACTGGCGTTCGCGACGGTCAGTCTGTTCTCCCTGTATATGAAAGTCTCCTGGACCAAAGCGGCGGCGACACAGTTCACCCTCTATATGGCCATGGCCAATGTGGGTTACGCCTTCGGCGCCAAGCTCAACACCTGGCTGGAAGCGGCGGGTCTTGGCATGAGCCTGGCGGATTTCTATCTGCTGGCGGGCACCGTGCCCATCATCCCCATTGTGTTGCTGGTCGGGCTCGACCCGGACCGCATCGCGGCCCGTAAGCTGGCGGAGACGCGGCAGCTGGCCACCGCGACGGCAGTCTGACCCGGGGCACCTCGCCCTGTCCCAATGTCTGCCGGAGCGTCTGAACCCAGCGCCGGCCGAACGCTCCTGCTGACCCTCGTCGCCGTCGTCGCCTTCGCCGCCAATTCCGTGTTGTGCCGGCTGGCCCTGGGCGACGGGCTCATCGATGCGGCCAGCTTCGCCACCGTCCGCGTCATCGCCGGCGCCGTGATCCTGGCGCTGCTGATGACGCCGCGCTGGCGTGCCCACGGCCGCCGGCCAGCCGATTGGATCACGGCCACCATGCTGTTCACTTACATGGTGTTCTTTTCTTTTGCCTACCTTTCCCTGGGCGTGGCGGCTGGCGCCCTGGTGCTGTTCCCGACGGTGCAGCTGACCATGTTCATCAGCGCTTTGCGCAGTGGAGAGCGGTTCCCACCCCTGTCCTGGGCCGGTTTGACGCTGGCTGTCGTCGGCCTGGTCTATCTGGTCTCGCCCGGGCTCAGCGCCCCCGATCCGCTGGGTGCCGCCTTGATGGCGGTCGCCGGCGTCGCCTGGGGGATCTATTCGTTGCGCGGATCCGGCGGCAGCGATCCGCTGGAGGCCACGGCCAACAATTTCCTCTGCTCGGTGCCGCTGGTGCTGGGCGTCAGCCTGCTGTTCGCCGGTCAGATCCACGTGACCGGGCCGGGCATATTCTGGGCGGTGATCTCCGGGGCGGTGGCCTCCGGTCTCGGCTACGTGATCTGGTATGCGGCCCTGAAAGGGCTGACGGCCAGCCGGGCGGCGACGGTGCAGCTATCGGTGCCGGTGATCGCGGCCTTCGGCGGGGTCGTGCTGCTGTCGGAGCCGGTGACCCTGCGTCTGCTGTTGGCGTCTGCCGCCATCCTCGGCGGCGTGGCCATGGTGCTGACCCAGCGGGCGAAAGTCAGGAGTTCATGAACACCGGGTTCGTCCGACTCCCGGTGCAGTGCATGTCCGGGAGTCGGTCGCGCAGGGCAGCCCGGACGGGCGGCGCTAGAAGCGCATCGTCACACCGGCAAAGAGCACATAGAAGTCCTCGAACTCACCGGAGAAACGGAC
>JASFJM010000214.1:0-4597 GCA_050122055.1 Gammaproteobacteria bacterium | reverse complement strand
GGCGGAATCAGGCCGCAGCGTCCCCATCAGTTCCCTGATCATGGGGTTACGCCTGATGAAATCAACGATGCATTCGCGGGTCACCGGGTCGTCGAATTCCTCGTCGACGATGGCCGCATAGGCGAGGCCGGCCTTCAGACCGGGACGTGCCGCGACCATGGCCGACAGGATCCTGTCCAGACCGGCCTGATCCCCCATGGCCGCATGGCATCGGCGCAGTGCCGGCAATGTGAGGGGCGCGAATCCCGGATCCCGCTCCATCACCTTTCGATACAGCCGCGAGGCCAGCCGATAATCCCCGTCGCCAGCGGCGATCTCCGCGCGCAGGATCGCGCCCCGGAGATTATCCCGGTCGGCGGACCGGGCACGCCGCAGATATTCCCGCGCCTGTTCCTCATCGCCATCGGCCAGCGCCTTCTGGGCCAGCTCGCAAAAATAATGCGCCACGACCGGGCTGCGACCGGTGTGTGTCTCGTCAGCCAGCCGGTCGCGCATGGCGATGGCCTGTTGCCACTCGCGCTCCTGCTCGTAGATCAGCACCAGCCGCTCCAGCGCCTCGCGCCGATAGGCCGGCCTGTCTGCCAGCTGTTTGAGGTATTCCTCGGCACGATCCAGCAGCCCGGCCTTCAGATAATCCTCGGCCAGTGCCCGCAGGGCCTGCTCCCGATATCGCCGTGGCAGTTCTTTGCGCTCGAAGAGGTTGTGATGGATCTGGATGGCGCGGTTGACCTCACCGCGGCGGCGGAACAGATTGCCGAGGGCGAAATGGGTCTCGATGGTGTCGCTGTCCACGTCCACCATGCGCACGAAGACCTCGAGCGCCTTGTCCGGCTCTTCGTTAAGCAGGAAATTCAGGCCGACGAAATAATCCGGGTTGGGCTCCCCGTCTGCGGCCGCGCGGTGCGGATCAGGACCCGTCCGCCGGGCGACATACCAGCCGGCCGCGGCCGCGGCCATAAACAGCAGGATGAGCAGCGGCGCCGAGTCAGCCGCCATCCGCCAGCGGCAGCTTGTGCAGATTCTCCACTTCGGCCTCTGCCTTGCGGACGGACCGGGCCAGCCTGCGCTTCTCGCGCATAGAACGCATCAGCCAGATGGAGGCGGTCAGCAGTCCCAGCAACCAGCCGATCGCCAGACAGGCGATCAGCGCATAGGAGACCGGCACTTCGAACACGCCGAAGCCCATATCCAGCTGCACGGCACCGGGGTTGAGCCAGGCGAACCCGGCGGCCAACACCAGCGCGGCGACCAGCACGACGATCAGGAAGATTCTGCGGAGTGTAGTCATGAGCCCATTCCCCGGCGTGACCGCTCAAACACCGTCTGTCTGTGGCAACGGTCCAGCCGCGCGCTCGGGCCGTTCCGACCGGACCGGCTCAGCTGCGGATGGGGTTGTCCCGCCCCGCGTTGACACGCTCGCGCAGGTCCTTGCCGGGCTTGAAATGGGGCACGTATTTCCCGGACAGCGCCACCGCCTCTCCGGTCTTGGGATTACGGCCCATGCGGGGTGGCCGGAAGTGGAGCGAGAAACTGCCGAAACCCCGCACCTCGATGCGTTCGCCGGCCGAAAGGCTGTCGCTCATCACGTCCAGCATGTGCTTGACGGCCAGTTCCACATCTTTCGCCGGCAGGTGTTTCTGCTTGCGGGAGATGCAATCGATCAGCTCCGACTTGGTCATAAACCACTGTCTCCAAACAGATCACGCCCGGGCGAACGCGCCATCCCAGACTGGCCCCGAAGGCCGGACCGCCCGGTCTCCCGGACGGTCCTTACCTTATCAGGATTCGTCCTGACCGGAAATCTGCTCCTTCAGCAGATCGCCCAGACTGGTGCCGGTAGTGGACTCGGAGGTACGGTAATTCTTGACCGCAACCGCCTCCTCATAGACTTCCTTGGCCTTGATCGACAGGTTGATCGCCCGGCTCTTGCGGTCGATGCCGATGAATCGTGCTTCGACCTCGTCGCCGACCTTGAGCACCATGCGCGCATCCTCGACGCGGTCCCGGGCGAGCTCCGAAGCCCGCAGGCTGCCCTCGATACCGCCCAGATCCAGGATCGCGCCGCGGGCGTCGACCTCGGTGACCGTACCCTTGACCATGCTGCCCTTGGGATGCTCGGCGAGGAAGGCTGAGAACGGGTCCCGGTCCATCTGTTTGATGCCCAGGGAGATGCGCTCGCGCTCGGCGTCGATGGACATCACTACCGCTTCGACTTCGTCACCCTTCTTGTAATTACGCACGGCTTCCTCGCCCGGGATGTCCCAGGAGATGTCGGACAGGTGGACCAGTCCATCGATGCCGCCATCGAGTCCGATAAAGATGCCGAAGTCGGTGATCGACTTGATCTGGCCGGAGACCTTGTCGCCGCGATTGTGGGTAGCGGCGAACTCTGCCCAGGGATTCGACAGGCACTGCTTGATACCGAGAGAGACCCGGCGGCGCTCCTCGTCGATATCCAGCACCATCACCTCCACCTCATCGCCCATCTGGACGACTTTCGAGGGGCTGACGTTCTTGTTGGTCCAATCCATCTCCGAGACGTGCACCAGGCCTTCCACGCCGTCGTCGATCTCGACGAAACAGCCGTAGTCTGCGATGTTGGTGACCTTGCCGAAGAGGCGGCTGCCCGGCGGATAGCGGCGTGCAAGATCCTGCCAGGGATCGTCACCGAGCTGCTTCATGCCCAGGGACACCCGGCAACGTTCGCGGTCGAATTTGAGGATCTTGACCTGCACCTCGTCACCCACGTTGACCACTTCGGACGGGTGCTTGACCCGCTTCCAGGCCATGTCCGTGATGTGCAGCAGGCCGTCGATGCCGCCCAGATCCACGAAGGCGCCGTAGTCGGTCAGGTTCTTGACGATACCCGACATCACGGCCCCTTCCTGGAGGCTCTCCATCAACGCCTCGCGCTCGGCGCTGTACTCCTCTTCCACCACCGCGCGGCGTGAGACGACGACGTTGTTGCGCTTCGGATCGAGCTTGATGACTTTGAACTCGAGGACCTTGCCCTCGAGATAGGAAGGATCGCGCACCGGCCGCACGTCGACCAGGGAGCCGGGCAGGAAGGCCCGCACCAGGTCGAGTTCGACGGTGAAGCCACCCTTCACGCGTCCATTGATCACGCCCTTTACGATCTCGCTTTTCTCGAAAGCTTCTTCGAGTACGGACCAGGTGCGGGCGCGCTTGGCCTTGTCGCGGGACAGGCGGGTTTCGCCAAATCCGTCCTCGACTGCATCGAGGGCGACTTCGACCTCGTCACCGACCGCCACTTCGATCTGGCCCTGCTCGTCACGGAACTGCTCCGCAGGGATGACCGCCTCGGACTTCAGGCCGGCATTGACGATGACCACGTCGTCGTTAACGTCGACGACAAGGCCGGTGATGATCGCCCCAGGCTTGAACGGCTGGCTGGCGATACTCTGTTCAAAAAGTTCAGCAAAAGATTCAGACATGTTGATTAAATCCTGGTCTTTCGACCGGGGCCCTGTAATTCCGTCGTGGTCGGTCCCTGACTGACGGGTCAAATGTAAATGGCCCTGCATCCGTGCAGAGCCACCAGATTCCTAACTCGAAAACAGCGTCACTTCGTTCGTCAATCCGGACCGCGTTCCTCCATGCCGTCCTTCCGACCATCCTTCCGAAGATTCTTTGCCAAGCGATCCTGCAGATGCTCATGCACCCGCCGGACGACCTGACCGATACTCATCGTCGTCGTGTCGATAACAAGCGCGTCGTCGGCCGCCTTGAGCGGCGAGGCTTCGCGCCGGGCATCGCGTTCGTCACGTTCAGCGATTTCGGTACAAAGACTGCGAAGGTTAGCATCAAAACCCTTCTCTATCAACTGCTTATACCGGCGTTCCGCCCGGGCTTCGGGGCTTGCGGTGAGGAACACCTTGGCGGTGGCGTCCGGAAAGATCACCGTACCCATGTCGCGACCGTCCGCCACCAGTCCCGGCGGTCGCCGGAAGCGGTGCTGCAGCCCCACCAGAGCCGCCCGGACCATGGGGATAGCGGCCAGTATCGAGGCCGCATTGCCACAGGTCTCGGTGCGGATCTCGCCCGTCACATCGCGGCCCTCCAGCCAGACCTGTTCGCCGCCATCGGCGTCGGTGGCGAACTCCACATCCAGCTCCGCCGCCAGCCGCGCCACCCCGGGACCGTCATCCAGATCCACGCCGTGCTTGCTGGCGGCCACCGCCGTCAGACGGTAAAGGGCCCCGCTGTCCAATAGCCGCCAGCCCATCCGCTCCGCGACCTGCCGGCAGATGGTGCCCTTGCCGGATCCACTGGGTCCGTCCACGGCCAGCACCGGAGCGGCGGATTCCGGAGAGCTCACGGAAAATCCCCCAGTCCGAAGCCCGCTGACCGAGCGAGATCGGCGAAACCGGGGAAGGACGTGCTCACGTGCCTGACGTCACCGATCCGGATCGGTCCGGCGGCGACGAGACCGGCGACCGCCATGGACATGGCCACCCGATGGTCGCCGGCGCTGTCCACGGTGCCCGCGCTGATCGCACCGCCCTGGATCTCGATCCCGTCATCGGTCTCGCTCAGACGCACGCCGAGCCCGGACAGCGCCCGGGCCATGGTGGCG
>JASFJM010000213.1:0-4601 GCA_050122055.1 Gammaproteobacteria bacterium | reverse complement strand
AGAGAGACTGGTGCGCAGGCCATGGAGCAGGGTATTGACGTAGTCGTTGTCCACGCCCATGTGGGTACGGTGGAGCATCTCCACGTTCTCACGGTCGATACCGCGCGGCGCGATGCCGAGCTTGTTCCACAGCTCCAGGCGCTGGTCCGGCATGCGGTCGGCGAAGCTCAGCCGGCCCTTGACGATGCCGAACTCCTCCATCATCGCAGCGGCAAGTTCCCGCGCAACCTCCATGGGGTCCTTGCCGTCGGGGTCGATGCCCCATTCCTCGGCCAGATTCCGCAGCTTGGTCTCGTCGCGCAATTCGTAACCGGTGGTCTCGCCGGCGGCCAGTTCCGCGAACACCTCGAGGATGTCCCGGCCGTGGTCGGAATGGGCCGAGGCCCCGGCGGCGATGGTGCGCCCCAGGTTGCGGGCGACGATGACGTCGGCGTCGGCGCCGCAGACCCCGCGTTGTGGTCCCTCGCCGAAAGGATCGACCCGGCAGGGGCCCATGGCGCAGTTGCGGCAGCTGACGCCCAGGGCGCAGTAGCCGCATTGTGGTTGCTGGGCGGCCAGTCGATCCCATACGGTCTCGATGCCTTCCTCGCGGGCGCGCATGATCATCGCCCGCGCGTCGTTATTGATGCTGAGCTGACGCGTGTTGTCAGTGGTGGCCATGATGCACCCCCTCGTTCAGATGGACCGCCGCCTCGCCCCAGGCGCGCCACCCGCCGATGCTGTCGGGCATGGCGGACGCCGGCAGGGGTGTTGCCGCAGCGGCGGACAGGAGCGCGGTGGTGTCCCGGGCCCGGCCCGCCTCGATAAGCTGGTTGAGTTCGCCGAACACCAGCGCGCCGGTCTTGCAGGCTTCGACGCAGGCCGGCTCGCGGCCGGCGTCGATACGCTCGACGCAGCCGTCGCATTTCAGCGCCGCTACTCTTGGCGGCATGCCGCCTGCGTACTCGTGGAATGTGATCACGTCGAACGGACAGACCATGGCGCACATGGCGCAGGTGATGCATCGATCGGCATCGGCCCGGACCAGGCCATGGTCAGGGTCGCGGCTGAGGGCGCCGGTCGGGCAGACCTGCTCGCAGGGCGCCGGATCACAATGCCGGCATTTGTTGGGAAAAGACGTGGCATAGGCACGTCCTGGCGTTACGTGGATCCTCGGACGGGGCGCCGGGTTCTCGAACACCGCTTGGGTCGGGTCATGGCTCAAGGAGTGCTCGACCGCACAGGCGAATTCGCATTGGCGGCAGCCGACGCACCGCTCGGGGTTAACGAAGACTGTCTTCATTGGGCACCCCCGAGTCGGCCAGGGATTTTTCGCTTCCCTGACGTAATGCCTCCGGATAAGAATGGACCGGAGAACCTACTTAAAGCGTGGCAGCCGCCGGCCCGCTTTTCCAGTCGGAAAAGGCTGTCCGACCGTCCCCCGGAGAAATCCGATCTGGTAATGTAGCCGCCTTTGAGGGGCTTCTCCGCATGCTGCCGGATCGCCTTTTCGCCGAGCCACTGTCCAGGAGCTGTTTTGATGCCATCCGCCCGATTCGTCTCTGCGCTGATCCTCGCCTTCCTTGCGCCGGCTTCCGCCGGTGCGGTCGCCACCGCACCGAAGTGGATGCCGGCGGCGATCGACCAGATGGAACAGGCGCTGGTGGAAGAGCACGGCGCCGGCCATCGTGCCGGGATCCGGCGTGGTCTGGACCAGGTGGCGGATTTCTGGCGCACGGACGATGGTGACCGGGAGACGTTCGAGGGCTTCGTGAGGGCCAACTTTGCCGGCGATCCGGCCATCCGGGATGCCATGTTCGAGCGCTTCGAATATCTGCTGGAAAATTTCGACGGCAACGTCAATGAGATCGTGCTGGCGATGCGCCGCCAGACGGATCTGGAGTCGGGTCCGATCCTGCCGTTCGACCGGGTCGCCGCCGGCTACAGCCCCGGTTCCCATTTCAACGAGGATTGGTTCGCCAACAAGCTGGCGTTCACCGTATTGCTCAACTTCCCGCTGACGACCCTGGAGCAGCGACTGTCCGAGGGCGAGGGCTGGACCCGCCGTCAGTGGGCCGAGACCCGGCTGGCACATCGTTTCGCCCGTCGTGTCCCGGCGGAGGTCGGCAAGGCTGTCTCCGCCGCAGACACCCGGGCCGACCAGTACATCGCCGACTACAACATATGGATGCATCATCTGCTGGACGACCAGGGCCGGCGTCCATTCCCGGCGAAGATGAAACTCCTTTCCCACTGGAACCTGCGCGACCAGATCAAGGCCGACTACAGCGAAGCCGACGGCCTGCCGAGACAGCGGATGGTCCAGCGGGTGATGGAGCGGATCGTCGACCAGACCATCCCCGAGGTGGTGATCGACAACCCGACCGTGGATTGGGACCCCTACACCAATGCGGTCAGCCCGGCGGCGGTCACCGATTCCGACCGGGGTCCGAAGCCGGGACAGGTCATCAGCGATGCACGGGAACCCGATACCCGCTATGCGATCCTGCTGGAACAGTTCCATGCCATGCAGCAACTGGACCGGTATTCGCCTACGGCGCCGACCCATATCGACCGCAGGTTCCAGGAGGACCGGGAGATCCCCGAGCAGCGGGTCGAGGCGATGCTGGAGCAGATCCTCTCCTCGCCGATATTCGCCGAAGTGGCGGCGCTCATTTCCAGCCGTCTCGGCCGGCCGCTGGAGCCCTTCGACATCTGGTACAACGGATTCAAGCCGCGCGGCAGCTACAGCGAAGCGGAGCTGGACGCCATCACCCGGGAGCGTTACCCGGATGCCGGCGCCTACGAGGCGGATATGCCCAGAATGCTGCGGGACCTGGGTTTCAGCCCGGAGAGGGCGGGCGAGTTCGCGTCGAAGATCGTGGTCGAGCCGGCGCGGGGATCCGGTCATGCCTGGGGTGCGGCCATGCGCGGCGCCAAGTCCCGTCTGCGCACTCGGGTCGGTCCCGAGGGCATGGATTACAAGGGCTACAACATCGCGGTCCACGAGATGGGCCACAACGTCGAACAGACCATTTCGCTCTACGAGATCGACTATTTTTCGCTGCAGGGCGTCCCCAACACGGCCTTCACCGAGGCCCTGGCCTTCGTCTTCCAGGCCCGGGATCTGGAGCTGCTCGGCCTGGCGGAACCCGACGCCCTGAGCCAGGCGCTGCAGGTGCTGGATGACTTCTGGGGCGCGGCCGAGATCGGCGCAGTGGCCCTGGTGGATATGCGCGTCTGGCACTGGATGTACGATCATCCCGCGGCCACTCCGGCGGCACTCAGGCAAGCGACCCTGGCCATCGCCCGGGAGGTCTGGAACGAATATTTTGCGCCGGTGTTCGGCCAGCGCGACGTGATCCTGCTCGGTGTCTATTCGCACATGATCCACAGCCGGCTGTATCTGCCCGATTACCCCATCGGTGCCATGATCGCGCTGCAGATCGAGCAGCAGGTGGAACGTGCCGGGGACCTGGGCGGCGAATTCGAGCGCATGTCCCGGATCGGCCGGCTGAGTCCGGATCTGTGGATGGAGCAGGCCAGCGGTGCCCCGGTCGGGCCGGAGGCGATGCTGGCGGCCGCCGCCCGGGCCCTCGAACAGGTCCAGGGCGCGGCGTCCGCGTCGGCGCGGGCAGACTAGTCGCAGGTGTTTCGTTCAGGCGTGACTGACGCGGAGGTGGAAGCATGGGCTTGCTGATTCTCGGAGTGGCCCTCTGGGCCCTGGTGCACCTGTTCCCGGTGCTGGCGCCGGCGCGCCGGGCGGCGCTGAGCGAGCGTCTCGGTCAGCGCTATCGGGGCCTGTTCTCGTTTCTGATCCTGACTTCCCTGGCGCTGATCGTGATCGGCTGGCGTGGCACCATCCCGACCCTGGTCTATCCGCCCCAGGTCTGGGGCCGTCATCTGGCCTATCTGCTGGTGCTGATCGCGTTCGTGCTGTTCGCCGCAGCCAAGTCCGAAAACAACATCCGCCGGCTCGTGCGCCATCCCATGCTGACAGCCGTCCTGATCTGGGCCATCGGTCATCTGCTCGCCAACGGCGATATCCGCTCCGTGATCCTGTTCAGCGGCATGGGGTTGTGGGCGGTGACAGAGATGGTCCTGATCAGCCGCCGGGAAGGAGCCTGGCAGAAGCCGGCAGCGGTGCCCGTGACCAAAGACCTGTTCACCGTCGTCATCGGCGCGGTGGTCATGGTCGTATTCATGCTCCTGCATCCCTTCTTTACCGGGATGATGGTGATCCCCACCTAGGACGCCACTGCCAACGCCCTGTCCCGGCCCGCTGAGCCCGGGCGGAGCCGCGCGCAGCATTGCGCACTGTGCCGTGAGCAGGGTTCCGAATGCGTGCTTTCGCGCCACCCGTGTCGCCGACGGCCGGCAGCGGTCCGGGCATCGGCCGCGACGCTACCCGGTGGATCCTCAGTGACGGTGCCGATCCTTGTCCCGGCGCCGATCCTCGCGCCGCAGCCACTGTACGCCCAGGATGACACCCAGCAGCGGCAGCAGGAGCGCGACCAGGATCAGGGCATTTTCCGCATCGAATTGCATGGCTTCGTATGGAGTATGGCTGCTTCGGACGCGGCCCGCCGCCCTGACCAGGGACCTTTCCGCCCGCGGATTCC
>JASFJM010000212.1:0-4634 GCA_050122055.1 Gammaproteobacteria bacterium | reverse complement strand
CAGGACGACGCCATCATCGGCATCGCCCTGCGCCGTTCGCTGCTGTTTATCGGTGTCGTCGCGACGATCGGATTGACCGTATTCTGGTGGCGAGGCCAATCGCCGGATCCGGCACCGGTGGAAGCGCGCGCTCTGACCGGCCCGGTCGCCGGGAGTCCGGCGCCGACCTTGCCGCAGATCCCGTTTACGGATATCACGGCCGCGGCCGGCATCGATTTCCGCCACGACAACGGAGCGGCGGGGGAGCGGCTGCTGCCGGAGACCATGGGTGGCGGCGTCGCCTTCTTCGAGCTGGACGGGGACGGGCGGCCGGACCTGCTGTTCGTCAATTCCACCGCCTGGCCCTGGTCCCGGGAAAGCGCCGGGGCCACCACCGCCGCCCTCTATCGGAACCTGGGAGACGGCCGCTTTGAAGACCTGACGGCCGGCTCAGGCGTAGACGTGCCCTTTTACGGAATGGGGGTGGCAACCGGCGATTACGATGGCGACGGCCGCACCGATCTGTTCCTGACCGCGGTCGGACACAACCGGCTGCTCCGGAACGTCGATGGCCGCCGATTCGAGGACGTGACCGCGGCAGCCGGCGTGGCGGGCGATGCGGACAGCTGGAGCACCAGCGCCGCGTTTTTCGACTACGATCGGGACGGAGACCTGGATCTGTTCGTGGTCAACTACGTGCAGTGGTCACGGGATCTGGATTTCGAAGTGGACTATCGCCTCGCGGGGATCGGCCGCGCCTACGGCCCGCCCACCAATTTTCCCGGCAGCGACCCCTACCTTTACCGCAACGACGGAGACGGCAGCTTTACCGAGGTCGGCGCCCGGAGTGGCGTCCAGGTGCACAATCCCGCTACGGGCGCGCCCATGGGCAAGGGCCTGGCGGTCCTGGCCGAGGACCTGGATCTGGATGGCTGGACCGACCTGGTGGTCGCCAACGACACGGTACAGAACTTCCTGTTCAGAAATCTCGGCGGGCGATTCCAGGAGCAGGGTACGCTCGCCGGACTCGCTTTCGACAATGCCGGCAGCGCCACCGGCGCCATGGGGATCGACGGCGGCCGCTACGGGGATGCGGGCGAATACGCGGTGGCCATCGGCAATTTCGCCAACGAGATGAGTTCTTTCTACGTCGATGCCGACCGCTCCATGTTGTTCAACGACGAGGCGATCGTCACCGGCATCGGACCGGCAAGCCGCAGCGCCCTGACTTTCGGCCTGTTCTTCTTCGATGCGGATCTGGACGGCCGCCTGGATCTGCTGCAATCCAACGGCCATGTGGAGGACGAGATCAATCTTGTACAGCCCAGCCAGCAGCACGCCCAGCCGGCGCAATTGTTCTGGAATTGCGGCGGCGGATGCCCGCGACAATTCGTCCCCCTGCCCGCGGCCGCGACCGGCGATCTTGCCCGGCCGATGGTGGGGCGCGGCGCCAGCTATGCGGATATCGACGGCGATGGCGATCAGGATGTGGTCCTGACACAGATCGGCGGTCCGCCGAGGCTGTTGCGCAACGACCAGGATAGCGATCATCACTGGCTGCGCGTCCGCTTGCTGGGGCAGCCAACCAACCCGCATGCGATCTCCGCCCGGGTCCGGCTCGAGGCCGGTGGAAGTACACAGGAGCGCCAGGTCAGCGCCGCTCGCAGTTACCTGTCCCAGACCGAGCTGACCCTGACCTTCGGGCTCGGCGAGGCCGGGATGGTGGACCGGCTGGAGATCGTCTGGCCCGATGGTGAGCGGCAGGTGCTGGAAGATATCATTGCCGATCAGGAACTTGAGGTGTCCCGGGCATCCCCGGACCCCGCATCAACCGGCTCGTGATATCCTCTCGCGCCCGCTAAGGTTAGCCCCACAGGGTGAGCCCCGGGGCCGACCGCATCGCGGCCAGGCGCCGCCAGATTCGAAGCGCGATAAAATCAGCCAAGGTCCCCGGTAACGAGGACAGGATGACAATCCCATGAGAAGAACCCCGGACACGGCCAGCCGCTGGGCGCTGGCGGCCCTGCTGACCCTGCTGGCCATCACCGCTCAGGCACAGGACGAGGCCGCCCTCCCGGACCTGGAACTCGTGCCCCATCCGGATATGTCCGGGCTGGATCCCGAGGTACGGGAACGCCTGGAGCCGGCTTTCAGCTTTTTCCGGGACCAGAGGATGAACCTGGAGGGTGATTCCCTGGGCCGGGCCTACGGCCGCATGGGTATCAACTACTTCGCAAATGGTCAGGAGGAGGCGGCCGGGGCCTGTATGCGCAACGCCATGGCGCTGGACTCCAACAATCCCCGCTGGCCATATCTGCTCGGGGTCCTTTACGAACAGACCGGGGAGGCGGAGCGGGCGCTGGAGAGCTATGGCCACACGCTGGATCTGACGTTCGCCTTTACGCCGGCGCTGATCCGCCGCAGCCGTCTGCAGCTTGAACTCGGTCAGGTCGAGGACGCCGAGACGGGCTATACGGTGGCGGTGAGACGCAACCCGGAGGATGCCGCCGCCCTGGCGGGGCTGGGCGACGCATACCTGGAGCAGAAAAAATTCGAAGAGGCCGCCAAGGCCTATGTGAAGGCCCTGAGCTTGGATCCGGAGGCGGACTATCTGCACGGCCAGCTGGCGGCCGCCTACCGGGGGCTCGGTGATACGGCGAAGGCGTCGGCGGAGGCGGCCCGGGCCGGAGATCGCAGGCCCGCCATGGACGATCCGTTGATGGCCTTTGTGCAATCTCACACGCTCGGGGCCGATCATTATGTGGCGACCGCAAAGAAAGCCGAGGAGTACCAGAGCCCGGACGCGGCGATCAAGCTCTACGAGATTGCCACCTCGATCCGGCCGGGCGACGTCGGATCGCTGATCAAGATGGGCGAACTCAAGATCGCCACGGGCGACGGGCCCGGGGCCATGAACGCCTTCGGCCGGGCGCTGGCGATCGAGCCGGACAATGCCCGGGCCAATTATTTCGCCGGCACTCTGTTCGAGCAGCTGGGGGAGGACAGCCAGGCCGAAGACCACTATCGGAAGGCGCTGGAAGCGGAGCCACAGCTGGTGGAACCCAGGCTGTTGCTGGCCAACAGCCTGATGCGGCGCCAGGAATTCTCCGAGGCCGGTGAGCATTACGGCCAGATCGCCCATCAGCTGCCCAGGGATACCGAGGTCATGTATCTGCTGGGCATGGCCTGGCTCGGCTCCGGTGACTGCAAGTGGGCGCACCCGGTGCTGGCCCGGGGATTGGCGATCAATCCCGGTGACGGACAGATCCTGGTGGCGCTGGCCAGGGCCTATTCCATCTGCGAAGACGCCACCGAGGAGCAGCTTCGTCAGGCGCTGGAGACCGCCACCGTGATGTACACCAAGGCGCCGAGCCAGCTCACGGCCGAGACGCTGGCCATGGCGTCCGCGGCCAACGGGCGCTTCGACGACGCCGTGGATTTCCAGGCTCAGGCCATGTTCGAGGCCCTGAAGACAGATCGAAAGGCGGACATGACCTGGATGCAGGACAATATGGCCCGGTATCAGGCAGGCCAACGCGCCGCGCAGGCCTGGAGCCCCGATGCGGACGTATTCAAACCGCGCCGGCTGCAGCCGGTGAAACCGGCCACGCCCACGGGCTAGATTCAGGCGGGCGCGGAGCGATCAGACAGAGGAACACCGACGATGGTATTCAAGACCGAAGAAGAGTTGCAGGCCTACACGGACTGGACCAAGAGCCAGCTGGAGAACATGGCACAGCATGTGCGCAACAGCGACCTGTTCCAGGACGAGGTGATGGGCCATGCGGTCTGGACACTGCCCCACAAGCTGTTTATCGGCAAAGCCTGGTCCAGATCGGATCGCGGCCGCGCTTTCTGGATCATCTCCGGCGTGGATATCCCCTCCGATCATATCGAGTTGGCGGTGGCCGACACGGCCCGTGAGGCGGCACGCCACTTTGTCATGAAATGGCAGCTGCAGAGCGCCCGACTCGAGCAGCTCGGCGAGAAGGGCGATGAGCCGGGAGAGCAAGACGTGGACTGGCGGCAGGTCGCCGAGGGGCTGCGCGGCCAGGCGGAAGGGCTGTACGGGCTGGTGGAGAACGAAGAGATCTGGCGTCCTACGGAGGGGCCGCTGCTGGCCGACGCCTGAACCTCACTTGATCCGTTTGACCCGGACCGACTTGTTACGGCCCTCCACCTTGAGCAGGTAGCTACCCATAAACGCCCGCTTGATCGTGATCATGGGGTTGGTCGCCTTGTAGGTCATGCGGCCCGATCCGACCTGCTGCCACACCTGGCCGTTCTCCAGCTCGAAGACGGTCTTCCCGTCCCAGCCGGTGAACTCCCCCACATACCGGCTCTGGATCCTGTCCACGTCATTGCCGGGGCCGTCTTCAACCCGCTCGGAGCCGAAGTAATCCGAGCTTGATCCGGGCGCCGTCTTTTCCGCTTCCGACGTCGCTGCCGGCGCATCCTGGGCCGCGGCAGCCGGCGCTTCTGCGGCGCCCGACGCCGGTGGCGCCGCCGCGGGAGCCGGCGACTGGGGCAGGCCGCCCCGGGCGCTCAAGCCCAGTTCGATCAATTCCGTCGCCAGCCGGTCGTAACACAGCAGCCGCTGTCCGTCGCTGGCGATGCGGGCGCATTTCATAAAAGCAGAGGCGGCCGAATCGGAT
>JASFJM010000211.1:0-4642 GCA_050122055.1 Gammaproteobacteria bacterium | reverse complement strand
TGAAACTCTCGGCCTACAAGGACCTGAACCAGGCCCTGCAGATCACCGGTGCCCGGGTCGAGACTACCCGCTCCAGTCCCCACGGGCTGCTGACGGTCGTGGCCAACAGCGAGGTGCCGATCCGGGATGCACCGGGGCTGAGCCTGCGGGCCGCCGTCGAGCCGCCGGAACAGAAGGCCCTGTTTATCGATGGCAATCAGGCGGCATCCATTACTCGCGCCGACGGCGAGCCAACCGATCTCGGTTTTCTCGCGGCCATGCCCAGCGCCCTGCCCTACGCGTTGTATCGGCCCGGACGGGTGCTGGTGCTGGACGCCGGGGGCGGCATGCTGGCGCTCCAGGCGCGCTACTTCGGCGCCAGCAAGATCGTCGCCGTGGAGTCCAACCCGGATGTGGTGGAGCTGGTCTCCACCGACTTTGACCGCTTCAGTGGTCATCTCTACACCGGCGGCGACGTGCGGGCGGAGCGCGCGGATCCGCGAGCGTTCCTGGCCGGGACGGGCCCGGGCTACGACCTGATCCAGGTGCCCGCAGCCGGCGCCCTGGGCGGCGGCGCCGCCGGTCTGTTCGCCCTGAACGAGGACTATCTGAGGACCCGCGAGGCGGTCGCCACGCTGTTGGACCGGCTCGCCCCCGAAGGGCTGCTGGTGATGCACGCGTGGCTGCAGCTGCCGCCGCGCGACAGCCTGCGGCTGGCGGCGACCCTAAGCGATGCCCTGACAGGGCGAGGTGCCGATGCACCCGCTATGCAGATGATGGCGCTGCGCAGCTGGCAGATGGCGACCCTGGCGGTAAAGAACGGCGAATTCACACCGGGACAGGTCGCCGCCCTGCAGCAGTTCGCCCGGACCCACGGTTTCGACGTGGCCTGGTATCCGGGGATGCCGCCGCAGGAAGCCAATCAGGTCAACCGTCTGGCCCGGCCCTATCTGTACGAGGCGATCGCGGCATCCGTCAGCGGCCGCGGTCAGGCCTTCGCAGACGGCTACAAGTTCGAGCTGTCGCCGACCACGGACCGGCGCCCCTTCTTCCACAACTTCCTGCGCTGGCGGACATTGCCCGAGGTGCTCCCGCTGCTCAGGAGCGGCGGCATGCCCCTGCTCGAGGCCGGCTATGTGCTGCTGCTCGCGGCCCTGGCCCAGGCCATGCTGTTCGGATTCGTGCTGATCGTATTGCCGCTGACGGCGGGCGCGCCGCGCCGCAGCCTGGGCCTGCGGCCGGCCCGCTCACGACGCACGGTGGTCTATTTTCTGGCGATCGGCCTCGGCTTCATGTTTATCGAACTGGCTGCCATCCACCAGTTCCTCCTGTATCTGGAGGAGCCGATCTACGCCTCGGCCATCGTGCTGACCGCCTTCCTGGCCTTTGCCGCGGCCGGCAGCTATGCCAGCGGCCGTCTGGCGGCAGCCTGGGGGGAACGACGCAACAGCCGATGGGCGGCTGCGGCGGTGATCGGATTGTGCCTGGCGTGGGCCGCATGGCTGGATTCGCTCCTCTCGCTCAGCGCGGCCACACCCCTGGGGGTAAAGATCGTCATATCGCTGCTGCTGATCGCGCCCCTCGCGTTCGCCATGGGTCAGCTTTTTCCCTGCGCCCTGGCTGCTCTGGCCCGGGAACAGCCGGCGCTGGTGCCCTGGGCCTGGGCCGTGAACGGCTGCGCCTCGGTCATCGGTGCCGTGCTGGCCATGGTCCTGGCCCTGGGCTTCGGTTTCGACGGCTGTCTGCTGGCCGCCACGACCATGTACGCCGTGACTCTGGTGAGTTTCCCCGCCTGACTCCGGAGAAGACCCGCCGTCCCTGGCCGGCCTGATGGCGGCTATTCGGCCAGCATGTCGTAGGATTTCTCGCCGCTACTCAGTAACGAATCCACATAGGCGACGAACTCCGGATCGAATGCGCCGGCGCCGAACCGCTTCCAGAACGACCGGCCGCCTTCGGAGGAGAGGATGCCCAGCATGTCCTTGCGCACCACCGTCCACTGGATTTCGGGCAACATGCCGTCCCGATAGAGCTGATACATGACCGACCAGGCGTTGCCGTACTGGCCGACCAGCATCCAGAACTGGATCCGCTCATCCTTATCGAGCCCATCGGCCGACTCCAGCCCCCTCCGCCACACCGATGCCACGGCCTTGTCCTGGGCGATGGGCATGTTGATATCGCTCATCGCCTGGATAAAGGCATAGCGGGCGCTGGCCTGGCCCTGCAGATTGCTCTGATGGATCTGGACTGCGAGATACAGCAAGGATGCGACCACCGCGATCGCGCCGACGATCTCGGCCAGATAGGCGTATTGCTCCAGTGACATCATTCACCTCCGGGTCCACGTTCTCCATGTTCATGATTCTCACGCGAGACGGCGACAATTGCGACGGCCATGGGTCGCGGCCCGCGCACGGTGCCGGAGAGATTGGGCACAGCTCCGGCCGGAGGCGGCCGGGATGACATGGCGCGATGGTAGAATCTGCCATCCTGATCATCCGGCTCTGAACTCCTCATGGCGCTTCAAACGATCCAACGCAGACTCGCCGCGATCCTCAGCGCCGATGCCGTTGGCTATACCCGGTTGATGGCCACCGACGAGCTGTCCACGCTGGAGACCCTGAATTGTTTCCGGTCACTGATTTCCGGACTGGTGCGCCAGCATGGCGGGCGGGTCGTGGATATGGTGGGCGACAATCTGCTGGCGGAATTCCCCAGCGCGGTGGATGCCGTCCAATGCGCCCTGGAGACTCAGCGCCAGCTGGCCGTCCAGAACGGGACACTGGAGCCCGGGCGTCAGATGCGTTTCCGGATCGGCATCAATGTGGGCGACCTGATCGTGGACGGTGACCGCATCGTCGGCGATGGCGTCAATGTGGCGGCGCGGATCGAGGCGACAGCGGAGCCGGGTGGCGTCGCCATTGCGCAAAGCGTGCTGGATCAGGTCGAAGGCAAACTGCCGATCCAGGTCGCTGACACCGGCGACCACGAATTGAAAAACGTTTCCCGGCCGGTGCGGATCTTCCGGCTGCTCGATGGAGATGCGCAGCACGCCCCGGCCGCAGACGAAGCGGTGCAAGATCCGGCATCGATGGATCCGCACGTACCGGGTTTCGCCGGTCGTCATTCGATCGCAGTGCTGCCGTTCCGCAATCTCAGTCAGGACATCGAGCAGGAATACTTCGCCGACGGGCTGGCCGAGGATCTGGTGGCATCGCTCGGCGCGTTGCGGATGTATCCGATCATCTCCCGGAACTCGAGCTTCAGCTACAAAGGCAAGAACGTCGACGTCCGCCAGGTCGGCAAGGAACTGGGGGCGCACTATATCGTCACCGGCAGCGTGCGGCGCTCCGGGGACCGGTTGCGGGTGACTGCCGAACTGGTCGATGCCGCCGGCGGTCATCAGATCTGGTCCGGCCGCTACGACCGGCAGCTGTCGGATATCTTCGAGATCCAGGACGAGATCACGGCCGAGATCGCCGCCTCGGTGGGCCCCGCCCTGTCCCAGAGCGAGATGCGCCACGCCATCCGGCGCTCACCCCAGGATCTGGATGCCTGGACCAGCCTCCATCGCGGTATGTGGCATCTGTTCCATCGCAGCAAGGAAGCGATGGTCAAAGCCCGGGAGTGGGGCAAGGCGGCCCTGGACCTGCAGCCCGACTCGGCCACCGCCTGGAGTCTGCTCTGCTTCTCTCATATGTACGACGTCATCTATCAGTGGACGGATACACCCGAGAAATCGCTGCAGATGGCGCGCAGCGCGGCCGACAAGGCCATGGCGCTGGATAACGAAGACCCGATGGCGCTGACGGCGGTGGGGTTCGCAGCATCCTTCCTGAAGGAGCATGACCGGGCCATCAGCGTGCTTGAACGGGCGATCGAGCTGAACCCCAGTTCTGCCTTTGCCTATTGGGCGCTCGGCGCGGCGCTGGGTCCGGCCGGTCGGCCCGAAGAGGCGATCCCCATGGTGGAGAAGGCGATCCGGCTGTCCCCCCAGGATCCGTTGATGCATGAATTCCTGTTCTCGATCGCCTCGGCCCATTTCGCCGCCGATCGGTACGCGGAGGCGATCAGGTTCGCCAGACGTAGCCTGGACATCCAGGCAGAGCAGCCGGGTGCCTTCCGGATACTCGCCGCGGCCAACGGTTATCTGGGCAGGACCGTAGATGCCCGTGCGGCCCTGGATCAGATGCTGAAGCTCGCGCCGGATCTGAGCGAGGACCACCTTCGAAACTTTATGCCGGATGACATCGTCGACAGATATGTCGAGGGCCTGCGCAAGGCGGGCTGGAAGAGCGGCAAGGCACTTGCCGGTCGTTGACGGGCGCCTCAGCCGGTTTCGTGCGGCGGACCCGCCAACCGGCACCGGGGGCCCAGGGCGAGCGGCGGCCCGTCGCCGAGAGGGAATGACCTCCCGTCCACGATAAAGTCGATGGTCGCCGAGAGCGTCGCCGGCAGCCAGGGCATCTCCTCACCGGGATGATCCGCCCGGGACAAGAGCGAGTGTTTGACATCGTCCGGGAACACGCAGATTCCGGCTGACCCGGTCGGCTCGACCGCGTCGAAAAAGGTGCGGATGCGAGCGGCGCTGACACTGGCATCACCGTCCACCGCCGCCACCTGCAACGGCAGGTCCAGGGGCGGCGGTTCCGTGGATCGC
>JASFJM010000210.1:0-4672 GCA_050122055.1 Gammaproteobacteria bacterium | reverse complement strand
CCGACGGGACACTGTGGCCGATGCCGATCACCCTGGACGTCAGCGAGGCCTTCGCGGACCAGCTCGAGAGCGGCGCCACCATCGCGCTGCGCGACCAGGAAGGCGTGCTGGTCGCCACCCTGGAGGTGACGGATATCTGGACCCCGGACAAGGAAGCGGAAGCGCGCGAGGTGTTCGGGTCCACGGACCAGGCCCATCCCGGTGTCCACTATCTGATGAACCTGGCCCATCCGGTCTATGTGGGTGGGCGTCTGCGCGGCGTAGAGTCGCCGATCCATTACGATTTCAGGCACCTGCGGGATACGCCAGGAGAGCTGCGTCAGCGTTTCCAGAAGCTGGGCTGGCGCAAGGTCGTGGCGTTCCAGACCCGCAATCCCATGCATCGCGCTCACCAGGAGCTGACGTTCCGGGCGGCCCGGGACGCCGAGGCCAATCTGCTGATCCACCCGGTCGTGGGTATGACCAAGCCGGGCGACGTGGACCACTTCACCCGCGTACGCTGCTACGAGCGGCTGCTGCACCATTACCCGGACCAGACCACCAGTCTCAGCCTGCTGCCGCTGGCGATGCGCATGGGCGGTCCCCGGGAGGCACTATGGCATGCGCTGATCCGGCGCAACTACGGCTGCACCCATTTCATCGTCGGCCGGGATCATGCCGGGCCGGGCAAGGACAGCAAGGGGCAGGACTTCTACGGCCCCTACGACGCCCAGGAGCTGATGAACCAGTACCGGGACGAGATCGGCATCGAGATGGTGCCGTTCCAGATGGTGGTCTTTGTGGAGGATCGGGCCCAGTACGTGCCGGTGGACGAGACCAAGGAGGGTGAGACGGTACTCAATATCTCCGGCACCGAGTTCCGCCGGCGGCTGCAGGAAGGGCTCGACGTGCCGTCCTGGTTCTCCTATCCGGACGTCATCGAGGAACTCCGCAAGACTCATCCACCGCGCCACCAGCAGGGCTTCGTGATCTTCTTCACCGGCCTGTCGGGCTCCGGCAAGTCGACCATCGCCAACGCCTTGATGGTGAAACTGATGGAGCAGGGCGGACGGCGCATCTCGCTGCTCGACGGCGACGTGGTGCGCAAGAACCTCTCCAGCGAACTCGGCTTCTCCCGCGAGCATCGCGATCTCAATATCCTGCGCATAGGCTACGTTGCCAGCGAGATCGCCAAGAACGGCGGCATCGCCATCTGCGCGCCTATCGCACCCTATCGCGCGACCCGGAGGCAGGTGCGCGACATGGTCGAAGGAGTCGGCGGGATGGTGGAGATCCACGTGGCTACGCCGCTGGAGGTTTGCGAGGAGCGCGACCGCAAGGGCCTGTATGCCAAAGCGAGGGCCGGCATCATCAAGGAGTTCACCGGGATCAGCGACCCCTACGAGGCGCCGGAGAAGGCGGAGATCGTGATCGATACCCGGGAGGTGTCTCCGGATCAGGCCGCTCACAGGATCCTGGTCAAGCTGGAGAGCCTGGGTTACATCCGGTGAGCGGATTGAACCGGCTGCGGATCAGGTAGTAACTTGTAGGTCCCCTTGCAGGGCCCTCTTTCAGGTCCATGGGGCAGGCGGCGATGAAGGGCAGACTTTTTATCAAGACCTTCGGGTGTCAGATGAACGAGTACGATTCCGCCAAGATGGCGGACGTGCTGCGGGCTTCCCATGACCTGGATCTGGTGAGCGCGCCGGAAGACGCCGACGTGCTGCTGCTGAATACCTGTTCCATCCGGGAGAAAGCCCAGGAGAAGGTGTTCTCGCTGCTGGGGCGCTGGAAGATGCTTAAACAGGCCCGGCCTGAGATCGTGATCGGCGTCGGCGGCTGTGTGGCCAGCCAGGAGGGCGAAGCAGTGATCCGCCGGGCGCCCCAGGTCGATCTGGTCTTCGGCCCCCAGACCCTGCACCGGCTGCCCGAGATGCTGCAACAGGTGCGCGGCAACGGCCGTCCGGTGGTGGACATCTCTTTCCCCGAGATCGAGAAGTTCGACCGCCTGCCGATGCCCCGGGCCGAGGGCCCGACCGCCTTCGTCTCGATCATGGAAGGCTGCAGCAAATACTGCAGCTTCTGCGTCGTGCCCTATACCCGCGGCGAGGAGATCAGCCGTCCCTTTGACGACGTGATCGCCGAGGTGGTGCGGCTGGCGGCCCAGGGGGTCAAGGAGATCAATCTGCTGGGCCAGAACGTCAATGCCTATGGTGGCCCCATGGAGGACGGGACCCTGTGCGATCTCGGCCACCTGATCCGGTTCGTGGCGGCGGTCGACGGCGTGGAGCGTATCCGTTTCACCACCTCGCATCCGCTGGAATTCTCCCAGAGCCTGATCGACGCCTACGCCGATGTGCCGGAGCTGGCGAATTTCCTTCACCTGCCGGTGCAGAGCGGCTCGGATCGGGTCCTGGCCATGATGAAGCGGGGCCACACGGCGCTGGAGTACAAACAGAAGCTCCGCAGGCTGCGGGAGGTGCGCCCCGATATCAGTATCTCGTCGGACTTCATCGTCGGCTTCCCGGGCGAGACCGATCGGGATTTCGAGGCCACCATGGACCTCATCGCCGAGGTGGGCTTCGACCAGTCGTTCAGCTTTATCTACAGCAAGCGACCGGGGACGCCGGCTGCCTCGCTGCCGGACGATGTGGATCATGGGGTAAAACAGCGGCGGCTGGAGTTGCTGCAGGCCCGCATCAATCAGCAGGCCATGGGCATCAGCCGCGCCATGGTGGGCAGTGTGCAGCGGGTGCTGGTGGAGCGTCGGTCGAAGAAGGACGCCGGCCAGCTGGCCGGCCGGACCGAGAACATGCGCTGGGTGAATTTCGATGGCCCGCCGTCCCTGATCGGCAGCTTCGCGGACGTGACGATCACCGAGGCGCTGCCCAATTCACTTCGCGGACGTCTGGCCGGGCGATCCCGTGCGGCCTGAGTGGACCGTGGATTGATGGCAGAAGCCAACAGCATCGAACTGGAGCTGGAGCCCGCAGACAACGCGCGGCTGGCCAATCTCTGTGGTCAGTTCGACCAGAATGTGCACCAGCTGGAGGAGCGGCTCGCTGTCGCCATCGGCAACCGGGGCAACCGTTTCCACATCAGCGGCCCCGGCGAAGCGGTGGATCGGGCGGCAACGATCCTGCACGAGCTTTACCGGGTGGCCGCCTCCGAGGAGATCAGCCCGGAGCGCGTGCATATGGCCGTGCAGGAGTCCGGCATGGTCGCCGACGCTGACCAGTCGGCGAACGAGATCTACTTCGAGACCCCGCGACGCCGGGTCCACGCCCGCGGGGGCAACCAGCGCGCCTACGTGCGCAACATCCGCGAGCAGGACCTGATCTTCGGTATCGGCCCGGCCGGTACCGGCAAGACCTATCTGGCTGTCGCCGGCGCGGTGGAGGCCCTGGACAGCGACCAGGTGCGGCGGATCGTGCTGGTGCGGCCGGCGGTAGAGGCCGGCGAGCGGCTCGGATTCCTGCCCGGTGATCTGGCGCAGAAGGTGGATCCCTATCTGCGCCCCATGTACGACGCGCTCTACGAAATGCTGGGCTTCGACCGGGTCGGGCGCCTGGTCGAGCGCAGCGTGATCGAAGTGGCGCCGCTGGCATTCATGCGCGGCCGGACCCTCAACGAGTCTTTCGTCATCCTCGACGAGGCGCAGAACACGACCAGCGACCAGATGAAGATGTTCCTGACCCGGATCGGATTCGGTTCCCGGGCGGTGGTGACCGGCGACGTCACACAGACCGATCTGCCCTCCGGGCGGCAGTCGGGACTGCGGCATGCCACCGAGGTGCTGGAGGACGTCCCGGGCGTGGCTTTCAATTTCTTCACTTCCCGGGACGTGGTCCGGCATCCCCTGGTCCAGAGGATCGTCGAAGCTTATGACCGGGCCGACGGCGGGCCGGAAGACCGTTCGTGAACATCAAGGTCGAGCTTCAGCTTGCCGCGCCGGGTGAAGACGTGCCCGCGGCCGGCCTGTTCCGGGACTGGGTGAACGCGGCAGCCGAATTGGCGGCCGGCGGTGCCCGCGGCGGCCTCGACGAGGCCGAACTGGCCGTCCGCGTGGTCGGCCGCGAGGAGAGCCAGGCCCTGAATCACCGTTATCGCCAGCTCGATCGGCCCACCAACGTACTGGCCTTCCCCGCGGAGGTGCCCGAATACGTGGGCGAGCCAGCGCTCGGTGACCTGGTCATATGCCGGGACGTGGTGCTCAGGGAGGCCCGCGAACAGGGCAAGCCGGAACAGGCCCACTGGGCCCATATGGTGGTCCACGGGACGCTGCACCTGCTCGGACATGATCATCAGGACGCCGATCAGGCCAGGGAGATGGAGGCGCTGGAGGTGCAGATTCTCGACCGTCTCGGGTATGCTGACCCTTACCGGGCCCGGGCCGGCTCAGCCCCGCCGGCGGCCCGCGCCGAGGACGCGACACCCTAGATGGCCGACGATCAACCTCCGAGTACCCGCCCGACCACCGCCGGACCGCGATGGCTGCAGTGGCTGACGCGCGTGTTCGCTCCCCATCCCCGGGACCGGGAGCAGTTCCTGGACGTCCTCCGCGAGGCCAGCCGTGATCACGTCTTCGACGACGAGGAACGGGCGATGCTCGAGGGCGTGCTCGACGTCTCGGAGATGCAGGTCCGGGACATCATGATCCCGCGCTCGCAGATGATCGTGCTGGAGCGCAGCG
>JASFJM010000209.1:0-4692 GCA_050122055.1 Gammaproteobacteria bacterium | reverse complement strand
GGACGATGATTGCAGCGCTGGCCATGACGGCTTTTGTGCCGCTGGCCTGGGCCGGGACCGAGATCGACGAGCGTGCCGACGCTCATCCCCGGGGCCAGGTGGAAGTGTCCAACGTCAGCGGCTCGGTCGAGGTCACCGGCTGGGACCGTGAGCAGGTGGAATTGACCGGTACACTCGGCAGGGGATCCAAGGGCCTGATCTTCGAGCCGGGAGGCGAGCGGACCCTGATAAAGGTCGAGCTGCCACGCTCCAGCGACAACGTGCAGGGCTCCGATCTCAAGGTCATGGTGCCCCGCGGCAGCCGGGTGACGGTCACGGCGGTCGCCGCCGACATCGACGTCCGCGACGTTCTGGGCGCCCTGCGCATCCAGTCAGTGAGTGGAGACCTGGATCTGGATGTGTTCGAGGAGGACGTCGAGGCCAAGACCGTCAGCGGCGATTTCAGGATCCGCGGGCACAACCAGGATGCACTGGTGACGGTGACCAGCGTCAGCGGTGACGGTGAGGTGAGTGATATCCGCGGGGAGCTTGTCGCACAATCCGTGACCGGAAACCTGGAGGTCCAGGGCCGGGAAATGGAGCGGTCTCGCCTGCGCACCACCAATGGTGACATCGATCTGGCATTCAGCTTTGCGCCCGGCGCCAGGCTGGACATGGAAGCTATCAACGGAGACCTGCGCCTCGATATACTGGGCGAGGTCAACGCAGAATTCGATATTGAGACGTTCAATGGCTCGATCGACAACTCATTCGGGCCGGAGCCGGTGCGGACCAGCAAATACACGCCGGGCCGGGACCTGCGCTTTACCCAGGGAGACGGCGACGCGCGCATCCGCATCAAGACCCTCAACGGCGGTATCACCTTGCGTAGGGACTAAGCGCGCGCAGGGGAGGGGCTGATATGCGCACCCTCCTCGGCGAACTGAGCCGGAGACGGGTATTCCGGGTCGCCGGCATCTACGGGATCGTGGCCTGGGTGATGGCCGAGGTGGCGGACGTGGTGTTCCCGGCCCTGCAGCTGCCGGACTGGACGGTCACCTTCGTCATCGCCTTGCTGATCCTGGGTTTCCCCATCGCCATGGTCTTCGCCTGGGTATTCGACATCGGACCCCAGGGGATCGAGCGGACCGAGCCCCTGGCCCATCGCGCCAAGGGGATCCCGGCGTTCGAGCGGCTGGCCTATCTGTTGCTGCTGGCGGCGGCCATGGCCGGTCTGGGTTATCTGTTGCTGCCTGGATTCCTGCCCGGATTCCTGCCCGGTTCCGGTTCCTCCGGGCCCGAAGCCGGCCCCCGGGATTCCATCGCGGTGCTGCCGTTTGCGAATCTCAGCCAGGACGGCAGCGACGACTATTTCAGCGACGGCATGTCCGAGGAGTTGCTCAACCTGCTGGCCCGGGTCCCGGGTCTGCGCGTCGCGGCGAGGACTTCATCCTTCGCCTACAAGGACCGCAACGTAGACATCCGCCAGGTGGCCCGGGAGCTTGGCGTGGAGACCGTGCTCGAGGGCAGCGTGCGCCAGTCCGGCGACCGGGTCCGGATCACCGCCCAGCTGATCGATGCCAAGACCGGTTACCACATGTGGTCCAACACGTATGACCGGGAATTAGCGGACATCTTCGCCGTACAGGACGACATCTCCGCAGAAATCGTCAAAGCGCTGCAAGGCGAGCTGAGCGGTGAGGCGTCCCCGGAGACGGTCGTCCGGGCGACGCCACCGACCGAAAACGTGGAGGCCTACCAGCTCTATCTCCAGGCCCGGCACCAGTGGAAACGGCGTGGAGAGGGGCCCATCCGGCGAAGCATAGAACTGCTGGATCAGGCCCTGGCCCTGGATCCGGAGTTTGCCAGGGCCTATGCGGGGCTGGCGGCCGCCTACGTGGTCCTGCCGGGCTATTCGGGTGCAGAACTGGGGCCCTCCAGTGAAAAGGCGGCGGCGGCTGCCCGTCAGGCCCTGGCCCGGGACCCGAATCTGGCCGAGGCTCATGCGGTACTGGCGGAGATCGACAGCGCGGCAGGCCGCTGGACCGACGCCGAAGCCGGGTTCTTTTTTGCCACCTCCATGGACCCCAACGACGCCACCAGCCGGCAGTGGTATTCCCTGCTGCTGCGGCGGACAGGCCGGCTAGAGGCTGCCATGGAGCAGGCCCGGGCAGCCCTGGAGCTGGACCCCACCTCGCCGGTGGTCAACAGCAATATGGCGGCCACCTACATGACGCTGGGATATGACGAAAAGGCGCTTTCCTACCGTCAGACGGCGGTGGATCTCGGGCTGGATGTCAGCCGCACCGGCAGCGACGTGGAGATGATCGCGGCGGTTCGCGCCGGGGACCTGGAGACATTCCGGCAACTGCTCGAGCAATCGAAGGGCGCGGAAGGGCCCAGCGACGCCTTTATCGACGCCATCATCGCCGTCTCCCGGGACCGGAGTCGCTGGCCGGAACTGGAGGCGGTCATGGAGGCGGACGGGTTGCCGGCCGACGGGCGGTTCGGAGTGAATCTGTTCCTGGGCCGGCCCGAGAAGGCGCTGGAGATCGCTCTCGCCCTCCCGGAGCCCGCGGCCGTGGACCTGAGCACCATGTGGCTGCCGGAGGCCGCCGCTATGCGGCGCCTGCCGGAGTTCGCAGAATTGGCCAAGCGGCTCGGTCTGCTGGACTATTGGAAGCAGTACGGCTGGCCCGACGATTGCCGCCCCGCCGCAGACGGTATCCAGTGCGGATTCGCCTCCCTGGCGGCCCGCCTCTGAAGCGTCACGCGGCTCCCATATAATTAGGGAAGGCAACCGGCCAATTTGGCCAGACCGGATTCCGTGCGCGGCGGCTCGCAGACACGAAGAGGAAACCCGTGATGAAATCGACGCTAAAGATACTTGGGTGGCTGATCGGATTGATCCTGATCCTCGTCATCCTCGCGGCCGTCCTGCTGCCGCGGTTTTTCGATCCCAACGATTTTCGCGGCCAGATCGCCGACGCCGTGCGCGAACAGACCGGCCGGGAGCTGACTATCGAGGGCGATCTCAAGCTGTCGGTCATCCCCTGGCTGGGGGTCAGCATCGGGCGGACCAGCCTCAGCAATGATCCGGCTTATGGCGAAGCGCCGATGCTGGCCGTCGAGGATGCCTCGGTGGGCGTCAAGCTGATGCCGTTGTTTAGCCGCCGGATCGAGGTGAGCGAAGTCCGGCTGGACGGATTGCGTCTGAACCTGGTCCGGGATGCCAGCGGTTCCAACTGGGACAGCCTGGTCGCCGACGAGGAGGAAGCGCCGCCGGCCGAGGAAGACGCGGGCCCGGCATTCGACCTCAAGCAGGTAGGCGGCATCCGCGTGCGTGACGCCCAGGTTTCGATCCAGGACAAAGTGGACAACATGGGCCTCGAGGCCCAGCTCGGCGAGTTCAGCACCGGCGCCATCGCCCTGGACGGTCCGGCCCTGGATCTGGACGGTATCCGCATCGAGGCGGCGGACCTCGCTTACGAGAGCACCGACACCGGCGCGGTCACCGTCAAGCTCGGCAAGATCGCCACCGGCCGTATCGCCGGCGCAGCCGAGGCCCTGACCATCGATGGCGCAGAGATCAGCGACACCGAGGTATCCATGCGCGGTGGCGCCGACGGCGACGTCAGCCTCAGCATCGACAGTTTCACTGCCGGCGAGATCGCCACCGATCCCAAGTCGCCCCGGATCGGCGGCCTGCGTTTGAAGGACGCCAGTTTCTCCATGGTGCCGAAGGAAGGCAGACCGGTGGAGGGCCAGATACCGGCTTTCGAGATCGAGCAGCTGGTGCCCGGTCAGGAGTCGCCGATCCAGGGGCGCCTGACTGCCCGCCTCGGCGAACCGGTCATGGACGTCGAGCTGGATATCAGCGGCCGGGCCCGGATGGATGGCCCCAAGCTAGGTCTGGCGGCCCTGCTGGTGAAAGCGAGTCTTACCGGCGAGGAGCTGCCGGGTGGCAGCCAGAGCGCCGAGTTGTCCGCGGACGCGCTGCAGGTGGACCAGGAGGCACAGACGCTGGCGCTCGACGGCATGCGGGTATCCATCGCCGGGATGGATCTGTCGCTGCAGGCGAAGGGCACGAAGATCATGGATGCGCCGGAGATCAGCGGCCGGCTCGAGGTGGCGGAGTTCTCGCCGCGGAAGCTGCTCAAGACCCTGGCCCTGGAGGAGCCCGTGACCGCCGATCCGGAGGTGCTGACCCGGGCAGCCGTCTCCGGCGATTTCGCCATGGCGGGCAACAAGTTCTCCCTGGACAATTTCAAGGCGCGGCTGGACGACACGGCCCTGAGCGGCCAGGCCTCCCTCGCCGAGGGCACGCCCCAGGTGGCCCGCGCCACGCTCAAGGTGGATGCCATCGACCTGGATCGTTATCTGCCGCCGGCGACGGAAGAAGAGGCGCCGGCGCCAGCCGAGACCGGGGACGCACAGATCAACAGCGCCGATCTGCGCGGCAAGGACGTGGACGCCAGCCTGGATATCGGCCAGGTCAAGGTCTCCGGTCTGACCCTGACCGGCATCAAGGCCAGGGCGGTGATCCGCGACGGCAAACTCATCCTTGATCCGTTGCGATCCGATCTCTATGAAGGCAGCGTCCAGGGCCGGATGGTGCTGGACGGCAGCAGCGACGTACCGGTGTTGACCCTGAAACAATCTCTCGATGGCGTGCAGGTCTCGCCCTTGCTGAACGATCTGGCGGAAGTGGAA